>CAIYES010000485.1 GCA_903925275.1 uncultured Bacteroidales bacterium
ATAACGTACACCCTGTACCAGTCTTGCCGCAACCCGGAAACAAATCTCTGAAGAAAATCCCACATTGACAAAAAAGGAATTAACAGATGCTGATTTTCATTTTGATCGGATTCAACACTGCAAAACTTAAACAAATCTTGTTTTAATGAACATCCTTTTATGAAGACCAATCTTCTCTTTTTAGCTATTTTGTTGACAATGTCGTGCAAACGCGGTAACGAAAAAATCAATCCAACAATTGAGACCATCTCGGAGTCGGTATATGCTTCTGGTATTGTTAAAAGTAAAAACCAGTATCAGGTTTTTTCGACAGTCAACGGAATAATTCAGGAAATTCTGGTCAGTGAGGGTGATACGGTAAAAAAAGGCGATCCACTGATCAGGGTGATGAATGAGCCTTCGAAACTGAATACCTATAATGCGAAACTGGCAGCCGACAACGCCGATATATATGCCAATGCAGATAGACTAAGCGAGGCAAAAGTGACCATCGGGTCTGCTTCGAGTAAGATGAAGGATGATTCCTTGATTTTGGCCAGGCAGCGTATCTTATGGTCGCAGGGCATTGGCAGCCGCATGGATTTTGAACAAAAGCAGCTGGCATATAAAAACTCGGTTGCCAATTATCAGGTGGCACGCCTTCGTTACCGTGAATTAAACAGGCAATTAGTATTTGCATCAAACCAGTCAAAAACGAATTTGAAGATAAGCGCCTTGCAGGCAGGAGATTATTTCATCAAAGCCGAAGCAAATGGCATGGTTTATAAAATCTTTAAAGAAAAAGGGGAATTTGCCAATACGTTGACCCCACTTGCAATTGTGGGAGATGCCAGTGAATTTTTAATTGAAATGAAAGTAGATGAATATGACATTGCCCGTGTCTGCCACGGCCAGAAGGTACTGTATACGATGGACAGCTATAAGGGGGAGGTATTTGAAGCAATTGTGGAGAAGATTGAACCATTGATGAACGAGCAGTCGAGATCATTTACGATCAAAGCATCATTTTTAACGAAGCCACCCGTCCTTTATCCGAATTTATCCGTCGAAGCGAATATCATTATCCGTACGAAAGAAAAAGCCCTTACCATTCCCAGGAGTTATCTCATTGGAGATTCAATGGTGAAAATTCAGAAGGGAAAAATGAGGAAGGTGGTTGTTGGCCTTAAGGACTACCAGAAGGTGGAAATTCGGAGTGGATTGACGGTCCATGATATCATATACAAGCCCATTCCATGAACCTCCGACTGTTGCTGAGGATTGCGAAATCACTTTTATTTGCCCGGTGGCGACAAACACTGCTGGCGGCAATCGGTGTTACATTCAGCATTACCATGTTCATTGCGTTATTAAGTTTCATGTCCGGCCTCAATGGTTTGCTGGATGGAATTATGTTAAACCGCACTGCACATATCCGGATTTATAACGAAATCAAGCCCAACATCCACCAACCTGTAAATAATTCCAAAGTCTATAAAGGCAGTTATAATTTTATACGGTCGGTAAAATCAAGCAGCAGCCGGCAGGAGATCTACAACAGCGGGGCCATTATGCAAGCCCTGAAAAAAGACGTCCGTGTAAAAGGTATCGCGCCTAACATTACCGCCCAGGTTTTTTTTGCCGATGGATCCGTTAACATCACCGGGATCATCAGCGGTATTGATGTTCAGGCAGAAAGCAGTTTGTTTCACTTCAGTGAATATGTGATGGAAGGAAATCCGCTCGACTTGAAAAATGTAGCCAACAGCATTATTTTAGGCAAAGGACTGGCAGATAAACTGATGGCGGGAATGGGCGATATTGTTCAGGTAACCACTGTTAATCAAGTGCAGTTTACGTTAAAAGTAGTGGGTTTTTTTCAATCGGGCATTCAGGAGTTGGATAAAGTGCAGAGCTATGCTTCCTTCAGCACAACGCAAAAAATCCTGGGAAAACCCAGCGATTATGTCACCGATATTCAAATTAAACTCAATGATATAAACCTGGCACCGGAAATAGCCAAAGAATATGCGCAGCTGTTTCAGGCTGATGCTGAAGACATACAATCCGCCAACGCCCAATTCGAAACCGGTTCGTTTATCCGTACCCTGATTTCATATGCAGTGGGGATAACATTATTAATTGTGGCGGGATTTGGCATTTACAATATTTTAAACATGATGATTTATGAAAAAATGGATTCTATCGCCATCCTGAAAGCCATTGGATTCTCTGGTACAGATGTAAACCGCATCTTTCTGATCATTGCCGTCAGTATTGGTATCGTTGGAGGTTTGTCAGGGCTTTTCTTTGGGTTCCTGTTTTCTTTGGTGATTGATCAAATCCCATTCGTTTCGGCATCGCTGCCTGGTATTACATCCTACCCGATCAACTACAATCCGGTTTTCTATTTGATTGGTTCATCGTTCTCACTTTTTACAACCTATCTGGCTGGCTGGGCTCCAGCCCGAAAAGCCAGCAGGGTTGACCCGGTCATCATCATAAGAGGAAAATAGTATGAGCGAAATTAATGTTCTACAAACCAATCACATTTGTAAAAGTTTTCACGATCCTGTGACTGTTGAGATTTTGAAGGACATTACATTCTCAATAAATGAAGGAGAATTTGTAGCGATCACCGGTAAATCGGGTTGCGGCAAATCTACGCTGCTCTATATCCTGTCAACCATGGATACTGACTATGAAGGCGAACTGCTGATCGGACAGCAGGGTATGCGCGATAGAACTGCAAAACAACTGGCTCGTGTGCGAAATGAAAAGATAGGTTTTGTATTCCAGTTCCACTATTTGCTGAACGAGTTTACGGCTTTGGAAAACGTGATGCTTCCGGGGTTAAAGCTGGGTTTATATCCGGAAGCTGAAATAAGGCAGCGCGCCGGCGAACGTTTGAAAAGACTGGAAATTGAAAAGTTAGCTGATAAGAAAGCCAATCAATTGTCGGGCGGCGAAAAACAACGGGTAGCGATTGCCCGGGCATTGATCAACGATCCCAGCATTATCATGTGCGACGAACCTACCGGTAATCTGGACAAGAAGAACAGTCTGATCGTTTTCAACATCTTTAAACAACTGGCCGAAGAGCACCAGCAAACCTTGCTGGTTGTTACGCATGATGAAGAATTTGCACACAATACCCACCGCATCATCGAAATGGAGGACGGCAGGATTATTAAACAATGAATATCAAGCCTTAAAATAAATTTAGACAATCTCTTAACCCACCAAAAAAATGAAAAAAACTGAACCCGAAACAAAAACAAAATGGTCTGTTGACCAGGCCCATAGTGAAATTACATTTAAAGTCAGACATCTGAAGATCGCACATGTCAAAGGTGCATTCAAGGCATTTGATGCAAGTATCTATACTACGGGCAAGGATTTCACAACTGCTGAAATTGATCTTTGGATTGATGCATCCTCCATCGATACAGGTGATGAAAAACGTGATGTGCATTTAAAAAGTGCTGATTTTTTCGATGTACAGCATCATAAACAAATTTCATTTACGTCAATCAACATCGGAAAAACAGATTTGGATGGAAATCATGATTTCTGGGGTGAATTAACCATGATGGGCATTACTAAAAACATAAAATTAAATCTGCAATTCGGGGGAATTGTCAATGATCCATGGGGAAATGAAAAAGCCGGATTTACAATTACCGGAAAGATCCTCAGAAGTGATTGGGGACTTATCTGGAATGCAACCCTGGAAGCAGGAGGCGTTATGGTAGGTGATGAGGTTATAATTATTTGTGAAGTGGAACTCACCAACATAGGTTATGCTGACCTGATAATGCCGATGGACCCAACAGCATTGATGAAGATGCTTTGACACCTGACGGTTTCTGAGCGTTTCCTCAGTAAAATGAATGTGTGAATCATGTAACATATTCCGAAAGTTGTGTAACACATTAAAGAATTAACAGACCCACCTTTGTACCTTGAAAATCCATTCACAATTAAACAAAAAAAAATGAAAAAATCAATGTTGGTGCTGGCAGCCTGCACTCTTGTAACAGGTGCAATTTTTACAAGCTGTAATACCCCTACACAAAAGGTGGAAAATGCAAAAGAGAATGTTATAGAGGCAAAAAATGATTTAAACACTGCAAACAAGGAATACCTGGCGGAAATCGAAAATTACAGGAAAGAAACAACTGAGAGGATTGCTGCTAACGAACAAATAATCAATGAGTTTAACGCAAAAATTGAACATGATAAAAAAGCCGTTAAAGCTGATTACAAAAAGAAAATTGCCATACTGGAACAGAAAAATGCCGATTTGAAAAAGAAGCTGGATGATTATAAAGAAGAGGGAAAAGACAAATGGGATATATTCAAAGCGGAATTTAATCACGACATGAATGAACTGGGGCAGGCATTAAAAGATTTAACAGTCAAAAATACCAAATGACCCGGATTCATTGTCAGAATTTTATAATACAAATCATCAGGGAACGGATCAACATTAAACACTTTAATTAATTTAACCACAATTAAAAACATAAATTATGAACTCAGGAAAAATATTGATAGGCATGCTGGCAGGTATTGCCGTTGGCGCAACATTAGGAATTTTATTCGCTCCGAAAAAAGGTTCAACCATGCGTAGGAGAATTGCCCATAAAAGCAATGAGTATGCACATGAATTGGGAGATAAATTCAATGATTTCGTTGGCAGTGTCAACGATAAATTTGAAACTGTGAAAAATGATGCCGCCAGCATGGCTAAAAATGGAAAAAACAAAATCGAAGATGTAAAAGCAGAAGTGATTTCTGCCGTGAACTAAAAAATTTAATGGGTAAAATTAATTGGTAATCAGCAACATGCCATATTCAACAGATCTGTGTCTGATGGGTATTGCATATTGTTGCTGATAGTAATCATTCAAAAAGAACACATGGAAACCCCGGCAAGTCAAATGGAATCATTGTTTGAAAGAGTTGAATCTTACAGCAAAACAACCTATGAACTTTCAAAACTTAAATTACTGGAAACAACTACCCAGGTGGTTACCTCACTGGTGCCGAGGCTTAGCGTCATCATTGTATTTTTCCTGTTCGCACTGGTAGTGAACATTGGCCTTGCGCTTTGGCTTGGAGAGTTGCTCGGGAAATCATATTACGGTTTTTTTATTGTCGCAGCATTTTACATTGTGGCAGGGATTTTACTACATTTTTTTCTTCATAAATGGATTAAAAGGCCTGTCAGCGATTTAATCATTAAACAAGCACTTCAATAAGCCAGATCATGCAAAAAATAAATTCAGAGGCCAGTCTCAGAGAGGCAATCCTGCAATTAGAACAAAAGCGGGCTGCTGAAGGAATAATGCTGAAAGAGCAATTCCTTCTTGCCTACGACAGCGTAAAGCCAATTAATCTGATAATGAGCACGTTCAACGAAATAGTTGCCTCCAGGGAATTGAAAAGCAACCTTTTAAACACATCTGTCGGTTTGACTGCCGGTTATCTCACCAAACTCCTGTTTGAGCGTGGAACCCATAACCCGATAAAAAAGCTTATGGGGAATGCCCTGATGATGAGCATTGTAAACATCATCGTCAAAAACCCTGAAACTGTTAAATCGTTGGGAAAAGGATTTTTGAAAATTTTCAGGAGGAAGCCTAAGGGCAGGGTTCACTCTTTATGAAGAAAATAACAAGGAATTTTGTTCGTTTCTGGAAAATTCTTGGACCTGGTCTTGTTACAGGTGCAAGTG
>CAIYES010000486.1 GCA_903925275.1 uncultured Bacteroidales bacterium
ATGGTGAAATGGTGAAATGGTGAAATGGTGAAATAGCAGGAGCTGATATAGGAACTTCCTGGGTGGTTTTATATCGCACAGTTGCCATAAACAAAAACGATATCTTCCAATACCTGAAGATATAGTATTGTTATTCTCTTCTCTTTCTTGTATAACAAATTTCCGAAAACAAGTTCTTTGAAAATCAGTTTGTTGAAAAATGCTGTATCTTTGAATTGGTTTCCAACCAATGGTCACCTGTTAATGCCAGCAACAATAAACGATAAAGATGAAACCGGCCCATTTTAACGATCTGAAGTTTCTTCCCGCAAACAATTCCCGAAATACCTGGAAGGCTTTGGTCATTCTGGCAATCGGCTTTGTGTTTACTGTGGCAGCCACGCTTTTTATTAAGCATGATGTGGAAACGAAGGCAAACAGGGAATTCAAATTAATTTGTGGCGATTTAAAAAATAAAATTCATGCCAGGCTTCATGCCCAAGCCCAACTTCTGCGAAGTGGTACTGCTTTTTGGGCAGCCTCTGATACAGTTACCCGTTCAGAATGGAATGAGTTTTATAAGCGATCAAGAATTGACAAAAATTTACCGGGCATCCAGGGGTTCGGATTTTCTTTGATAATACCAAAAAATCAATTGAATCAATATATCCGGGATATACAGAAGGAGGGATTTCCCGATCATACCATAAAACCGGCCGGAGAACGAGCTGTTTATTCAGCCATCGTTTATCTTGAACCCTTTTCCGGTCGAAACCTTCGTGCCTTTGGTTACGACATGCTTTCGGAACCAGTCAGGAGAAAAGCAATGGAACAATCGCGCGATGCTGACCTTGCCATCCTGTCGGGAAAAGTAATTTTAGTTCAGGAAACAAACCAGGATGTACAAGTGGGTACGCTGATGTACGTTCCGGTATATAAGAACGGAATGCCCGTCAACACTGTTGAACAGCGCCGAGCAGCGATCAAAGGCTGGGTATATTGCCCATTCCGCATGAACGATTTAATGACGGGCATTTTAGGGCGTTGGGATGTTAACTTGCAGAGCAGGATTCATTTGAAAATATATGATGAATACAAATCAAATAATTCATTGATATTTGATAGTCAGAGAAATGATACATTGAACCACACGGAGTTACCCATCCGGAGTGTTTCAATTCCAGTTGAATTTAACGGGAAGAAATGGATATTGTATTTTACCCAGATAAGAGAACAAAGTACGCTGTTTCAAGGCAATGTCATTATTGTATTTTTAAGTGGCACGATCATATGCCTGTTGTTGTTTTTTTTGATATTGTCATTATTCAATACACGGTATCGTGCATTACAGATAGCCGGACAATTGACTTCGGAACTTAAGGAAAGTGAATCCCGTTTCACAACCATGCTATCCATTGCCACTGATGGCATTCACCTCCTTGACGAACAAGGTAACTTAGCAGAAGCCAATCCGGCTTTCTGCCACATGCTGGGCTATTCGCGGGAAGAGTTATTTCAACTCAATGTGGCTGACTGGGACACGCAATGGTCAAAAAAGGAGTTGATCGCAAAGATAAGTGAATTGATTTTGCATCCTGGCGTATTCGAAACGACGCATCGACACAAAGACGGGATAATTTGTGATGTTGAGGTCAACGCTGTGGGTGTAACACTTGATGGCCGCCGATATCTTTATGCATCAGCCCGTGACATCACTGACCGGAAAAAATCGGCGAAGGCACTGAATGACAGCGAAAGCCATGCACATGCACTTATCAGCGCTATTCCTGATTTTATGTTCATGCTAAACCGCCTTGGGGTTTACATTGATTATAAAGCTCCCACTGAAGAGCTTTATCATCAAACACAATCAATTATCGGTCAAAAAAACCGGGACATCATGCCACCTGAATTTTGCGACCTGATTGAGGAAAAAACAACATCAACGCTTCAAACCGGCCAAATGCAGGTGTTTGAATATCAATTGACCATCCCAACGAAAGGTATCCGGGCATTTGAGGCCAGAATGGTTCCATGCGGGTCAGATGAAGTAATTGCCCTGGTCCGTGAT
Organism: uncultured Bacteroidales bacterium; assembly: GCA_903925275.1. Taxonomy (GTDB): domain Bacteria; phylum Bacteroidota; class Bacteroidia; order Bacteroidales; family FEN-979; genus CAIVAT01. The sequence continues at coordinate 2,051 of CAIYES010000486.1, forward strand.
ATTACGGATCGGAATAAAACAATAGCAGAGTTGAAACTCAGGAATGAACAACTTATGGAAGCAAATATTGAAAAAGATAAATTTTTCTCCATTATCTCCCACGACCTGCGCAGTCCGTTCAATTCCTTCCTTGGCTTCACGCGAATAATGGTTGAAGAGCTGAATTCCATGACTCTTGAAGATATTAAAAGGATTGTGTTGAGCATGAGAAAATCGGCCACCAACCTCTACAGTTTGCTTGAAAATTTGCTTGAGTGGTCGATGATGCAGCGTGGGATGATTCCGTTTAAGCCTGTATCCATTCCATTGGCTTCCAAAATCACAGCGTGTATGGAACTGATCATCGGATCAGCGCAGAAAAAGGAGATCGGAATCAGTTACAATATCCCGGATGATTTACTTGTTTTTGCCGATGTGCAAATGGTCGAAACCCTGATTCGGAATCTTATTTCGAATGCGGTAAAGTTCACCCCCAGAAGTGGAAAAATAATTGTATCGGCAAAGATATCAGACGGCGACACCATTGAAATAAGTGTTCACGATTCGGGTATCGGAATGAGTCGGACAATGGTTGAGAATTTATTCCGTCTCGATGGTCATACCAACCGAAAAGGCACTGAAGGTGAGCTCAGCACTGGGTTGGGATTGATTATCTGTAAGGATTTAATCAAAAAAAACAGTGGAAAGATTTGGGTGGAGAGCGAGGAGGGGAAGGGAAGTGCTTTCCGTTTTACACTGCCTGCACAAACGATTTCGCAAACCGGGGAACAGGAAAAAATATAAAACATGACCGTAGGCTATAGAAAGACTTGAACTGTTTTTATGCATAAGCAAATTCTTATCATCAGAAAAGCAATTCCGGAAATACTTGTGTTTCTGATGATAGCGGTTTTAGGTGTGGTGTATATCCATTATGTCAGGATGAAAATTAAAAATGAGCAATTTGACAATGTATTGCAAATTGCCAGATACATCGAAACAACAATACCAAAAGAGGATTTAAAAGTGCTGGATGCAAAGCCGGGAGATATTGATAAGCCGCAGTATCAGCGGATACAAAATACCTTGAAAGCAATAATCCGGATCAACCCCAAAGCAAGATTTGCATACATCTATACCAGACAAAACGGTAAATTGTTTTTTATAGCCGATTCAGAGCCAGAGGATTCAAGAGATTATTCACCGCCCGGACAAGAATACACTGAGGCCGATGTTTCTTATTACCAACCCTTCAAAAACGGAAAAGAATTCATTACAGGTTCTGTGACCGACAGGTGGGGAACGTGGATAAGTGTCCTTATTCCTATAAAAGATGAGGCTACCGGCAGGACATTTGCCGTATTTGCAATGGATTTTAATTCAAAGTCGTGGGATAATTCCCTCCAATTTGAAGCAATTCAATCAAGTGTTTTAATCATACTATTGTTGTTGGCATTGTTTTTTTCATTTAAAATCAAAGCCAGGAACAACTCGCTTAAGAATGAAATCATCCACCGCAAACAGACAGAAGGAGAACTTGAAGAGAGCAGGGAAAAGTACCGGGGATTATTTGAAGCAGCTTTTGAAGCAATCTTTATCTCGGAAAAAGGTCTTTGTATTGAGCAAAACCAACGTGCTGAAATAATGTTTGGTTATTCTTCAGAAGAAGCCATTGGCAGATACGGAACAGAATGGATAGTGCCTGAAGACAGGGAAATGGTGATGCAGAATATGCTTAAAGGCTATGAAGATGCCTATGAAGCACGAGCCATGAAAAAAGACGGTACCACATTCCCTTGCGTTTTGCAGGGAAAGATGATGCATTATAAAGGAAGAAACGTTCGTGTTACTTCGTTGACAGACATCACCGATCACAAGCTTGCAGAGCAGACGTTGTTTCAAAGCCGGGAACGTGCCCGGTTGCAACGCAATGCAATCGCCAGGATTGCAGAGGATGAGGTTATTTCTTTTGGCGATGTGACAGCTTCTTTTCATAGGCTGACAGAAGAAATAGCGGATGCGATCCAGATAGAACGCGCAAGTGTCTGGTTGTTTTCTGAGGATAAAACAATTTTGCGGTGTATGTCGCTATTTGAAAGTAAAACAAAAAAACACAGTTCAGGCGAAATTCTCAGCCATGCAGATTATCCGCGCTATTTTGAATCCATCAATCGTGAAAGCAGAATATATGCCAGTGATGCTCAAAATGATCCGCGAACCAGTGAGTTTAAAGAAGGTTATCTTGTCCCCAAAGGCATAAGTTCAATGCTTGATGCCGGAATTTATTCAGAAGGGGAGCTAAAGGGCGTAGTATGTCTGGAGCACACTGGTGAAATGCGCACCTGGTATTCCGATGAGGAATCATTTGCGAGCACAATGGCATCCATCATTGCCCAGACACTTGCAAACAATAAACGCAAACACACCGAAGAAGCGCTTCGCCTGAGCGAAGAAAAATACCGCACGATCTTTGAAAATGTGCAGGACGTTTTTTACCAGACCGACCTTGACTGGATTGTTCAGGAAATAAGCCTGTCAATTACCCATGTTTTCGGATTTTCCAGGGATGAAATCATTGGCTCCCCTCTGTTCAACCTGCATGATGACCCTTACGAAAGGGCTGTTCTGCTTAATGAAATAGCGAAAACTGGCGACATCAGGGAATATGAAATAAAGCTGAAGACAAAATCCGGCGAAATAAAACATGCTTCAATTAATGCACGGTTGATTTCCGATGCCGATGGCAGGCCACATCATATCGATGGGGCGATAAGAGATATCACCGACCGCAAAAATTCTGAGGAGGCCATAAAAGAAGCATTGGCAAAAGCCGAAGCAGGCAACCGGTTGAAAACAGCTTTTATAAACAATATTTCCCACGAGATACGAACTCCCTTGAACGGGATACTCGGTTTCAGCAACCTGATCATACTCCCCGATATCTCTGATGAAGAAAAGGAGCAGTTTTTAACCCTTATCAAGGCCAGCAGCGACCGTTTGATTCATACCATCACGGATTATATGGATATCTCCCTGATCGCTTCGGGTAATATGGAGGTGAACTGCAAACCGTTTGACCATCAAAAGATGCTTCATCAGCTTGGTGAACAATTTCGTCCCTTGTGTGCGGTTAAAAATATTGCGTTACACCTTGAAATTCCGGTGAAAACCGAAGGCATCTCACTTTATTCCGATGCAGAGCTGTTCCAGAAAGCATTTTCCCATTTATTAGATAATGCCGTTAAATTCACACAAAAAGGGGAGATTACCTTTGGATTTACGCAAAAACCCGGGATAATGGAATTTTTTGTAAAAGATACTGGAGCCGGTATCAGCAAGGAGGCACAGGCCAGGATCTTCGATGATTTCGTTCAGGAAGAATTATCCCTTACCAGGGGCTATGAAGGAAATGGACTGGGATTGTCAATCGCCAGGGGACTAATTCATATGCTGGGCGGCGACATCAGCGTGAAGTCGGAAAAGGGGAAAGGCTCGATATTTATGTTCAATCTGCCGTTTGACGAAAAGAATATTGTAATTCCAACCGATACAAAGGTGGTAAATACGGTTCCGGTCATTGCGAAACCGGTCATCCTGATAGCCGAAGATGATGAGTCCAACCTGTTCTATCTGCAAGCCATCCTGATGAAAATGAATATTGCGCTAATCCCGGCTTCAAACGGTAAAGAAGCAGTGGAAAAATGCCACAACCACCCTGAAATATCCCTGGTATTGATGGATTTGAAGATGCCGGTGAAAGATGGTTTCGATGCAACCCGCGAAATCAAATCATTCCGGAAAAATATTCCGGTCATTGCGATTACGGCTTTTGCCATGAATGATGATAAGAAGAAAGCAGCGGAAGCCGGATGTGACGATTACCTGTTCAAGCCTGTCAACAGAGAGGCTTTGTCGGATAAGCTGAAAAAATATGGCATCATGATTTAATCATTATATCGAAAGACTGAAATTTTCATTCACATATACCGGTCAAAGGAAAATTGTATCTTTGAATGAAATTGAAATTTCTAAATTCCGGAAAATGCAAGTAAAAACTATACACGCCGATTCTGTAAAGGGATTTCAGCAATCATATGCTTCTGAAATCCAGGATGGGTTCCACCCGAATGTTGCAATGGTATTCGCCTCGGTTGATCTCGATATGCAGGGAATTTGTTCATTTCTTGCCGCTAAGGATATCCATGTTTTCGGATGCAGTTCGTGTGGCGAGTTTGTATACAATGCCAGCGAACATGTCATTACCGAAGGTGAACTTGTTTGCCTGCTGATGGATCTTGCTTCCGGCACTTTCGGGATTAAACTTTTCGGGGGTCATAACTGCAATTCATATGAGCTTGGCAAAACAATCGGCGATTGGTCATCAGGAACATTCCTCCATCATGCCATATTTGTCCTGGCAAGTGGATTGGATACCGACGGGGAGCAATTGGTACGGGGTATCCAGCATGTTGCCGGAGAGGATATTGTCATGTTCGGCGGCCTGGCGGGTGATGATGCACGATTTAAAGAAACGTTTGTTTTTTCTGGTGACAAACTGGAAAACAATGGGGCGATAGCCATGGCCATTGACCTCGATCATTATAATATCCATGGAATTGCAACCAGCGGATGGGTAAGTATAGGTGCTGATAAATTGGTTACCCATTCGGAGGGAAATGTTGTTTACACGATTGATAATCAGCCGGCACTTGATGTTTATAAGGAATACCTGAATGTTCGGGATGAGGAACTTCCAGAGATCGGAATTGAGTATCCACTCATGATAAAAAAACGGGGGAAACAGGATGTCCTCAGAGCCGTGATCAATGTGGATCGTGAAAAAAGATCCCTGATTTTTGCCGGTTCTGTCCCAAATGGTTCGGTGGTTTCTTTTTCAAGTTCACCCGGGTTCGAAGTTATTGAAGGAACACGGCTAAAGGTTGACGAATTTTATCAGCAAAACCCCTTAACCGACGTTTTGATACTTTTTTCCTGCATGGCTCGTCACAGCGCGCTGGGACCCACCATCTCCGAAGAGATCGGGGATGCATGGCGCAAATGGAATACCCCGCTTATCGGCTTCTTTACCTATGGGGAGATCGGGAATAACTATTCGGCCGCCTGCGATTTTTATAATCAGACCTTTACCCTTGTTGCCTTAAAAGAAAAACAACATGTCCCAGAAAATTGATTTCCTGGCAGATATGATCCGGAATTTCACCTCCGGCAATGATTTTGAGCGGGAACGGGAGTTGATTCTGGAAGAACTGAAGAAAATTAATGCAGAACAGGAAAAGCTCACTTTCAAATATCAGCGTTCAACCAAGGAAAAGAATATTCTCTCCTCCCTTCTGACACGTACTACCTATGACCTGCAACAGGTTTCTGCCCGGCTGAGTGTGCGGGCCGAAGAACTGTCGACTTTGCTCACCACCATCCCGGCCTATGTTTTTTTCAAAGACATACACCTTAACTATTTAATTGTCAATAAGGCTTTTACCGAACTGGTTGGCGTTCCTGTCCAGGAGATCATTGGAAAAAACGCGACAGAATTTTTTGGAATTCACCATGATCCCGGCTATTACGAGCATGAAATCCAGGTAATCAGCAAAGGAATTGCGTTTTATAACATCGAAGAGCATGTTGAACGTAATAATCGTAAATTCTGGGTCAATACCAACATCGCGCCGATCCGCAATGCAGATAACGAGATCATAGGTTTGATAGGAATTTCCTGGGATATCACCGAACGGAAACTACATGAAGAAGAACTAAGGAATGCTAAAGAACTCGCAGAAGCAGGGACCATGGCGAAAAATGAGTTCATTGCCAGCGTTTCACATGAATTCCGTACGCCAATGAATGGAATTCTGGGGCTTTCAGAAATTCTGAAAAACACCCTGCTCAACCCTGAACAGATGGATCTGTTAAAGGGAATCATTACTTCGGCCGAAAACCTACTGGTTTTACTCAATGATGTATTGGATTTCTCTGCCATCGAAGCAGGGAAGATGAAACTGGATTCCCAACCATTCATGCTCGACCGGGTGCTGGAGGATATTTCGCTGGTGATGAAAATGAAAGCGAAAGAAAAAAAGCTCTCATTCTCAATCCGAACACCGTCAGAAGTTCCGAATGCACTGATCGGTGATGCCCAGCGCCTGCGCCAGATTATACTCAATCTGGCCAACAATTCAGTAAAATTCACCGAAAAGGGAGTTATCGAAATCCGGGTATCACTCATTGAAAAGAATACCCTTCAGGCGTTCCTGAAGTTTGAGGTAACCGATACAGGAATCGGCATTCCAGTTGAAGCGATGAATTCCCTTTTCAAAGTTTTTTCACGGGTCAAGCAAGATAAATTAAAAACAATCTCCGGAACCGGACTGGGTCTCTCCATTTGCCGGAAACTCACCGATATGATGGGCGGCGAAATCGGGGTGGAAAGCACTTTCGGTACAGGATCCACTTTTTGGTTTACCCTGCCTTTTGTGTTGTCGAACCTCTCTTCCCGGAAAACCAACGAAGCTGCATCTTCCCATTCTGAGCGGTTTACCGGATTGCATGTTTTAGTTGCCGAAGACAACCTCATCAACCTGCGTATTGTCGACTTTCAGTTGCGAAAAATGGGGTTTTTAGCCGATCTGGTAACGAATGGGATGGAAGCCCTTGAAAAATATGCGGCACATCCTTATGATCTCATCATCCTGGACATTCAGATGCCGGTGCTGGATGGATATCAAACAGCGAAAAAAATACGGGAAGGCGAAAAAATATCAGGTGGGCATATCCCCATTATTGCACTTACAGCAAATGCCATGAAAGGTGACCGCGAACAATATCTCGAGGCCGGTATGGACGAATATGTTAGTAAGCCTTTCACACAGGAATCGCTCCGCAATGCAATCAGCAACCTCCTTAAATAATTTTCACTATTTCGCTGTTATATGAATTTCAGTCTTCTGAAACTGATCAATTCATTCTTTTTTTCATCGTATAAACGGAAAGTAAGTGTCCTGAAGCTTTGCCAGAAAGTCAATGGTTTAATGCTGCTAAACAGGGCATTCTCGCGATGACAGCGGGAAAGGTTATAATTGGGGATCATCGGGCTGAGATGATGGATATGATGAAATCCGATATTTCCTGAGAAAAACTGCAGGACTCGGGGGAGTTTGAAATATGAACTTCCTTCCAGCGCCACTCGTTTATAATCCCAATCCTCATTTCGTGCCCAATATGAAGGATCGAACTGGTGCTGAACATAGAAAAGCCAGAAACCAAAGATACCGGCAAAAGAAATTATCGGAAGCTGGATCAGGATGAAGGCCTTTAATCCGATCAGTTGGCTCATTAGAACAAGAAAGACCAGCAGACCGGCATTTGTGATGTAAACGCTCATACGCCCCTTTTGATTCATTCTTTTTTTTGTGAAACGATTCCCGATGATAAACACAAAAGGGGCGCCTACAAAAAACATGGTGACCGGATTGCGATAAAACCGGTAAACGATCTTCCCCCAACGTGAACTTTCATTGTATTCTGCGACAGTCATCGTCCATACATCGCCGGTGCCGCGTTTATCGAGATTCCCGGCAGTATCATGATGTACCTGATGATTATTCGACCAGTGATAATAAGGCGTAAAAGTCAGTATCCCTGTCAGAAGTCCGATGGAATCGCGGAGTTTGCCTGATTTGAAATAGGAGCCATGGCCGCAATCATGGTAAATAATGAATAACCTTACCAGCATACCTGCCGCCGGAATTGAAAGTCCAAGGGTGATCCAGTAGGATATTGAAAGGCTTTCAAACATTAAAAACCATGCGAGGGAATAAAGCAACAGGTTACTTGAAAACTGAAACCAGCTTTTTACAGGATTTGGATGATTATACCGTTTAACGATATGTACCCAGGAGGTGTTCGCTGTATCATGATGAAAATCAGGTGAATTCATAAATCTGTCATACTTATTATCTTGCAAAGGTACGACTTTCCCCGGATAAATTCATATTTAGACCAAATATAAACAATTCGGTTGTCCCGGAAATCTGAAATCTGAAAGGTGAACTTGCTTTGCTACCTTCCCCTGGAAATTCCGCTTGATCTGAAATCTGCAGTGCAGGCTCAATGAATATATTCCGGTATGTGTCAGTGTCTGAATGCAACAAGTAAAGCGCCGGTGATATAGGCCGCTATCCACCACAGGTATGCCGCAAGCGAATACCAATGAATTCCGTCGGTTACTTTGTAATTGATCACATTCTTTCTGAAAAACCGCCAGATCAGGATTGCATCGATCAGCATGCCGATCAGGGAGGAGTATCCCAGAATTCCATGCAAAGTAAACAGGCCGCGGCTCGATCCTAGGATCATAAAGGCAGTGGCCGTAATGTCGAAAAGCACACCCAGAGTCAGAAATGCAAGGATTACCCTGGTGACTGTTCTCTTCCGCTGCTCGGTGATGATTGCAACACTGTAGCAAAGCAATGCAACCTGTACGATGATGATCCCGGTGAGGGATAACTTGTTCATGGGTGGGGTATTGGGGCGGACAAAGGTAAGGAATTCATGGGGAAACGGCTTAACAGGCGGATAAAAAAAAGCCCTTGCAGGTTTTCTGCAAGGGCTGGTAATGCTGATAATTCCGCAGCTACTGGACAGTGCCGGTGGTAATGTTGATATAGAATTGCCTTCCGCTTATGGTCAGGGTTCCGGTATAGTTGCCTGTGTATACCAGGGTTCCGGTGAAGGCGAAGTTGCGGCCGGTGCTTGTATTTCCGCTCACGACAACGGTAGCATTGCCACTCTCAAGAAGACCGGTGGTTTTGCTCACTTTGAAATTCACCAGCGTTGTTGTCACGGTGCCGGTCATTGAACTCTGGTTCCCGATTTTCATAGCAAAGGTACCTTCACGACCCGACTGGCCATTTACAATGTAATAATCGCCTGAAAGAAAACCTGCTATGTTGAGCGTTCCACTGGCGCTGATACCTGCGCTGACATTTGGTGAATTGTAGTTCCCGGTTGCATCATAGGCCATTTGGAAATTGTTGGCATTGATAAACCCATAAGAATAGTGCACCTGGTATTGATAGGTGATCATTGCGCCCGATGCACTGGAAATGGTGAATGATGAGTCATACATGGTCGACTTAAGCACCAGGTTTTGAGATAATTCAACGGCATCTTCAACCTGGGTCATGGTGCCGGCATTACCGGTGCACAGCGATGTGGCCATGATTGATGCAGCCTCTTCGGCTGTTGCATCCAGAACGGGGGTTTCTTCTTTCTTTTTGCAGCCTGTCACCATGATGATGGCTAGGAGCAGAATCGATACGATACGTAACTTTTTCATTTAATGTTTATTTAAGGGTTTGATAATTATTTTCTGATCAGTTCTTCGCCGATGAACCGCTGCTGCGGGTCCCACAGGAGGAAGGCAACAGGGCTGTAATACCTGACAATTTCACGGTTTTCAAACCGTTTGATAATCTGCTTGCTGCCAATAAACAGGAACTTATCGTCAAGAAAATTCTTTACAATGGAGGAAATTCCTCTTTCCCATGTACCGAAAAAACTTGATTTCTCGTTCAGCAACTGGTCAATCTCAGTTTCATGTTTATCAGCAATGGCCCATGCTTGTGTCATGATATGCCGGAACTCATCGCGGCTCTCTTTTTGAGCGGTTTTCTGTTTTGAAGTAATGGAAGGTTCCTGGCTGAATGAAAACGCAGGGGAGGTGATAAATCCGATACCTGCTGCATTGCGTTTCGTAATCAACTGACGGAGCTGGCTATTTAACCGTATAACATCTTTCTTCTCCTGGGCTGTAAGTAATTTATCGAGGCTGGTCCGCTGTGGCTGCATGATCGGTTTTACGTTTTTATCAAGGTAGTTGCGAATCTCCAATGCCAGTTGTGTTTTTTCATTTTCTGAAGGAGCCTTGAAGGCTGAGAACAGGAGGAACCCGAACATCGACAGGAGGATCATTCCGACCGATCCTGTAAGCAATCTAGTTTTTGTTTTCATATGATAATATTTATTTTTTCGGGTCACATGGAATACCCATAATTATCATTCACGGTTTGCATGAACTTTAGTCTTATGGGTATTTCATGTGATTTTCGAAATTTTGTGAATGATTTTTTGTTGACATGGCAAAAGTAACACTAGCCGGCTGGCCGGAAAGAATAATTTCAACCAACGGCAGAACAGATACCATCAACGGAAGCTGAAGGCACTTATGTCGTTTGTACTGGTAAATCCGGCGTTGGTTGGATCAGGAATACAGCCGGTTTAAAAAATGAAGTTGTGGCCTGTGGAATATTGTATCATTGCAGTACTTTTGATATCATTTTACTAAGATGTAATTTCTGCCGGCAATGATGAAAGGACACATATATAAAAGAGTATTACATATTGGATTCTGGATCATATTCCTGATTCTGAGCATTTTTATCTTTTCGAATTTCTGGTCGCTGAAGATGTCTGTCCTGCGTGCAGTTTTAAACGGATCGTTATTTATCGCCGTCTTTTATACAAACCTGTTTTTCCTGATTCCATACCTGTACGCCAGGAAACGTTATTTTTTGTATATCCTTTCCGGCATGTTTCTGCTTGTGGTATTCATCACCCTTCGTCTTACTTTCCGCGACTACATCTACGGAACACCCTCCGCGGTTGGCGTTTCAACAAGGCCATTCCAGAGTGAGTTCATGATCATCACCAGTTTTCTCTTTGTATTCGGGATCAGCATCTTTTGTCAACTTGCAAAAAATCACCTGGATGCTGCCGAGCGCAACAGGGAGATCCTCCGGCAACGCGATGAGGCAGAATTCCGAATGCTGAAAGCCCAGGTGAACCCCCACTTCCTTTTTAATACACTCAATAACCTTTATTCATTGGCTTACACCCGTTCTGAAAAGACCGCCGGCGCAATCATGTCCTTGTCGGAGATTATGCGTTATCTTATTTACGAAGCAGGCGCCCCCCTTGTGCCGGTTGAAAAGGAGATCAGGTTCCTGACCAATTATGTTGAACTTGAAAAGCTGAGAATAGAGGACCCCTCCAAGGTGACCGTGGTAATTCAAAATCCATCGGGAAACACGATGATTTGCCCCCTGATCTTTATTGCTTTTGTCGAGAATGCTTTCAAACACAGTGGGATAGACATAGATCCCGAAGGATTCATCCAGATTTTCCTGGCTTTTCAAAAGGGTGGGATTCAGTTCACCTGCGAAAACAGCATCCCCGCCTTGCCTATTGAAAAAACAGAGGGCGGTATGGGTTTGGTCAATGCCAAATCCCGGCTCGACCTGATGTATCCGGGAAAAGCTGAACTGGTGATAAAACGCACCAACATGGTATACACTGTAAAATTAAATATCAGTATATGAAGATCCGCTGCCTGATCGCCGATGATGAGCCGCTTGCCATCAAACTGATCACAGATTACATATCGAGGATCCCCCATCTCGAACTTATTGGAAGTTGCAAGCGGGCAACCGATATTCCGGGGTTTCTGGGCCAGGTTGACATTCTTTTCCTCGATATCCGGATGCCGGGGTTGAGCGGACTGGAATTGCTGCGGTCGCTGCCTGTAAAACCGCTGGTAATACTTATCACAGCTTACTCGGAGCATGCAATCGAGGGTTTTGAACTCGACGTGATGGATTATCTTGTCAAGCCGGTTACGTTTGAGCGGTTTCTGACTGCTGTGAACAAGGCTACACTCCAGTATGAATTACAGCACCGTGTTGCGGTTCCCTCCATACCAATGCCTGATCCTGGTGCTGCAGGAGAGCAGGCCGGAAAGGATTACTTCTTTGTGAAAAGCGGTTTTAAATCGGTCAGAATCAACTTCGCAGATATCCTGTATGTAGAAGGTTTAAAAGAATATGTGAGCATCTATACTGCGGGCGATCGGAAATTCGTGAAGCTGGCAGCACTGAAGGATATTGAACGGATGCTTCCGCAAGACAGGTTTTTGCGTATTCATAAGTCATACATAGTGGCAGTGAGCAAGGTTACTGCTGCCTATGGCAACACGGTCGAACTGAATCAGGTAAGCCTGCCGATTGGCAGAATTTACAAGGATGTCGTCATGAAGATATTTTCTTGATTTTTGTGTGATCTGCTGCGGGTTTTCTGTTTACTTTCCTGCTAACAATACATATCATTATAAAACCGATAACCATGAAAAGGAAAACCAGCAAAATGCGTTGGATGATCATGCTCGTTGTGATGACCGCCATCTTTTCATCTGTCAATCTGCACGGCCAGAACAATCCACCGCTAACGGTTCAGATTTATGACTCGGCAGCCACGAAGGGATATATATTTACTGCACCCTACGTGCTAACACCACCATATGTTTATAATCATCCACAAATGATCCTTGACCGGTTTGGCAATGTAGTCTGGTACCGCATATTTCTCAACGGTGGAATTGCTGCTACCACTTCCGATTTTACTTTGCAGCCTAACGGACTCATGAGCTTCTTCTCCCCCGTACTGGGCAGGTTTTACCTGATGGATTCCACATTTATGATAATCGATTCGGTATATACCGGAAATGGTTATGATACCGATACCCATGAACTCCAGGTACTTGATAATGGTCATTATCTCATTTTAGGGCGGGAGATGCGGATAATGAACCTGCTGAATTATCATTGGTTCGGATCATCTCACAACATGCCGGGCAGTCCCAACGCCGAAGTAACAGGAGCGGTAATCCAGGAACTGGATGAGAATAAAAATGTTATTTTTCAATGGAAGGCACACGATCATTTCAATTTTGGCGATGTGGATTCAGTTTGGCTTAACAGTCCCGCTACGGTTGACTGGACCCACTCCAATGCCCTGGAGCGCGATTTCGACGGGAACATTCTTCTTTCATCCCGCTATTTGAATGAGATTACAAAGATTGACAGAACGAACGGCAGTATCATCTGGCGGTTTGGCGGGAAAAACAATCAGTTTGTGTTTGCAAACGATACCGTTGGATTTACCGGGCAGCATGATATCCGACGACTTGCCAACGGCCATGTAACACTTTGGGATAATGGTCAGTACACCGATCCTCCGGTGGGTAGAGCATTGGAATACAGCCTCAATGAAACGGCAAAAATTGCCACCCTTGAGTGGCAATACATTCAGGATTCAGGGATGTATAGTTCTGCCATGGGAAACCACCAGCGGTTGCCGGATAATGACCGGTTTATTAACTTTGGGTTTATTGCTCCGGCTTACCCCATGATGGTGCATATCAAACCCGACAACACCAGGGTTCTTGAGATATATGGAGAACCGGGATATGGCAGTTACAGGAGTTTTAATTATGAAACATTACCATTTACCATCAACCGACCCTCAGTCGGGTGCCAGAATATCGGAGGTTCCTGGTATCTCGTTGCCGAACCGGGATATCCTGAATATCTTTGGTCAAATGGGGCCGTTTCACAAACTGTTCCTGTAACAGCAACGGGAAATTATCAGGTATTTGTTCCCTATGGCGGAGAGGGGGGCCATGTTGGGTCGGAAGTGATTCGGATAACGAACCTGTTAAATCCTTGCGGTGCAACTGGTATCAACAGCACAGCCTCATCCGGCGAATTACAGCTATCCTGCTTTCCGAATCCGGTTCAGAATGAAAGTACGGTCGCCTTCACCCTGCCTGGTGACGGGGTTGTTTCAATCATCCTGATCGACATGACAGGCCGGGAATTTCCATTGGTTGAGCCAACGAGAATCTCGCAGGGCCGGCATGCGTTGAAATTACAAATCGGGAACCGAAATGGGTTGTATGTTTTGAAAATGAGATACGAAGGTGCTCCTGACTTGTCCCCTCTCAAATTAGTGCGGTCGTAAGTATTTAATAATCAGGATTCGTGTTAATAAAAAGACTAAATTTACCGCACTAAGGGTAGATTTGGCATGAAAATCAGGGTTGTCAAAACCGCATCAAAGGC
>CAIYES010000487.1 GCA_903925275.1 uncultured Bacteroidales bacterium
GCATGATTGCGCTCAATCAAGAATTTATTGATTTCAGGTTCTAATGTACCTCAACCACATCTATTTCCGGGTTAAGATAAACCAAAGCAGTACGGATGTTTATATAGCCCATTTCAGCAATATGTCCGGCATACCTTATTAGTTGTTCTTCATGGTATTCACGGCGTTTACCACTTTTATAATCGATGATCGTAACCTGGTCGCCGTCAAAAACAACTCTGTCGGGCCTATAAAAGGATCCTTGAGGAAGAAGCAGTTCTGCTTCGGTCTTCACTGTGACCTGTTCACTGAATAACCCTGATAGCCGTGGATCATGAATTACAGACCAGAGTATCTTCTCTGTGCTTTCAACATCCCGGTTTTCAATTAAACCTGCCGTCCTGGCTTTCCCTATTGCTGAACCGACATCTTTTTCAGTTTTGATCCATGACAAAATCGTGTGGATCCTGTTGCCCCATTGGGGTGTTGTATCAGGCTGGTCGATATCCCATTTCTGCGGAGCCCTCATTTTAATATGTACTTTTTTCCGCCAATCGCTGTTTATTAAACTATTGAGTACAACAACATCAACCTTTTCTTTATGTATTTTTTGTTTGTGTTCTACCCTGCCCCCAAATTCATAGATTGATTGATCCTCCGTCCATACCCCTTCGGTTTTCACAAAATGATCAAAGAAAAGCGGCCAGGAATCCGGATTATCCTTAATTGCTGACGGAGATTTTGAAAGGATATACAACCGCTCTTCCGGTCTGGTCATAGCAACATACAGGAGATTAACTAAATCGAGGAGTGATTTTTGTTGTTCATCTATGAAAATATCTTTATAAACAGTTGATTCCATCTCCTTGTCACTGCGTAAAATGGCTGTTTCCAAACCAGAAGCTACCAATGGTTCCAAATCTACCCAAAGGTATGTTTTTGTATTTTTTCGTGTTTCAAGGGCGTAGGGAATGATTACAAGCGGAAATTGTAATCCTTTGGCTTTGTGAATTGTCATGACACGTACCGCATCAATTCCTTCAGGTACGATAATTGAAAATTTTTCTTTGTTTTTTTCCCACCAGCCCAGAAATTCAACTGCCCCGGTAGATACTTTCACGGAAAAATTCAGTACGGCATCCAGGAAAAACTGAAGATATGCATCACTTCCGGTATTGAGTTGAAATTCCCGGATCAGGGATTCACATAAATCGTATACCGGCAGCATGACAAGCTCGTCGTGCCTGGGTCTTTTCCTGAAATCATGGGTTACAGATTTATTAAGAAACTGGCTGATTTCGGCTAGTACAATATCATTCCGGGGTTCAAATAAAAATCTTAAAAATGCAATGATGAATCTGACCTTGGGTGAATTGACGACGAGCAACGATTCGGCTGAAAGCACATCTACGCCATTTTCCAGAAGGAACCTTGCAATACGGCTGGCATTCCGATTACTCCTGCACAGGATTGCCATGTCGTGCAAACTGAACTTGTCCTGTTCCGCATCACGGATAATTCCCAATATCCTGTTCAATGTAATTTCATCATAATTCAAATCCGCCTCCTCACTGCCATAAAACTCCAGGCTGATATAGCCGCCAGTCTTTTCATGATCATACGACTGCTCCAGTCCCTCAAATATTTTTTCTTTGCCATTGGTTAGAACACGATCGGCAATCGACCTGAAAAAGCGATTGTTAAAATCAACTATCTCTGCTTTTGAACGAAAGTTCCGATCAAGGTCAACCCTTTTGAAATGTGAAGTTAAAACCTTCTCTCTTTGCCATAAAATATCGTTCATGTTGCTCCCCGCAATTGCAGGCAATGCATTGAACTGTTCCACATCTCCGCTTCGCCAGCGGTATATTGCCTGTTTCCCATCACCTACCACGAGATTGAAAAAGCCACCGGCCAGTGCGTTTTCAATGAGCGGAATATAGTTCATCCATTGCAATGCCGAGGTATCCTGAAATTCATCGATAAAAAGATGCTGGTACTTTTCGCCCAGCCGTTCATAGATAAATGGTATGGGTTCGTTCATCACAATTCCCGCGATCCTTGCGTTGAACTCTGAGATATGAACAAGATTGCTCTGCCGTTTGAAGTTGTTGAGCACCTTTTCAATCTCATTCAATACGGCCATGGGATAAATGGTTTTGGCAAGTAGTTTCCTGAGCAGGTAATCGGGTTTATGGTGATCAAGTTCTTTAGTGAGCTTCTCATAAACATCAAGTAAATATGGCTTTATTGCCTCAATGTCGCCCCGGGCCGAAATTGTGACCTTGCCTGAGAACCATTTATCCTCTTCAATCGTTGTCTTGACGTAGGTATTGGGCTCGAGTTTATCCATCCTACCTGCAGCAAGGTTCATGAAATACTTTCCGATACCTTTCTCACCCTGATAAAAAGCAGAAGCAGGGATATCTCTTTGGTTGATCAATCCTGCAGCCTGCCCGGCAAGTTCCTGAACAATTTTTTCGAACTGTCTGATGCTGATGTAAAGAGATTCTGAAATTTTATGAAAATTTTCGAGCGAGTACATCTTTAATTTGCCAACCCGCGATTGTCCCTCCTCATCGAGTAATATTCGGGAAAAACCAACAAGGATGGTATCAATATTCCACCCTCGGTCCTCATCCATGCGTGTTTCAAGGAAACTGACAAGAATCTTTGTCAGTTCCTTATCATCCCCTACCCGGTCAAGTAACAAATCAACCGCAGTTGACAGCATCTCGTCGCTGTCAAGTTCAACATTGAAGTTAACCGGTAACCCGAAATCGTGGGCGAAGGTTCGAATGATCTTATGCGAAAAACCATCGATTGTTCCGATTGCAAAATCAGCATAGTTATGTACAATCATTTCAAGTGATCTGGCTGCAGATAGCTCAATTTCTGCAGAAGAGAGACCGGTCTCTTCCATAAGGAGGGGCAACAGGGTATCAGTGATCATTTTATCCGGTGACTGAAACCCTTTAGCCATCTCCTCCAACGCCTTCAGGATGCGGTCTTTCATCTCATTTGCCGCCTTGTTGGTGAAGGTAATAGCCAGAATATGACGGAAATCGCCAGGTTCGACCAAAATCATCTTCAGGTACTCTTTTACAAGGGTAAAGGTCTTTCCTGAACCTGCAGACGAACGATATACCGTGAAGGACATTAGCTTTAATTATGGAATGCAGACAATGCATACAATGCAGGTAATGAAGGTAATGCAAACAATGATTTAATAAAAATATTTGTACTTTCCTCCAAAATTTACAATTTTTTCATTGATTGAATTAATTGAATTGATGGCATTTATTGAATTATATGCATTGTATGCATCGTATGCGTTGTCTGCATTGTATGCATTGTTTGCATTGTTTGCATTGTTTGCATTGTTTTAACTGCGCAAAAGCACCTTGCTCAAATAAAAGTGTTTGCCGGCGGAGATCCGGACAAAATAAAGTCCGTCAGGCAGCCCTGAAAGATTTGCGAAAATTCTCCCGTTCACAGGATTTTCGACTAATTCGCAGATTTTCATACCCTGAGGTGTAAGCACCTGCAGCGTAGCTTCAGCATAATTTTCCGGCAGAATGATGCAGACCTGGCCGCTGGTCGGGTTCGGATAAGCCTGCGGTGAATATAAATTTTGTTCATCAACTCCCGGAGGATATTTTATGGAAACGATTTTCTGAGCAGATGCAAAATTCACCAATGCATCAATAACCATGACACTATAGGTTGTTGTTTTCTGAACGGATACCGTAATGGCATTCCCTGTATCAAGCGTACTCCATAGAATCTGATAAGGAGGCGTTCCACCGGAAACCATAGCATGGAGTGTGATCGTGGTTCCCATCAAAACAGCCGTATCAGCGCCAAGCGAAACTGTGAGTGGTTGGGCCTGCATACGGTAAAAATCCCTGTAAACCGCGGTAGCCATAATTCCTTCCTCATTAACCTGTAACAAGGGAATGCCTGCTCCCTTGCCCAGCCACTTATACTCGATTATATTTCTGGTAAAAGAAAATCCATTTGCCAGTGAATCGACATAAACGCTGTCATGCTCCAACAATGTCGATTTAACACGCAGTGTCGGGAATGATCCATAGGGAGTGACCAGGGTTCCCCATCCATCAACTACATTGGTACGGTACCGTTGTGTGCTGAGAAATACAAGATTGGGAACAGCAATTGAAAATGAAGCTGTTGAAGACCATGTTGATCCGGGTTGCATTGGAAATTCGTAATATTTATCCGGGTTATCATATTTCGCAGGAAATGGAATTGTTTGAACCGTATAAGCCGCCCCCAATTCGCTATAAGCGGTTGAACTGTTTTTAAAAAAAGTAAATCCATCGGTAACTGGCAGTCCGGGCAAAGGACTGCCGTTGCGTGGCGAAGCAAGGTTTGCATCTCCAAAAAAAAACTGATAGGCCCAGGGTGTTACTGTGGGGCTTACAAAGGCATCAACCCGCTGACTCAAAGCCTCTAATGCAGCAAAATTCCAAATGGTATCCATCGCAGTTTGTGAATAACCATTGGGGACAATATTTGTGGCACTGACTCTCAACGTGTCTCCCGCCACCGGCATGTCTGACTGGTTAATAATAATTTGAGAAAAAAGCGGTAATCCAAGCCAGAAAACTAAAATAAATATAATCGCTGCCTGCTTCATATTTCAATTGTTTCACTGTTTGTATCCATGAAAATTACTTGCTTTTCTTCTTTTTTGAAAAAATGAACAACTCCCCAAATGTGGAGAAGTCACGTTGGTATTTAATACCGACTCCCTGCGTATATGGTGCATAGTTGCTGAGAATATTCAACGTATTTGTTCGGTTAAAAGCCCGTACCCGCCAGCGCCGGTTATCGGTGAGCACATATTCGATGTTGATATCGCCGACGATGGTATTTGATTGTTGCGCCGTACTTTTATTGTAAGAATTCATTCCGAATGTACCGTCAATCAAAAGGCGGTCATTAAACAGCTGGGTTGAGATTCCCACATCGAACTCCTGCTGGGTACTGCTGGTCCCGGGTTTATAATTCATATTGACATTAACATTCGGCGAAATCTGTGAAATCAGGCTGTTGATCTGGTTGGTAACCAACGAAACTGCCGTTCCGCCAAGATCCACTCCCGCACCTGAGTTGTTGACAACAGGTTTGAACTGGCTCATTCCCAGGAGGTAGATTGTTTGATCGGCCATGACAGCGGCATTAGATGTATCAATAACAGAATAGACCTCGGTTTTAACACTTTCCTCTGCATTAGGAAGGTTAATTGCAAATGAAATATTGGGGTTCATCAATTTCCCGTTCAACCTGATAATACATTCCACCGGGATTCGGAGACCTTCCTGGTCTGAACCTGGCGTGACGATTCCTTTCAAAGGGGCTTTGGTTTTGTAAACAGCACTTATTGAGATATTTGCGTCGGCAGGATAGCCTGTCCAACTGATGGTTCCCCCCTCTTTGATTGACATTGGATAACGAAGATAATTCTTGAGCTGAAACAAAAAGAAACCTTTGTTCACAGTATAGGTACCCGACAAGGTAAATGGTGTAGTTGGTGTCATCCCCATCAACAGGTTCCCGCTGCCTGAGGCCTTGAGATTACCTAACTGACTAGGAAAATAGACCTCAATTTCTGCATCCTGGTTAACACGTAATCCTAGGTCAAGAGATAACCCTGTGGTTGTCACACGTGGTTTCTCTGTTAAATTTTCCAGTGAATCGGCATCGGGATTGACAAAAATTATGTAATCGTTTTGCCCGACTGAACGTGTCAGATCGATCGGAATTACAACATGGGTTTTCGCTCCATTTGTTGCCCTGACAGTGATGTTGATATTTTCAGGTGACCCGGTAATACTTGCTGTTCCGGTGGCGCGGGCGTTTCCAAAAAAAATGTTGTTTTGTGCACGGGTGTTGTTGAAGGCGGCAAAATCCTCCATATCAACATGCAGGTCCAGCATAATGTTGCTAAAATTATGATGTGATATTTTCCCGTTCAAATGTGCTTTATGACCCAATGAATCATAAACCGTAATATCTTTGAAAATAAAGGCATTGGTATCGATCGTAATCACATCGGCAAAGGAGTATGGTACATTCAGATAGTTGATCTTTAATTCAGTTCGCGTCATTTTAAGTTGTCCGGTAATATTTGGTTTCTCCAGTGTTCCTTTGATTTTAACCTGTCCTGAAGCCAACCCGTTCACTCCCGACATGAAGCTCGAGACAAATGGCCTCACCATGCGTAAATTCAGGTTTTTCAATGTAAGATCAAAATCAAAATGCGGGTTCTTTTTATCCAGGAAATAGCTTCCTGAAAGAGAAAACGGGATATTGGTTCCAACATTCCCCGTGTAAACAATCTCTGATAAGAGATCAAACTGGGAAGTTTCTGCATCATATTTCAACCGGAATATGGCATCGCCCAACAACTCTTTGTTGAATTTGAAATCATTGATCCGAAGATCGGCAAGCAACGCGATATTTTTATATGGATTAGTCAATCTGCCTGTGCCACTCAGAATCCCATCCAAATCAACAGTGTTGCTGCCGATCAGCTGATCGATCCTGGATATATCGACTTTATTGAAATTCACCGTAAGCGTATCAGATTTGGCCACTGAGAGCGTTCCATTTACTTTCAGATATTGCTCTCCGGAAACCAAAGCCAATTTTGAAAAACGGATGGAAGAACTGTCGATCTGTGTATAGTTTTCAGGATCGACAGACCAGTATTTTTGATCAAAAAACACATGAAATTGTCTTAATTTCAGTTCAATGATTGGACTCTCCCGGAAACTTATAAAACCTTCTAATTCACTGGATTTCGAATTACTGTTCCATGCCAGTTTGTATTGAATGCTGTCGTGCCTGATATTTGAGATCAGTTCAAAGTCATCACCCTTTACTTCCAAGGAATCTTTTTTTGTAGCCCGTTTAAGATAAATATGAGCAGATCCTGTCTTTATCGCCAAATCATCCGACCTGGTCTCAGTATTCAGGTACCATCCGTCAAACTCAACATTCCTGATAAAAAGTGCCGGTGATTTTCCTTCAACAACAAGGGTTCCTTTTTCCTCATTATAGGAGCCATACAAGGTCGAAGCAGGTGCAATGCGTAAAAAAGGGAGGAATACCTTTGTAAGTTCATCCGATTTTTTAAACCTTACCTCAAAATTCATCACCTGGTTTGACTTCTCCGTTCTAGTGGCAATCAATGAGTCGTTCAGGTTGAACGAAGCAAGATAATTCTGAATGAAGATACTGAGGGAAGGGATTAAAGCCTTGAATGAAAAGTCGCCGGTCAGGTCGGCATCAACGAAATCGGACTGAACATGGTAACTTTTTCCGGAGGCGGTATCTTGTCGGGTCAATAATGAGAACTTATCCATGGTGATAAGTTTATTCCCCTCCTGGTATTCGACGCTGTCGACAGAGATTGTCCCGTTAATATTATCGAGGTTTGTACCCTGGAAACTGACCTTTACACTTGCCGCGATATCATCAATGGAATCACGCTTCAGCAAGTTCAGTTCGAACAAACCGGCATGGTGAATCCGGGCAGTAAAATCAAACACAGGCAGTGAATCCTTCACATCGATCAACCCATTGAAGTCCATCTTCAGGCTAGGATCGTTGATGTTGAATTTCCCCTTGAATTGTTCATCAGCCAATGAGCCTGAAACACCCAGGTTGGTATAATTGTATTGGTTTAAAAAGATTGAATCGATGCGAAGGTTCATGGAAAGATCAGCATCTTTTAAACTGAAGCCTTTGCCGGTTATATCGGCGCGCAGCGAGATGATCCCAAGGTACTTCGTGTTCCCTGTAAGTTTACCAATATCAAAGGTTTCAACATCAAGTTGTCCTTTGTATCCAATCAATTTACTACCCTTTTGCTTTATCAGGGTCAGGTCGGTGACGATACTGCCCAGGTCGGTTTTTA
>CAIYES010000488.1 GCA_903925275.1 uncultured Bacteroidales bacterium
CCCGCTTTGTAATAGTTAAATACTTATTATCAATCCCTTCTTCGACCAGATAGGGTATTACAAGAAATCCAAACAACCGGTGTTCCGACACCGCAACGATAAATTTTTGTTCCACGCCAATTCAAATTGTTACATTCGACAACCTGAAAAGAAAGGCTGTTTATTGTTAAAGCAAACCGCTAATTTACGCAAAATATAAAAGAATCGGGCACACTCTGTGAAATTATTCCGGAACTTAGTAAAAACTTATCTCAATTCATTTCGTAAATTTGCAGCTTCGCAGGCTGTTCTATCGCCCCGATTCTTCGGGGAGGAAAGTCCGGGCAATACAGGGCGCCATGCTTCCTAACGGGAAGGCGGGTGCAAGCTCGCAGTAGTGTAACAGAAAATAACCGTCCGTCAGCTGACGGATAAGGGTGAAAAGGTGGGGTAAGAGCCTACCGGTAGTCATGGTAACATGATTAGCCGTACGCCTCATGGATTGTAAGGCCAAATATATTACGAGTTCTTCGGAACACAGGGCTGCCCGCCCTGGTTTCGGTCTTCGGAAGGAGGTCGGAAGACGTAAGGGGTAGGCCGCAAGAGGCTGCTGGCAACAGTAGTCCCAGATAAATGATAGAATGAAAAACAGAACCCGGCTTACAGGCCTGCGATTTTTTTACCTGCACTCAATCTACCCGTAATTCAGTAACCGGATTGACTGCCCTGATGGGACCTGCTTCCATCTAAAATGGTTTAATTTACATGGATAAGATTCGTAATATTTCTATTCTTGATTACACCTATCCCCTTTCCGATGAACGGATTGCGTCATATGCATTGTCTGATCGGGATCATTCACGCCTGTTGATATGGAATAACGGAGTAATTTCTGATGATAAGTTTTATAACCTGCCCAATTCACTTCCGGCTGGATCTATGCTGGTATTCAACAATACACGGGTAATCAGAGCCAGGCTATTTTTCAAAAGACTGACAGGTGCAAAAATTGAAATCTTCTGTCTTGAACCAAAACAACCGGGCGATTATGCACTTTCATTCTCCCAAACCAAATCGTGTCGGTGGAAGTGCATTGTTGGAAACCTCAAAAAATGGAAAGATGAGGTGCTGGTTCAACAATTAGGTGATTTCAGGCAAGGAGCTAAATTTACGGGCAGAGAAGAAAAGATCGCTGCCCAATAATTCCTTTGAAATTAAATTTAGCTGGGATAATCCTGATTTAACTTTCGCGGATCTGCTCGAGGGATCAGGGAATATTCCAATTCCGCCATACCTCAACCGCGAATCTGAAGATGTAGACCTCACGAGCTACCAAACCATATATTCCAAAATAAAGGGATCCGTGGCGGCGCCAACAGCAGGACTTCATTTCACACCAGATGTATTTGAAGCCTTGGAAAATAAAGGCATTGTGTGTGATGAAGTTACCCTTCATGTCGGAGCCGGGACCTTTCAACCAGTAAAATCGGCAACCATCGGTGGTCACGATATGCACTCAGAGCACTTCATCCTTTCGCGGGAACTGATCGACCGTCTGGTAAAATTTCAGGGGAAAATTATCGGGGTTGGGACCACCTCCGTTAGGACACTGGAGAGCCTCTATTACATTGGTTGTAAGGTCATTGATGATCCAATGACCCATCCTGAATCATTACACGTAAAACAATGGGAACCATATCAGG
>CAIYES010000489.1 GCA_903925275.1 uncultured Bacteroidales bacterium
AATAAACCAAATATGCAGCTATCACGATTAATTGAATACATGAAATTTTTATCACGACCCTCAACTCTGTTCCAAATATAGTCCAGACCATCCTGGATTTTTGCTATCCTGCCTCGGTGATTTTGAATTTTAACAGAAAACTCCATTGTCTCTCTAACAGCGCTGGTAAGGCTATTCTTTACTAACATTTCTGAGAACGAAAATCCAGCAATTTCAAGGGATTCGTGATGCTTAATAAATTTAGAATAATTTTTCATTAATTTTTAAAGTTCTGATAAACTGTTAATTATGAGCAAATTTCCATTTTCATAAGATTATGCAGCATTATTGACCACCTTGTCAGGTATGAGTTTCGCCAAGTGGGTTAACATTTCCTGGTTTTGCATCATATCCTGCTGGATCGTTATAAAATCGAAACCGGCACTGGCACTGAATATCTCAACCAACTCCCAGAACAACTCCAATAGTTTTGATAGTAGGTTGTGTTCCATCCTTTCCTCGCATACATCCTTGAATAGTTCACCGAGACTTGTCTGATAATTTATTCTTTTACAATAGCTTAGCATTATATGCTGAATCAGCGATATCGTAGTGTCGGCTATCTGGGCATCGAAGTTGCTCGACTTGCACTGGCCGAGGTTCAAGTACTGTTTGCATTCTTTAAAAAAAACTTCGATGCTCCAGCGGATCTGATATACTTCCATCAGAGAGATGAAGTTCAGGCTTAGATCTGTTGTTGCCAATAGGTGCCAATTACTTGATCTTCCCATCTTAACAAAAAACAGATTGAGCGCAGTTCCTTTGTATTCGCATGCGATTTTGATATACTGGGACTTTAGTTTTTTACACCTTACCTGGTTACGCTCATTGGTTTTGAGCAATGCTTTTACCCCCATCTCTTTTCCATCTTTACGGAGGGTAAACACCTGATTGTTAATCTTCACCATCGAAACCAAATCTATGGCGCCCTTTTTGATCGCCTTGATATTGGAGACCAAAGCCTCACTGAAGAACCAGCTGTCGGTGAGTACATACCGGGGTACAAACCCATTTTTCACCGCCCTGAGAAGCATAGCGAACATACTGTCGGTCTTTGACCAGTCTGCCTCTTTGCGTCTCTTAAAACCGTTGCTGTGCACCGATACCTGCTTTTTAAATTGCTCCTTGCGCTCCTTTGCTGTCAGCCCGAACAAACGGCCCGATGTGTAGAATCGCTTCAATGCCCTCCTGGCTTCAAGTTGTGCTTTTGAATCCAGTGCCAGCTGTTTTTCATACGGCTGTAGTTTGTCCGCTGCCTTTTTTAACATGTCCCGCGCATGATCAAGCCTTTTCAGGCTGGTTTTGTTGGCCTTGTCTGCATATGCCTGCTCTGCTGACGATAGCTTGTCCTGCTTGTGGGCTAAAACCTCCTTCTGATTGGAAACCTTTTCCCGTGTCGCTTTGGCTGCCTTGGTCGCTTTTAAATACTGGTTTCCAAGCTCTTCCTGCTTCTTTCCCTTTTCCCGATGGATACTGAAATCCACTGGAATAAAGCTCTGCCCGTCCCACCAGCCACAAACCAATAACTTGAAACCCAGAATGAACCGGTTGCTCACATGGTCAAAAGTTACGCTTATCTTTTCTATGCAATGGCCGGTCTTTTCTAATAAACTATCATCGAATATCAGGGCTGTAATCCGTTGTTTCGTTGTATCAATATCCTTAACAAACAAGTGATTGAACCGTTTAGCAACCAACATAAGCAGATACCGCCAGTCGATATTCTCGTTGTTCTTGGCAGTATAGAAGGCATCCTTTTTCGATTGAAGGTCACTGCTGGTAATGCCGTGCTTCATCAGGGCATATACGCTTGCTACCCCCTCGAAGGGCATTATGACCATACAGGCCAGCAAACTGGAAAGGGAGAACCCCTTTGACTTTAACCCATCGAATTGAGCAAAATAGCTCCTGAGCTTGAATCTGCCCACAACATCTGCCAGTGAGTCTGTCAGCTTCTCAATATTTGATGCGACCTCTTTCAATACTCCGATTTGTTTTACACCTTTGTTCTGTTGCATGTTTCTTTGATAAGTGGAATTTTTATGTTAACCACTTTAAAATTAATCATTTACATTGAAACGTGCAACTTTTTATATAGTTTATTTACTTGATTATCAAATATTTAAAACATTTTAACCAATAGATACATCTGCTTCAAAATCAAACATCTAACATCTCAGAAATGTTAGTTATATATATTGTGGTAATCATCCTGCTTTCGGTTTTGCCGGTTAATGGAAGCCATTCGTCGCTTAATAGTACTTATGTGGTAACCATCCGGTTAGACTATCTGGTACATGCGATCCTCTATGT
>CAIYES010000490.1 GCA_903925275.1 uncultured Bacteroidales bacterium
AGGATTTAAAGAATTAAAAATCTTTAAAAGAAAAATAAACTGACTGTGGTTTTTATTATTTTTGTAAAAACGATTAGATATGACAGAACCATCATTATATAATAAGATTTCAACACTTCCTCAGTCAATTCGAAAGGAGATTGTTGATTATATGGAGTTTCTGATTCAAAAACATAAATACCAGAGCACTAAAATTCATCCAAAAGCTGGATGTATGAAGGGGGCTTTTAAAATGAGCCCTGATTTTAATGTACCATTGGATGATTTTAAAGAATATATGGAATGAGGATTGTAAGTTCCGATAAGGTGTTTGATGAATATGGCACCAAAAGAAGTTGGAAAAAATAATCGGTAATAATTACCTTCCAAATAAAAAGCTCCTCCTTTCGGAAGAGCTCTTCTTATAATACATTGCATATCAGTTAATTACGCCTGACCTGTTGGACCCCCAAAAGTCATCGGTAATATCCCTTGGTTTCCACCAAGTAAGTGGATAGTACCATGTAACGCTTCATACTTGAGGATGTTTTCCTGCAAAGCCATCATCAACCGTTTGGCATGTTCGGGTGTCAGAATAATCCTTGACTTCACATTTGCCTTGGGAATACCCGGCATGATCCGGACGAAATCCACAACGAACTCCGAAGTGGAATGTGTAATGATCGCCAGATTGGAATATGTGCCCTGAGCAATTTCCTCACTAAGTTCAATGTTCAACTGATGCTGATCCTGAAATTCGTCACTCATAACTTTTGATTAATAATTATCGTCATCATCATCTACCCTTTTTGAATCGATCAAACGATCGTACTCATCTTTTGATCCAACAACAATGTTTTTAAACATCGGGTTACCGGTTCCCGCAGGAATTAAATGCCCGCATATTACGTTTTCCTTCAAACCTTCAAGGTAATCGATTTTGCCATTGATGGCAGCTTCGTTCAATACTTTTGTAGTCTCCTGGAAAGACGCTGCCGACATCCAGGACTTGGTCTGCAAGGATGCACGGGTAATCCCTTGTAAAACCTGGCTTGAAGTTGCTGGGACTGCATCACGGGCATCAACAGTCTTTTTATCCTTACGTTTGAGCAACGAGTTTTCATCCCTCAGACGACGTGCTGTGATGACCATACCTGGCCGCAATACTTCGGAATCCCCAGCTTCGATTACGATCTTCTTCCCATAAATCCAATCGTTCTCTGCTGTAAAATCACTTTTATCGACAATTTGCTTCTCAAGGAAACGGGTATCACCGGCATCTTCGATTTCGACCTTGCGCATCATCTGACGTACAATGACTTCGAAGTGCTTGTCGTTGATTTTCACACCCTGCATACGATAGACGTCCTGTACTTCGTTTACGATATATTCCTGAACTTTGGTAGGACCTTTAATTGCCAGGATATCGGAAGGAGTGATGGCCCCATCTGAAAGCGCTATTCCTGCACGTACATAATCGCTTTCCTGCACAAGGATCTGCCTCGATAATGGAACAAGGTATTTCTTCACTTCACCGGTACGGGAAGTGATGACTACCTCGCGGTTACCACGTTTAATTTTACCCAGAGTAACTTCCCCATCAATCTCAGACACAACCGCCGGATTTGAAGGGTTACGAGCCTCGAAAAGTTCAGTAACACGTGGAAGTCCACCTGTGATATCACCTGCTTTACCTGAGGCACGTGGAATCTTCACCAATACATCCCCACTCTTAACCATCTGTCCGTCTTCAACACTTAAGTGGCCACCTACAGGAAGGTTATAAGAACGTATTTCAACATCGTTTTCGTCAACAACGTGCAATGTTGGGTTCTTCGTTTTATCGCGGGTTTCAATGATCACCTTTTCCTTGTATCCGGTTTGTTCATCCGATTCTTCACGACATGTTACACCGTCAATCAGATCATGATAGGAAACACGACCATTAAATTCATTGATAATAACTCCGTTATATGGATCCCATTCACAAATGATGACATCCTTTTTAATTTCTGCACCCGGCTTCACATACAATTTGGAGCCGTAGGGCATACTATGCGTCGATAGAGTTATTCCTGTATTTTTATCAATAATTTTCAATTCAGCAAGACGGCTGACAACAATATCAACGGATTCGCCTTTTTCATCAATCGACTCAACAGAGCGTA
>CAIYES010000491.1 GCA_903925275.1 uncultured Bacteroidales bacterium
TCTGATAGTTGTAAATATTGATCGTTTTGAATATACCGGCGCCTGAACTTTTAATCCGTTCAACAACGGCAGAGGCATCCGCCACGGCAAAATTCAGGTTGTAGGCAGGATTCTTGTATTTATCAATTCCAACAGCCAGCACAAACAACCTCGACTCCGCTACAGCACCGGTGTAGGTAACGCTCACTTCTGCTGCCCCGCTCTGGTAGCCATTTTTGGTAATAGCAACGGCTTTTACGGAATTGATGCCGGGAAGTAGTGTCACATTGTACGTAACCGTATTTCCGGCAGCCTTCATCCCCCGGGTTTCATCGCTCACAAGTTTGTCATTCACATAAATGCGCACCTGTTTGATCTCATCGCCATTTTCTTTGAGTTCGCAGGTGACAGAAAGTGCAGACGATGAAGCTTTAAACTCTGTTTTGGGATTTGTGATTTTAATTTCAGGGGTGTATTTGACGATGGTTTCCAGGTTTACTGTGTTTTCCTGAAGTGTATTTGAAAACACCTGGCTCATCAGGTTGGGGGTGTACATCTGGTCGTAGGTAGCACTCAAAGGTATTTTCTGATCTCCTTTTACCCATTGCAGTTTTTCAATTGCCCCCCGGGTTCCATCCATTCTTCCATCGGGAGTGACAAAGGCGTAATCGAACCCAAAAGAATACAACCATGCTTTTACCTTGTCTTCCTTTACCGAATATAGATAACTGACATTATAATTGTCGGTAATCAACAAGTAATCGCCGTTTCTTATACTGGTGACTTCGATTAATTGTTTGGATGTTGACCCTTTATTTATTTTCATGTTTTTCGTCGGCACAATTTCAGTCTTAAGAACCAGTTTGCCATCTTTCAAATTATATTTCAACAATCGGAAATCTTGATTCGAAATGCCATACATAAATTGTAAATCATCTGAAAAAATAGCCTTACTAACGACAATTTCAAAATTATCACCATCAGGGATTGTGTTTATTATTTTTGGCTTTTTATCTTCAATTGTTCCGTAATAGGTAAAACTTGTATTTTTCTTACTATTAAATCCCCGAAGAAGGAAGTATTTTTTTGTTTTATCAACGACAAAATTTGCTTGATCACCTTGAGTGTAAATAACATCGCCATCTGGAATCTCCAAAGTAAAATCAACTTTGCCGGTTCTTGAATCAACTGATATGATTTCTTTTCGTTGAGCAACTATTATAGTAGAATCATTATTGCAAAATCCTACGGTTTCTTTAGCATTTGTTTTTACATCAAAAAGAAGTTTACCGGATTTTACATCAACAAGACACCCTGAATAAAGCCAATATAATACTTGCAAACCATCATTGGAAACATCAAAATTCATTACCTTAAATGGTGTTTCAATCTCTTTGAGTTTTTCTCTGGTTTCAACATCCCAGACTTCAATAGTTTTCTTGTACCAACCACATAAAAACAATTTTTTCCCGTCTCCACTCAGTTTCATATAATGCACATCCTCTTCAGGCGTAATTTGTTTTATAAGCCTGAATGTTTTGGCATCATAAATATTTATAGGATAATAAACTCCTTTTCTTCCAAACCAGTAGAGTGTTTTAAATACAAAATTCCTATCCAGAGATGAAAGAGTGCTGCTATACGTTCCTCCTCCCCAGGCCACCTGATAGTTTGATTCAAGAAAGATATTATTCTGAGCCGCAGAAAAATGATGTGTTATAAAGATTGAAAACAGAATAATCGATTTAATGAATAATATTCTTTGGGACTGAATTTTTGACATAAGATTGATCTTTTACGGTGTTTATTTACAAATCGCAATCGGAAAATCCATCCCTTTTGACCAGGATTTGGGGTACTGGACGTTTCCGTGATATTTTTCGGTCAGTGTCGGAATATTGTCATTCAGATAGGCTTCCAGTTCTTTAATAGTGATCTTTTTGTCTTTCTCCGAGCCGTCGGCATTGCAGTTCAATCCCTGGAGGATGGCGTATGTAAACACTCCATGCCCCAGCTCTTTGAATTCGGTGGCAAATTGTTCACTCCCTGTGGAGGCAATCAAGTAAGAACCGGTGGAGCGGGCCAGTTGGAGTATTGCTTTTTCTTCTGCAACGCCACGCATGGCAAAGGTCTCAACCGCAGCCCCGCTCTGACAGGCATCAAGAAAGACCACCTGTTTCTGGGCTGTAATTTTTTTGGAAAATTCCCTTAACTCTGCTGCTGAGATACCCTGGGCTTTTAACAAATCATCCTTTCCATAAATCTGGGTGACATTCTGGAGAACCAGATAGAAGTCCTTTGGGGTTTCGGGGGTGCCTTCGCTCATCACGCCATGACCGGCATAAAAAAGAACGAAGGCATCCTGTGGCTGTGCCTGTGCGGCAATTTTATCGAACCCCGAAAGGATGGAATCGCGTTTGGCCGATTCATTCTGATAGTTGTAAATATTGATCGTTTTGAATATACCGGCGCCTGAACTTTTAATCCGTTCAACAACGGCAGAGGCATCCGCCACGGCAAAATTCAGGTTGTAGGCAGGATTCTTGTATTTATCAATTCCAACAGCCAGCA
>CAIYES010000492.1 GCA_903925275.1 uncultured Bacteroidales bacterium
CTTTCCGAGAATCCTGCTGCAGAAATGATCGATGTCGATGATTAAGCCAGCGCCATATTATAATGACCCGCAGTTAAAGATACTGCTGTCAACCAAGCCGCATAAAACCTTTATCGGTGGCAGGGGAGTAGGCAAGACCACGATCATCGCTGAAGAGATCATCAAATATTTCGTGGCAATGCCCCGGGGAAAGATTTCCCTCAATGGCCTTACATATTTCCATATCCGTACCAAGTCCCTGCCGCCGATCATTGACCACCTTGAACGCCGTGGTTTATTTCGTGGCCAGCATTATTTTATCGGCCATAAAGCCCCGAAGAAATTTTTATGGGATGAACCTTTTCAGCCTCCATTGGATTATACCAACTGCATGCACTTTGTCAACGGGTTCGTTGTGGAATTCAACTCTTTTGACCGTCCGGAAATGGCACGTTCAGGCTCATACGATGGGATGATCTTTGATGAATGCACAAAACTCAAGAAATCGGCCATCGATGCCGATGTACTTCCTGCAAACCGTGGAAATCGTGAGCGGTTCGGACATCTTAATTTTCATCATGGCACATTATTCCTGGGGAGCATGCCTTTGACCCCTGAAGGAGAATGGGTTTTTGAATATGAAGCGCTGGCTAAGAAATTCCCTCACCGGTATTTTTATTTAGAGGCTTCTGCAATTGAAAATATCCACATCCTGGGAGAGATGTATTTCCGGGATCTTAAACGGGCGCTTCCAAAAGTAGTCTATGACCTGGAAGTGCTCAATAAACGAAGGAAACAGAATGAATCCGGTTTCTATCCCTTATTATCAGCACAAAAGCATACCTACAACGATTCCTTTAATTATGATTTCTTCGATTCTATTGACTATGACATCAAAGGAAAAAGCTCCTTTGATTGCCGTGGTGATGCAGATTGCCTGCCTTATGAACCCTTGTATGTTTCCTTTGATTTTGGGACCACCCAGAATTGCATTGTTGTAAGCCAATGGCATAAACACTCCAATGAATTCCCTGTCATTAAAAACTTCTTTGTTGAAAATGAAACGCTGACAGTCCTTGTCAGCAAGTTTATTGACTACTATAAGGACAAGCCATCCAAGGCTTTGTATCTGTATGGGGGATCAGATGGCACCCGGCGTAATGATGCAGCTTCACGCAGTTCCTATTTTGATGATGTCAAAGATCAACTGTCAAAGTCAGGCTGGGAAGTGTACCTCAGGGCAGAGCTGTACGAGGCTTCCCACATGGACAAGTACCAGTTCTGGCATAAGTTCCTGTCAGGCGATTACCCCAACCTGCCTGCCTTTCGTATCAATATGAACAATGCCATGGAAACATTTGTATCCATGGACAATGCACCCATCCTGCCTCAGGAGTTTAAGAAAGATAAATCTTCTGAACGTAAAAAAGATTCTCCCAGGTGGAAAGCCACTGATCTGAGCGATGCAGTGGACAATCTTTATTATTGGGTGCTTGACTCAATGGTAGGGGATCAGCTTCCTACCAATGAGATGATCATCCTCCCAGGTCGATAGGGGAGCATCCTGCCTTCTTTCCTGTTTTTATATCCTGTTTATTATATATGTAGCATCATTTCATATATCCGTACCGAAAAACGGGTAGTGCAATTGCTTTTTTCGATAGGGCGGGGCGTGCACTCCGTGAGGTATAAGCAAAATTTTGAGGGTATTCAAACGGGTAAACCGTTAAATATGAATAACTAACAAAATTTTACACGCAAAACAAAAATCGACTGCTTTTCTTTGAGGTAGTGGTGTCAAAGTAAAGCAGCAAAAGAAAACACCGGCAGGTGAGGACCTGCTTTTTAGCGGTGTACTTTTTTCTTTGGGGATCCTGGTCAAATCAAAAAGTACCAAAAAAGAAACCCTTTGGCCAGCGCACGGTTTAGCTCGAAATTTCTTTCAAAGTTACCTTACGAATAATTCGCTTTAAAAGTACCTGACAGTGAGGTACAGCTTAAAACTGTAAAGGGCGACCTCCTTTTGGAATTGTCGCTCTTCGAGTTCTTTCATCCCGGATTCCCGGGAATGACCCTAACCCTTGACATTATTTATTATTCCAGGTTATTGCCGTTGGCGTAAAAAATTTCTTTTCTAACCTTAAAACAAACGCCTTATGAAAGCTTTAGCCGAAACAACAAAAGAACAGTCAATCGTCGAAATCTTCTCCGAAATGATGGATCAGATTTACTACCCTGGTTACACAGAAGAAATCATTGCCTCCGATCCTGAAAAGTTCGATTGGGAACTGAAAGAGTTCCAGGGGCAATTCTCAATAAAAAATTAAATTGCTTTAACGAAGCAGTCAGCTCCGATGAATCGGGACTGACTGCTTTTTTTTATGCTCGCTGATGCTTCGCATTTGGGGCGACTTTTTAGAAAAAAGTTGCAAAAAGCCGACCACTATAGTAAATCGAAATTCACAAAGTTATGCTCGTGAAAATGTTGTTTCGCTAAACACGACCACCTTTTGGAACTGTCGCCTTTCAGGTTCATTCAGATTCTTAAAACAATCTGACCTGAATGTTTGCTTAAAATTTTCTACTCCGCATGATCCCTACCGGCAAATTTCATTTACTCACTGCGGCC
>CAIYES010000493.1 GCA_903925275.1 uncultured Bacteroidales bacterium
ATACAAAATTACCGATGGACTGAGGGTGAAGGAGAGTCTTTCATTGAAATTCCATCGCAATTGCACCATGACATCCCATTGCCAGCATATTTTCAGACGTGTATAATCATTGTCGGCCGTACTCAGGATTTCTCCATTTTCAGGACCTGAGGTGTAATCGGGTATCTGCCGTTGTGAAATCAAAAAACCAATTACCGGGCCTGTTTTGATATCGAGCGCAAATTTACCCTTTGACATAACTTGCTTTGAGATGAACAAAGGAACCTGTATGTATTGATACCTGTACTTGTATGCATCAATCCGGGTTGTGTCGATATGGGTTACCGGATTTATGGAGTCACCCGGAATCGAATCTGTTATCCTGACATTGTTTAAAACAGAACCGTAATCATTGTAGCCCGTCCAGCCTATCCCTGTTTCGATGCCTGCTTTAAGTTTCTTGTGCCACAAACCCCCTGTAACCATTCCACCGTAATAAAGGTTGGGATTTCTGCCCTTTTGAACTACTTCCCCTGTGTTCCCGGATACACCTAATTGCCATGAGAGGTTGTTTGACATCCTGCGTGAGCTTTTGGATATTTCAGAACCTGCATTGCTTTGTGTGTTATCAGCTTTAACGGCAGGGGCCGGATTGGCAATGGGATTTAATGCCGGAACAATGATGTCTGATGATTTAACTGTTCCTGCTTCCGGCGAAGTGGGATCAGATTGAATTTCAAGGGGTTTAACCGTGTCTTTTAATTTTTCTTCAATTACAGGCTGCAGGCCGAAATTATTGTTAACCGTAGTTGTTGAATAATCAATCCCGGTTTGTGAAGGAACTATTTCCTTTGTTTTAGGTTCAGACGGCCTGGAAACTGAAGAAAAAATCAGCGCTGGATGCGATTCACTTTTTGCATTATTTGCAGCCTGAGGAATCACTTTTGATTTAACAGCAATATCTCTTGCTGAAGACTTGACAGGCAAATCCATTTTTGTGTCATGGCTAACAATCAGTGCCGGAGATTTGATGTTGCTTGTTAGAGATGGTTTGTTTTGATTTTTTGTGTTTAAAGAATCAGTGGAGACAGTATTTTGACGTACGTTAATCGTATCCTTTTTTATGACTGATGTTTCTGGTTTATTGGCGTGGCGGAGGACTCCCCATGTTACGATACCTGCCACACCCAAAACTATGAGACCGATACTCAGGAACTGGATGCCACCACCTAGTAGCCCGCCTCCTCCCGATGAAGGAGGCCTTTGTGATGGTACAGAATCAGGTGGAGATACCGGCATCTCCGCATCGAGAATTGCAGCCATATTATTCCACGCCACATCGGCAGGAATTTCCGGCTCGGGGACGACCTTAGGCGGGTCAGGGATTATATGTAAATTTTCATCATTCATTTTCTATAATACATTGATTGAGAATAATGTTTTTAGCCGGTTACGACTTTCACTGAGATGCCACTTTATGGTTCCTTCACTCAATCTTAGTTGTTCGGCAATTTCCTTTATCGCGAATCCTTCCAGATAATGGAGTGTACACACGGCACGGGTTGCAGGGGGAAGTTTGTCAAGGTAAATATAAAGGTCATTCCATTCAAGTTCTTTAAAAGGGCTGTGATATAACGTTTGTTCTATTTGATCTGATATTTCAGTTGTTGGTTGAATTATCTTCAGGCTGTTCAGGTGTGTGATGGCTGAATTCCTGACTATTGTATAGGCCCAATTGAATAGTTCACCTTTAGCAGGGTCGTACTTCCCGATGTTTTTAAATACATTCAACATTCCGTTGTTCAATGACGTGAGTGCATCATGGTTGTCTGGAAAAAATTTCTTACATAACGCAAATAAGCCGGGATAAAACTGGCGATACAATTTTTCCTGGCTTGACCGGTCGTTTCTTTTACAACCTTCGATTATGTCGTGTAACTCTTTCACAAAAATGCTACCCATCCGTTGAATCAGATGGGTAGCTAAGATAACAATTATTAATTTACCACGAGTGGAGTTATCGTAACTCCTGAATTGTAAGGCCATGTAAAAGTGCAGGTTCCCCCATTTTTCACAAAGGAGCCAGAATAGGTTATCCCATCAAGAATTACCTCAAATCCATGGTTTCCCTCTGCAATCGGGAACCAGCAAGTTCCTCCTGATGCATTATCTTCACCGGAAACGCAGTTTTCAATGGATGGGATCATTACCGATTTGAAATCAATCTGTAAGTTTTGTCCGGAAAAATTGTTATCAAACAACAGGGTGTGGTTCAGGCACTGGTACTTCTTTTCTGTTATATAACGGAAAATCAGCCCGCTAATTCCCATACTGTCCGTTTTCGAAACTGTAATAAAGATCTGGTCGCCGGTTAACGGCTCGTATTTAGGTGTACCACCACCACCCGGATTGTAAATACTATCCATAACACTCACATTGGTGCTTCCTTTGACCTTTCCAAAGATTGCACTCACTGTATAGCTGCCTGCGTTGCTGAACAGGATAGAGGCTGCATTGCCGGAAGCATTAATTTGTACATTATTAAATGGAACCACTGTCCATTGTACAGTACTACCCTCGGGGGCTTGTGAGAATTTAAAATCGACAGGTTCCCCTAATTTGATTTGTGAAGTTTTTGATGCATTTACGCCTGAAAGGGTCGGTTCGTTTTTGTCTTTGTTGCAGGAAGTAAATCCCACCATCAAGGTAGCGATAGCTACGATCAGCATTTTCGTTTTCATGTCAGTGAATTTTAATTGTTAATACTAATTTGAGTTTCTGGATATCGATAAACCATTGGTATATAATACTTTCATAGGCAGAATAGTTGGTCAGGCAAACATTTTTCATTTATGTCGATTCCCTCAGACGATTGAAATAACAACTACTGCGATGATAGAGGCAGGAATTAACAGAAAAAATGCAAGTTCAATTGATTCTACTACGGTTTTCATCACACCCTCCTTTTTTTTGAATTTGTTCTACATATCAGTTTCTACACAGATATACTATCCAATAAGATCGAAAGGTTGGGTAGAC
>CAIYES010000494.1 GCA_903925275.1 uncultured Bacteroidales bacterium
ACAGCAGAGCCGCGGCATGCCGCGGCTCTACGGTTCTGTTTTTTTCGCCGGGTTATGACCCGAACGGTTTAATTTTCAAAAAAAGTTCTACGATTCAAAAAAATCACTTAATTTCGCATAGTTCATTAAAAGAAATCGGAAAATTTATTTCTATCAAATTTACGGACAAACCTTCAAACGACTTTATGAAAGCATTAACAAAAATCCAGTTCAGCGTTGCACTGGTTGCCCTTTTGCTGGTCATCGCCTCCTCAAGTTGCAACAACGCATCAACCACTGATCAAACGGCAAATGCAGCAGCAGCCGACACCATTAAAAAGGAGGTGACGTTAAGTCCCGGATCACAAGGCCTTCTTTCAGCTTTTCCTACTCCTTTCGAAGTAACAAGGATGCTTGAAAAAGCCAAAGCCGGTTTTATTTTCGACATTACCAACCCCCCATCAAATGTTGGTAAATATACCACGCAACTAAGCAAATCACTCAACCTCGGGGTTTACAGTGCCGACCTTAGTTATTCTTCAACCTATAACCGTACCGATGAAACCAATAAATTTCTGGCCTGTACCAATAAATTGGCTGACGAACTGGGCATCGCGGGCGTTTATGACCAAACACTGCTTGATAAAGTAAAAAAATTCAACAACAACAAAGATTCCCTGACTGATCTGATTAATAAAATTTTTACTCAAACCAATAACTTCCTGTCAACCAACAACCGCACAAAGGTTGCAGTACTCATTGCTGCCGGTGGTTTTGCTGAAGGAATTTACCTTGCAGCCACCCTGGGTGAGCTTGCAAAGGACAACACCAAAATCATGGCCGTCATTGCAGCCCAGAAAGACAACCAGCTAAAGCTGCTCACCATTCTCGACGCTTATTCAGCCGATGAGGAAATGAAGCCGGTACTTGATGGGATTGCCAACCTGAAACCAATCTGGGGCAACTATTCCATTGAATCGGGTAAAAAGATCCCGCAACAGCAAGCTGTCGCGATCAGCGAACTCAGCGAGAGCGTACGGTTGACCTTCATAAAATAATTTACTTTATCATCCTATCCTGTCGGGCTTAAAAACCCTGACAGGATATTACAACCGCCTTTATTCAAAGTGCGGTTTTTTTTCGTCAAAATTTGTACATTTGAGTTGGACAAAATCCCACCTCCATGTCTGAACCAATCCTGATGGCGCTTGTGCAACTTTTTGCCATAATTGCAGCCTCTGTAAAAAAACATAATTCTGAAAATTCCCGCAAAATCCTCGAATCGTATCTGAGCCAACATTTGAATGCTCAGGAACTTGACGAATATTTAAAGCTTTTTGATGAATTGCTGTTATTTCATCAGCCTGATGAAACAGAAATTCAGCAGCCGGATGTGCTCGGAAAAACAAATGCGATTTGTCAGAAAATTAAAAAACAACTGGCAGCCAAAGACCGGCTGATCGTATTTATAAAATTCCTGGAATTTCTGGATGAACTATCCCGTGAAAATAATGAAAAATCAGCCGTTAACGATGACGGGTTTATCGGTTATCTGAAAATTTTTAAAACCTCCTTCAACTTACCCGATCAGGAATTCAATGATGCCGTGGCATATATTACCGACCCGCTGGGAACTGGTGTGCATCCCGACCATCTGCTGATAATCAGCACCGAAAAAACAGAAATTCCCCAAGATAAAAAGCACATGACTCGTGAACATCTCGACGGGAAATTGTTTATTCTTTTTGTTCCTTCGGTACGAACCATGATTTGCCGGTATACCGGTAATGATGAACTCTTTCTCAACGGACATATCGTACAACCATACCGGTCGTTTGTGTTTTCAAACGGGACCATCCTGAAAAACCTTAAAATCGCGCCTGTATATTATGCCGATGTGGCTGCCCGGTTCCTCCAGGAATCCGAAAAAGTAAACATTGTATTTACGGCAAAAGAGGCTGAATACCGATTCAAACACAGTACCAACGGCATCCATCCGTTTAGTTTTACCGCCTCTTCGGGTGAACTGATCGGGGTTATGGGTGGCAGCGGTGTCGGTAAATCAACCCTGCTTAATGTTCTCAACGGAAATCTGAAATTAAACAACGGAAACATACTGATCAATGGATACGATCTGGAAAACGATAAGGATAAACTGCAGGGAATTATCGGTTTTGTACCCCAGGATAATCTGCTGATTGAAGAACTCACTGTGTTTCAAAACCTTTATTATAATGCGAAACTCTGCTTCCGCGATTTTTCTAAAAAAAAGCTAATCCGGGCGGTGATGCGCGTTTTGATGGATATCGACCTGATCGGAACCCGTAACCTGACGGTGGGCGATCCGATCAATAAATACATCAGCGGGGGGCAGCGAAAACGACTGAACATCGCCCTGGAGCTGATTCGGGAACCATCGGTGCTTTTTGCTGATGAGCCTACCAGCGGGCTATCTTCCATGGACTCAGAAATGGTCATGCTTTTGTTGAAGGAGCAGACCCTGAAAGGCAGGCTGGTGATTGTGAATATCCACCAACCTTCTTCCGATATTTACAAACTCTTCGACAAGCTGCTGATCATGGATAAAGGGGGTTACCCGATATATTATGGTAATCCGATCGATGCCCTGACCTATTTTAAAAGAGCCGGGAACCATGTCAATCCCGACGAGAGTGAATGCCAGAGCTGCGGGTATGTCAATCCGGAACAATTGCTGCAGATAACTGAAACAAAAATCATCAATGAATACGGAAGGTTCACCGGCAACAGGAAGACAACGCCATCAGAATGGTATTCGTTGTTCCGACAGCATGTTCAACCATTGCTGCCTGTAAGTGAAGCGCTGTATGAAGTACCAAAAAATTACTTCAAAGTTCCCGGCATTTTCAAGCAATTCCGGATTTTCAGTATCAGAAATCTGCTGACCAAAATCACCAACCGCCAGTATATGCTGATAAACCTGCTTGAGGCGCCATTCCTGGCAGCCATGCTGGCATACCTTACACGTTACAAGTTTGGCGATCAATACATTTTCAGCGACAACCGAAACTTAGTTCCTTACCTGTTTATGAGCGTTGTCGTTTCGCTCTTCCTGGGCATGATGGTCAGTGCCGAGGAGATCTTCAAAGACCGGCGGATTCTCAAACGCGAAGCTTTCCTCCACCTGAGCAGATTCAGTTATCTCAATTCAAAGATCATTCTTCTCTTCACCCTTTCTGCAATTCAATCGCTGTTGTATGTAGTCACCGGGAACCTGATCCTTGGAATTCATGGCATGACCCTCTCCTACTGGCTGATCCTGTTTGCCACCTCCTGTTTTGCAAACATCGTCGGATTGAATATTTCAGCCGGTCTCAACTCAGTGGTGGCCATTTACATCCTCATCCCATTCATCCTGGTGCCTCAACTTCTGCTGAGCGGGACGATCGTTCCGTTCGACTATCTCAATCCTGCCATTGCCTCGCGGGAGAACGTTCCGCTGGTCGGCAACCTGATGACCTCACGCTGGACCTTTGAGGCCCTCGCCGTGGAGCAATTCAGCAACAATGAATATGAAAAGATATTTTATCCGTTCGATAAAGAAATATCACGCTATTCCCATATCACGGCCTATGTGATTCCGACACTGAAATCAGCGCTCGACGAATGCCAGCGCAATATTTTTAAACACATTGACCCGGAAAAAACAACCAATTTCCTGGATATTCTGAAAAACGAGATCCCTCCCCTGCAGAAAGAAGCCGGTTTTGCTTCATTACCGTTTATGCCCGGACTGACTGAAAAGCTGCTGAATGATTCCATCGTTCAGCTTACAAAGTCATACCTCGACTCATTGTCCCGGGTCTACTCATCCCGGCTGAATGAGGTAACTGCCCGACGTGACGATGCCTACGAAAACCTCAGGGCCCGGTTGGGCGATGATGAGGTATACCAGTTTAAACAGGCCAGTTATAATGAAAACCTCGCCGACCTGGTCATGGATAAGGGCGCTGAAAACAAGATTCTGACAGGAAAAGGAAAATTGATCCGGAAAAAAGACCCCATTTTAATGGATCCGTTATCGCATTACGGACGAGCTCATTTTTACGCCCCGGTAAAAATAATCGGGTCTTGGAAAATCGACACCTTCTGGTTCAACTTCTTCATCATCTGGCTGATGTCATTTGTGCTGTATTTAACCCTTCTGCACGATTCAATACGGAAAACGATTGAGTTTTTCGAGCAGATGAAATTCAGGAAACGGGAGTAGAGGCCGGGATGGATTATCTTAACAAAATTAGTTTTATTACAGATTGTGAGGCTCCTGCCCGGATGCGACAAAAATAAATACCATCGGAAAGTTTACGTCCATTTCCATCGGAACCGTCCCAACTGATCTGCTTTTTCCCGGCCGGCACCATGCCATCAAAAAGCGTGACTATATTTTGGTTCATGGTGTTGAAAAGATCAATGTGCACATTTTCGCTCGCAGTTAATTCAAATGTTATGGCAACCCTGGTTGTGAAAGGATTGGGCCAAGCCGTTGCGGTAAAACGGGTATTCATCTCCCCTATTCCCATTACGAAAGCGGAAACTGGCAGTTTTACACCGTTCAGAATTTCTTTTGTGTAGGCATCCTGAATCCAGGCAACCAGTTCCAGATTTTTTAAAACCCAGGATTGATCGCGGGAGAAACTTAGTGGCACCTCGATTATCGGGTTATTCAACAAATCGATTTTGACCCCGGTGTTGTCGGGAATTGATAACCGGTGTACAAAGTCAAGCGTGTCAAGTGTCTGCCATTGTTCCGGGATCTTCGACTCAGTAACTGCTACCTGAAGAACCAACTTTTTATTGACATAGGGAGCAAGTCTTTCTGTATGGATAACCAATGAATAATTCAGACTATCGGTTCGTCGACCCGTCACAAACAGGTTAACCGGTGTTTTAGTGCTGATGCGGCTTTCATACATGGTCAGGTATTCGGGATACATAGTGGAGGCGGGAAATGCGCCCTCTTTTTCGACAATTCCATCAAATAAGGCCGTCGGGTACTTCATAACCTCATAATACCCGCACTTTGCCAGGCCATCCGGATTTTCATAGGTGTCGCCATAATGATAATCAACCACAGCTACACTTTTTCCGTTTGCAATAAGATCATTCGCTCCCATGGCTGCCCCCGGACAGGCATTACACCAGTTGCCGGTTCCGATCTCAAGCATGACGAGGTTTTTGTTGGTAGTGTATGTATTGATGAATATCTGACCCGCATCATTGGTCATGTCCTGATCGGAAGGGAGCATGGTTTGGACAACTACTTTGTAGAGTGTATTGGGCACCGGGAGGGTATAGCCGGCGAACGTAACGGTATCCACAGCTCCCGGCGAGATTGCGTTAGCTGTAACATCGTTTGAATATAACAATGCACCGGCGACATCATAAATACTACAGTTTACCAGAAAGGGTTCCTGGTTCAGTCCTATATTCCTTATTATTGCCGAAGGGATATAGGTAGTGGATGGAGGAAAACCCGTCAAGCCCGGAAAGCCGAGTGTTTCTACATCATAATTCCATGATTTGCTCAGGGCGATATTATCAATCCACCAATAATTGATGTTGCCGGTGCTTCCGGTAAAATAAAAACAAAACTGAAAATCATCCTGGCCGACATCGCTGTTCATAATCATCAGTTTCACATCCTGGCTTGCCATGGATTGCCTTACCACGCTTGACCAGACAATTTGCCATGCCCCGCCATGTGATCGGGTGGAAACACCAACCAGAACAGAATCTTTGTACAAATTCAGACTTTGCTTAAACCGGAGCAACAGGCCTGTCAGCCCGTTTGTGCTGAGCGCCGGGGATATCAACCGAGACGTACCGATAAAATCAGGATGATATGAAAACTGACACTCAGGGATGGCTCCTCCAGCATTTTTTGTGTCGGATACACTCCAATTTGCT
This sequence comes from uncultured Bacteroidales bacterium, assembly GCA_903925275.1. GTDB lineage: Bacteria > Bacteroidota > Bacteroidia > Bacteroidales > FEN-979 > CAIVAT01. The sequence continues at coordinate 5,926 of CAIYES010000494.1, forward strand.
GCATGATCATCGATGGTCCAGCTCCCGGAAGGCATGACAGGTTCATCGAAACCTTCATAAACCAAAATGTTTTCAGGTATAATGCTGAGCGGTTTTGACAGTGTGTCATTTTCAGGGATCATATCGCCAGATAACAGGGTGGTAACTTTCATTGTCAGTGTTTGAGGCCCGCCAGGCGTGATATAGGGGTTAAAAGATGCGGTTGTTATACTATCCGACGGTAAAGCCATGATATTTTGGGTGTTGAGATATAGGCTTGTACCTGTTTGATCAAAAATTTCACATGATACGTCAAATGATTCCGGATTCACCCCTGTATTCCTGATCTGGGCTCGCGGGAAGAAAACCTGGTTGGATTCGGTATACTGTGAACATAAAAAGTTCTGTGGTTTAACATCATGACCAGGCATCCCGGTAAGGATGAAATCATCAAGGAAATAGTAAACAATATCGGTTGACTTGCCTGAAAAAAAGAAGCAAAGCTGAAAATCAGCCTTACCGACATCTGCATTTTTGATAACAAGGTGTTCCGGAAATCCCGGAAAACTTTGTGTAATGGTATCTACCCTGACGGTATTCCAATTCCCCTGGTTCGATCGGGTCGCTATGCCAACAGATATCAATCCGGTTGGAATATCGGCAAGACTTATATATTCTTTAAAATCAATCGACAGCGCTGTTAATCCTGTCAGGTTAAGTGCCGGGGTGATGATCCTTGAGATTCCAGTGAATGCGGGCGATGGCAAAAAACGGGCTTCGGGTGCGGTTCCTCCGGCATAAAAGGTAGGTGATGCGCTCCAATTGGAGGTCTGACTGCTGAATGACCAGCCTGTGGGAGGAAAAGCTGGGCCGTTGAAATGTTCCGTAAGCAGCTCCTGGCTGAACAATAGCCCTGCAAACAAAAAGAAAGCGAAAAAAAATGAAGCTTTTTTCATGACTTGAAGTATTGGTTTTAGACCCGGATTGTGTTTCATTGGGCAGATTCCTAAGGGAAGAGCGGGGTGAATTTTTTGGGGGGAGCTGAAGCGGATGGCCTGTTAATGCTGATCATCCCTTTAACCTGCTTTCCTATAGCCATCTACCTTCATTCTCATAAATACAAGAAAAATGAGAAAAGTTGGCGAAAGATATAAAAAATTATCGAAAGACTTAAAACTGAACCATTCATCATAAATGATACTGATTGAGCACAATCATACCAGTAAAAAGGCTGAAATTACTAAAAGACCGGTTAAAAAAGAACCAGCGCTGAAAGCGCGCAATATTATTAACCGTGGGTGAAGCCCACGGAAATCATGCTACAATCCAAACCTGAGCCCTGAAAGGGCGATATATTTCACAGTAGCAGCAATATGCCGCCCTTTCAGGGCTAAAGTTGGGCGTGATTTGCAACAACCGTGGGCTTCACCCACG
>CAIYES010000495.1 GCA_903925275.1 uncultured Bacteroidales bacterium
AAGACGCGGCATGCCGCGTCTCTACCGGTGAAAACGGTAAAAACAAACCTAAACAATCAATATGAAACACAAACCATCCGGATTTAACTCGACTCTTGTTCATGGAACCGGCCAGAAAGACCCATTGGGTAGTGTAATTACCCCAATCTATCAAACTTCAACCTTTGCTTTTCAGAGTGCCGATCATGGCGCAGCCTGTTTTGCAGGCGAAAGCGATGGCTACATCTATACACGTATCGGGAATCCTACCATACGTGATCTGGAAAAGACCATTGCCATCCTGGAACATGGCTACGACGGTATTGGCTGCTCATCGGGCATGGGAGCTGTGAGTACAGTTTACATGGCCTATCTTGGTGCGGGAAAGCACATCGTGAGCCATAATGCAGTTTATGGACCGGCCAGGGGGATTATCGAAGGGATTTTTAAGAAATTCGGCGTTGAATCAACTTATATTGATACCACTGATATCGAACAGGTCAAGGCGGCGATCCGGCACAATACTGCCCTGATATATCTCGAAACACCGGCAAATCCTACCATCGGAATTTCAGATATTCCTGCTATCTGTGAGATTGCACACAAACATAATATTCCTGTATGTGTCGATAATACATTTTGCAGCCCCTATCTTCAAACTCCGCTTGATATGGGTGCCGACATTGTTTTACATTCACTCACCAAATTTCTCAACGGTCATGCCGATATTGTTGGTGGTGTTATTGTAACAAAAACTGAAGCTGATTATAAAAAAGTGCGTCCGGTCATGGTGTCAATGGGGTGTAACATGGATCCACATCAGGCATTCCTTACCCGCAGAGGCTTGAAAACATTAGGTATCCGCATCGACCGTGCACAGGAAAATGCCATGAAGGTTGCCACATACCTTGAAGCACATCCCAAGGTCGAGTGGATCATTTACCCAGGGCTCACTTCGCATCCTCAGTATGAATTGGGCAGGAAGCTCATGCGTGGTCCAGGTTCCATGATGAGTTTCGGACTGACAGGAGGTTTGGCAGCGGGAAAAAAGCTTATGGACAGTGTTGAACTCTGTGTCCTTGCAGTTTCACTGGGGGGTATTGAAACCCTTATTCAGCATCCTGCCTCCATGACCCACAGTAAATTATCGTCGGCCGCAAAAAAAGAGGGCGGTATCAGCGATGATTTGGTGCGGCTTTCCATTGGCATTGAGGAAGTGGAAGATATCATTGCTGATCTTGAGCAGGCGTTGAAAAACGTTTAGGATTCCGGTATGAAAACTTGAAAATTTGCATTAAGTGAAAATTTCCCGATTCACCTCATCTTCAATTTTTTTTTCTATTGGATAAGGGAAATCCCATATCCTTGTGGAGCGAGCGGTAGGTGAGGTCATTATGGTTTTTGATATCAGACTCATGAAGTTTTCAATTCATAAGGTCCATATTTCGGCCCTTATCCTTTTTTACTTGTCGCTTTTCACTATTGATTCGTTGTTCGCCCAACGGGTTGCAGTTGTCCTTTCAGGAGGTGGAGCCAAGGGGGGAGCTCATATCGGGGTCCTACGCGCCCTGGAAGAAAAACATGTTCCCATCAGCTATATTGCCGGAACCTCCATCGGCGCTGCAATCGGCGCGTTGTATGCCAGTGGTTATTCCCCGGATGAGATTGAAAAACTAATGAATTCCAGAGATTTTCAGCGTTGGGCTACAGGTGTGATGGATGATAAGTACGTCTATTATTACCGTAAGGAGGATCCCAATGCATCATGGATATCAACAAATTTTGATTTTAAAAATAAGATCACCTCTTTTCTGCCAACACAATTGATTAAAACGTATGAGATTGACTTTCAGCTTATGCAATTGTTTGCCCAGTCAAACGCTGTTGCAGGAGGTGATTTCAACAAGCTGATGATCCCCTTTCGCTGTGTCGTTTCAGATATCGATTCATCGGAACAGATGATCCTGAGAAAAGGTGACCTGAGTGCGGCGGTTCGTGGATCAATGAGCCTTCCGTTGATATATAACCCGACAGTGATAAACGAGAAGCTGGTTTTTGACGGCGGGATGTATAATAATTTCCCATGCGATGTCGCCATGCATGATTTCCATCCGGATGTGATCATCGGGAGCCGTGTAGCCAGGCGATATGAAAAACCCAACCGTGACGATATTGTTTCCCAATTGCTTTCGATGCTGATGGAACGCCAAAGCGATACCATCGTTTATCCCCATTCGGTGATGATTGTGCCTGATATCCCTGCAATTGATCTTTTGGACTTTTCTAGAACAGCCGAGCTGGCCGACAGTGGCTATCAGGCCACTTTACGCAAAATTTCTGACATCAGAAAATTGGTGCACGACAGTATTGGAACAGACGATATTCTCCGTCGCCGTGAAGCATTCAACAAGCGGAAACCTGAATTACGCTTTGATTCTATCCACATCACCGGACTCAATAAAATTCAGACAGTACATGTGCAGAAGATACTTAAACATGGCAGAAAAACAATCTCCCTCGATGAACTTCGCGATGCATACTTCCGTTTCATCGATGAAGGGTTTGTCAGAAGTATCTTCCCTGTTGCACGTTTCAACCCTAAAACAGGACATTATGATCTTTTCCTTGACGTTAAAAAATCCAATAATTTCGGTGCCCAATTCGGAGGAAATTTTTCATTGGACAACACCAGTGAAGCATTTCTTCAACTCCAGTATAGATACTTGTGGACTAAAGAACTACTGTTTTTTGCCAATGGATATTTCGGAAAGGTTTACAGTTCGGCAAAAGTAGGTGGCCGCATTGATTTTAACTCTAAAACCCCGTGGTTTGTCGATATTAATTATACCTATAACCATTTCAATTACTTCATGAATGCCAGCTTCTTCTTTGATGATAAAACACCGAATTACATCATTGAGGGGGAATATTTCGGCGATCTGAAAATCGGGATGCCGGTCGCAACCAGTGCAAAGCTCGCATTTGAAATGAACTATGCCTACACCAATAAGAAGTATTACCAGTCCAATACATTTACAAGGACAGATACAACCGATCAGACCACTTTTAAATTCATCGCCCCGTCACTTTGTTTTGATCTTAACAGCCTGAATCGCAAGCAATATGCAAATGCAGGTGTTCGTTTGCTTGTCAAACTGTCTTATATCAATGGCCGGGAAGGAATGGTACCGGGATCCACTGCTGTAAATAAAACCATAATTTCCCAATTTCATGATTGGTATCGGATTCAGTTGATTTACGATAATTTCTTTGAAACAGTCGGTCCCATCAAATTTGGATTCTATGGGGAAGGGGTGCTTTCAAATCAACCTCTTTTTTCGAATTATACCTCGAGTCTTTTATATGCTTCTGCATTTCAGCCTGTTCCGGAATCCCAGACATTTTTTCTGCCACCTTTCAGAGCAACAAATTATGCGGCTGCCGGCCTGAAAATTGTGGTCAGGGTTTATAAAAAGATAGAGTACAGGTTAGAGGGGTATTTGTTCCAGCCTTATCAGGAGATCCTTCAGAATCCAAGTGATTTCACGGCCTATTTCGGACGAAAATTCGCTGACCGGTCGTACCTGGCTTCAACGTCAATGGTTTACAACAGCCCGCTGGGCCCCATCAGCATTGGTGTTAATTATTACGACAAAATGCCTGATCCGTTTACCGTCTATTTCAACTTTGGATATATCCTGTTCAACAGGAGAGCGATGCCATAACCTATTTTTAAATTGGTTTGGAAATAATTTGTATTTTTGCGGTCATTATGATTCAAATTAACCGGCAACTGTCGGACACTATTGTTTTTTATACTAAAACGGACATTAACGCGAATGAAAAATTCCCAGAACACACCTCAGAATCCTGAACTGGAAACAACCGCCGTTCAGGAGGAGAATGCTGCCTTTGTAAACACAACGATGGATGACATCGACACCACGCTCCCTGCTGATACACTTCAGCCAGAAGAAAACAAACAACCTGATACACTTCAGCCAGAAGAGTACAAACAACCCGGAGAGGAAATTCCGGAATCCCCCGAAATCGTTGAAGATAAGGTGGTTGAACCTGTTGAAATTTCCCCGGAAGAACATCCCGTAGATGCTGTAACAGAAGCGCCGGCAGAACTTTCCGATGCAATTGCAGACCAACAGGTTGAAACAGTTCCCGAGCAACTCAGTGAAGAAATTGCTGACCTGCCTGTTGAAGATACCTCAGTACAGTTATTGAAAGAAGCCACTGAAGATCATATCGACATGCTTCTCGATGAACATCTCGATGAGGTGACCGAAGAAAATGTGGAGCATGTAACAGTTGACTCAGAGATTAATTTCGACGGCTATTCCCGTGCCCAATTGGTCGATTTACTTGAGAAAGCGGTTAAGGAAACTGATTTCAATACTGTTAAAACACAGATTGCACTCATCAAGGTTGCTTTCCTGAAAAAGAAAAAGGAGGAGAACCTGCAGAAATATGATCAGGTATCGGAGGAGGGAGGCACCAAAGAAGAACTGGCCCATGAGCTGGATGATCTGGATGTGAAATTTAATGAAACATTTGCGATATACCGGGCCAATAAGGCACGTCATACAGAAGAACAGGAAAAAATCAAACAGGAAAACCTGAAAAAGAAATTTCTGATCCTTGATGGACTGAAAACTCTTATCAGCTCGGAAGAGACCCTGAAAAAAACATACGACGAATTCAAAATCCTTCAGGAGCGTTGGAAGGAAATCGGGATGGTTCCCCGGACTGAAGTAAACAACCTTTGGCAGAATTATCACTTCCTGGTTGAGAAATTTTTCGAGAAAGTCAAGCTTAACAAAGAGCTTAAAGACCTCGATCTGAGGAAGAACATGGAGGCAAAAATGGCTCTGTGTGAAAAAACCGAGGAACTTCTGCTTGAAACCTCAGTCATCAAATCATTCAAGAAACTTCAGAAATACCATGAAGAGTGGAAGGAACTCGGTCCCGTTCCGGCTGATAAAAAAGACGAGATTTGGGAACGGTTTAAAAATGCCACGGATAAAATAAATGACCGTCGCCGTGAACATTATACACTGATTGAAGAAGACCAGGATAAAAACCTGGAAACCAAGATTGCGCTTTGTGAGCAAGGGGAAATAATACTGGGATTACCGAACGATTCGATTAAGGATTGGCAGGACAATACCAACAAGGTGAACGACCTGCTTAAAATATGGAAGAATATCGGCCCTGTACCGCAAAAAGTCAATTCCGACATCTGGAACCGGTTCAAAACCAATCTCGATTCCTTCTTTGCAAACAAAAAGGAATATTTTGATAAACTGAAAGAACAGCAAATGCACAATTACAACCTGAAGGTTGAATTGTGTATGCAGGCTGAAGCATTGAACAGCAGTACCGATTGGAAGAATACGACCAATGAACTTATCCGTTTACAAGGCGAATGGAAAAAAATCGGACCAGTACCGAAAAAGAATTCTGACAAAATTTGGAAACGATTCCGTACGGCCTGCGATGATTTCTTCAATGCCAAACAATCCTATTTTTCCAACGTCCAGGCCAGCGAGGGTGACAACCTTGCCAAGAAATTAAATCTGATGACGCGTTTGAAGGAGTACCAGTTTGGTGATAATAAAAGTGCCAACCTCGATGTACTTAAAGGCTTTCAGCGCGAATGGACAGAAATCGGCCATGTTCCCATGAAGGAAAAGGATAAACTTCACAATGAATTCCGGATTTTGGTGAATGAACAACTTGATAAGCTGAAAATCAGTGAAGTAGAAATGAGTACGATGAGTTTTCAGGCAAAATTCGATCATTTGAAAAATGATCCCGATGCCCGCAGAGTCATTGGTAAGGAGCGTGAATTCCTTGCAACAAAGATTTCTAAAATGAAAGAGGAGATTATTCTTTGGGAGAATAACATCGGTTTTTTTGCAAAATCAAAAAGCGCTTCAGTAGTAAAAGAGGAGTTTGAGAACAAGATCAACAAGGCAAAGAGTGAACTGAAAGTACTCGAAGCCAAGATGAAGATTTTAAAACAGCAGGGGCTTTAATTACCCTGCTGCTTAACGAATTCCTGGATCCATAATACAAAATTCGTGCACCATGCCGGGGAACTCCTTTGGGAAAGCGCTTGTGCTTACTTCTTACGGCGAGTCCCATGGGGTTGCAATGGGAGGGGTACTCGACGGTTTTCCAGCCAATCTGGAAATCAACCTTTCATTTGTTCAATCTGAGCTTGAACGTCGCCGGTCTGGTAATGAATTTTTCTCTTCATCCCGTAGCGAAGAAGATAAAATTGAAATCCTTTCCGGAATTTATAAGGGGAAATCAACGGGAGCCCCCATTGCATTTCTCATCCAAAACCGCGATCAGAAACCTGCCGATTACGATCATCTATCTGTTGTTTATCGCCCTTCACATGCCGATTTTACATGGCAGCAAAAATATGGAATCCGCGATCCGCGTGGTGGTGGACGCTCATCTGCCCGTGAAACACTTGTACGTGTTGCAGGAGGTGCATTTGCAAAATTGTTTTTGCAAACTAAAAATATCCAGGTAAATGCAAGAATCTCTCAGATTGGAGCATTTCAAATCAGGGATACGGCATCCGCCGGCAGGGGTAAAGCACTCAGAACCGGGCATCAGATAGCGGATATGCTCGATCCTGCAATCATTGAATTTTTGACGCGGCTCAAATCTGACGGAGATACCACCGGCGGAGTGATTTCCTGCTCCATCACCGGGGTTCCTGCAGGGTTGGGTGACCCAGTGTTTGATAAACTCCAGGCCGATCTGGCAAAAGCCATGCTGAGCATCAATTCGGTGAAAGGTTTTGAATATGGTTCCGGTTTCGAAGGCGCTTCCATGAAGGGTTCTGACCATAACGACCTGTTTGTGAATGACGATGGCATCATTAAGACACTTACAAACAATTCCGGGGGGATCCAGGGGGGTATATCAAACGGGGCGGAAATCTATTTCAACGTAGCATTCAAACCGGTTTCAACCCTGATGATGGATCAGGAAACGGTCACCACGACTGGTGCGAAAACCATCCTGAAGGGAAAAGGCCGTCATGATGTATGTGTTCTTCCCCGTGCCTTGCCAATCGTTGAAGCCATGGCTGCTCTTGTGATCGCCGACCATCTATTGCGAAAATAGTGAAAAGTGAGGTAGCGAAATTCTTCCTATTTTGTTAAAGGTTCCTGCTGGGAGAGGCAGTGAAATGATCCCAATCCCCAGATGATCTCCACCGAATCGATTCCAATAATACTGCGGTTTGGAAAACACTGTTCAAGAATACGCATAGCCTGATCATCTTCTTTACAACGGAAATTGGGGACAATCACCGACTCGTTGGCGATGTAAAAATTTGCATAGGAAGCAGGCAGTCGCTGACCTTCAAAAGTCACTGGTTTGGGCATTGGGATCTCGGCGATATCGAGTTGTTTGCCATTTTGAAGCCTGAAAGTTTTCAGCTGTTTAATATTTTCTTCCAAAATTTTATGATTTTTATCCGACCGGCGGGTCTCAACCATGGTTACCACTGCATCTTCCCTGAAAAAACGGGCAAGATCATCGATGTGTCCATTCGTATCATCTCCCTCTATTCCCTCATCCAGCCATAGTACCTGATTCACCCCATAAAAGTTGTGCAGGTACTCTTCGATCTCATGCTGAAACAATCCCGGGTTGCGGTTTTCGTGCAGCAGGCATTGCATTGTTGTAAGCAAGGTTCCTTTTCCATTGAAATCAACGGCACCGCCTTCCATCACGATTCCCGGATAAAATGCAGGAATGTTGAGGTATTTGGCTATCAATCCCGGGATTTGATCATCAAGATCGTGGTCGTATTTATTTCCCCAGGCGTTGTATTTCCAACCAACAATTACTTTCGGTTCCGCTGCACATTGCTTAACCAGGAAAGCCGGACCGTGATCGCGACACCATGCATCGTTGGTAGGATGAATCAACAGGTCGATTTTAGAAAGATCAACATCAATTTTCATCAAATCACGCCTTACACTTTCCCGAAGAGTTTCATTGCGAACATTGATACAAACCCGTTCTCCTTTCGATAACTCCTTGATAAACTGGTTGTAAAAAGGAAATATCCGTGACAGGGTGCCCGGCCACGAGTAAGAATCATCATGCGGGTAACTAAGCCATGTGGAGCGATGTTCAGCCCATTCTGCAGGAAAATAGTAACCAAGTTCTCCGGGAGTCGGATCCGTAAAATTATTTCTCGATTTTTCCATTTCACTATTTCACCATTTCACCATTTCACCATTTCACCATTTCACCATTTCACTATTTATCAATGTACCTGTTCAAAATAGGTCCGTAGCTGTCAATTCTCCTGTCACGTAAAAATGGCCAGTGAATGCGGATTTCATCAATTTGCCGAAGGTCCATTTCCTGAACACGGATCTCTTCCATATCGTGTGATGCCTGAAACAGGATTTCGCCAAATGGATCAGCAATAAAAGAGCCTCCCCAGAAATTCATCTCTCCCTCTGTTCCTGTTCGGTTTACTGCAACGACAAAAACGCCATTGGCGATGGCATGTCCACGCTGAATGGTTTGCCAGGCTTGGTATTGCTGACTGTTGACCCTTTTACCCTGAGATGAGGCCCAGCCAATGGCCGTTGGATAAAAGAGGATCTGTGCACCCGACAGGCTGGTGATCCTGGCTGCCTCAGGATACCATTGATCCCAGCAGATCAGCGTACCAATGCGTGCAAATTTCGTTTTGAAAACCTTATAGCCACCATCTCCCGGTGCAAAATAAAACTTTTCATAAAATCCCGGGTCATCGGGAATATGGTGTTTTCGGTAAGTGCCAAGCAACGAACCGTCAGCATCGATCACGGCAACGGTATTGTGATAAACCCCTTCAGCGCGTTTTTCAAACAACGAAGCGATAATCACCACATCCAGTTCTAGGGCAATATCCCGGAAAAGATCAGTTGCAGTACCTGGAATGGTATCGGCCAGTGAAAAATTATCGTAGTTCTCTTCCCAGCAAAAGTAAGTTGTTGAGAACAGTTCCTGCAAACAAATGATTTGTGCTCCCTGGCTGGCAGCTTCACGGATTTTTTTTGCAGCTTTTTCCAGGTTGCCCATTTTATCGGGGCCGCAGGTCATTTGAATGATGCCAGCCCTGACTGAATTTGAACTCATCGTTGAGACGTTATATGGTATGAAAAATTAAAGATTCAGAAAGAATTTTTTGATGTATAACTTTTGGTTGTGCAGAATTTCAAGAAGATAAACTCCTTTATGCATCGCTCCGTAAGGAATGATCCTTCGCTCTTTTTCAACAGATCCGGCATCTTCAGAAAACACGCACTGTCCCATCATGTTGATGAGGTTGATTCGGGTACTTTCGCTTTTCGGAAAATCGAAGAAGATCATCAACCGGGAGGATTCGCGTTCGTTGTATACCTGAATTCCTGCTTCGGGATTATTTTCCTGAAATCCGACAGTGTAATCAAGAAAAAGACCATCAACAAACAAAACGGTTCCAGGAGTCATGGTTGTCTGAGCTGTCGAAAAGGCAACGATGTTCATTGTGTCGGGCATGACAGCACTGGTGTAATCAATCCAGGCTGAAAAGGGAGTCCAATCTGAGATGGTATCCTTTGTTGAAAAAACGCCAAAACCGATGGTATCCTTCACCGTACCGGTCGTTTTGGTTAACCCGATGCCGATTACGCAACTATCGCCACCTTTGGGAGCATATTTATAATACCCTTTCAGATGGGTTGGTTTATCAACAACCGGGGCTCCCCCGCTGAGGGAATAGGTACCAGCCGAGATATTTATGGTAAGTGTCCCGCAGGTCATGAATCCGGGGATATCCATGGAAGGAAATGTGAGGTGCTTTGTTTCAAGCCGGACAGAAAAGCTTCCGGTTCCATAGTGATCGGTGCTTTTCGTCACAACTGTAAACCCAAAAAGCGGGATGGACATCAACTCTTTGTTGGGGGTGTCCCAGCCGGTCGGGTCAGAATAATTGCCATAGGATGTCCAGTTCTCAAAGCTTGCATTTGGCACCACCGTTTGGGCACTCAGTTGTGGAATCACCAGTAAAAACAATAAAAACGGCGTAAGAAATATTTTTTTCATTCATCTCTTTTTTAAGTAAACAAACTGATATTCAGATCGGATTATCTTCAGACTCCTGATTATTTAACGGAGTCTTTGGATCAGAAATGTAAAAATAAGACATTTCGGTATACCTTTGAAAAAAATATCCCGATGAAATCATGCCATGGATGGCCGGCCCAGCCTATATTGTTGTTCTTGCTGATTTTGTTTCCCTTGTCAATGGCTGCATTGCCGCTCTGTCTGACAACAAACGACCTTTCCAATGGGGGGATGTATTCAGCGTTGTGCATACATTATGGTAACAATGCTCCATCATCGTTTGTAAGCGATTCATGCAGCGTAAAACTTGGTAAAAAAAATGAAAAGGTGTACCAGGAAGGGATTGATTATTTCAGGAGGGGAAATTATCCCATGGCTGGTCAAATGATGAGGAAAGTGGTCATTGCAGAGCCATTGTGTGCTGATGCTTTTTATGTGCTGGGCATGATCAATGTTAAAAAAACCGATAACAATTTCAAAGAGGCCGAAAAGAATTTCCAGAAGGTTATTGAACTGTGTCCTTCCTATGATGTTTATGCATATTATTATCTCGGCGAAATTTATTATACCCTCGAAAGTTTTGAGCTGGCTGTCCAAAACCTGGAAATATTCCTGAAAGATGTTCAGAAAATTAAAAAGGATGCAGATTACAACCGCGCTGTTGAATTACTGAAATATTCAAAATTTTACCTTGAAATGATGAAGAACCCGGTACCCTTTGCACCAAAAGTGGTGGAGGGTATTTCAACTCCGGAGAATGAATATTTACCCATCCTTTCGCCCGACAATCAAATGGCATTGTTTACCCGGGAAAAAAAAATTGACGCCGATATTAACAGCCTGGTTCATGAAACGAAGATGAAGGAAAAATTCATGTTCAGTATTCGTCAGCCGGATGGAAAATTTGAAGAAGGGGAAGAAATGTCTTACCCTTTCAATATCAATGATAATGAAGGCGGGGCAACGCTTACAGCCGACAATAATACCCTCTATTATACTGTTTGCAAGTATGATAATATCAAGAAATATCTTAATTGCGATATCTGGTATTCGGAAAATAGTGGTGGATCATGGAGCGATATTCGCAGCGTGAGCAATAAAATCAACCTCCCTGGTTCCTGGGAATCGCAACCTTCTGTTTCGGCCGATGGAAGCACGCTCTATTTCATCAGCGATCGCACAGGTGGTTACGGTGGATATGATATTTATCGTTCAATTAAAGGTGATACCGGCGAATGGGGTACCCCGATCAACCTAGGTCCAATGATCAATTCCAAAGGCAATGAGAAATCACCCTTTATTCATCCCGATGGAAAAACGCTTTATTTCTCATCCGATGGCTGGGTGGGACTTGGCGGGTATGATATCTTTTATGCCAAAACTGATGACCATGGTACATGGACAAAACCCAAAAATATTGGATATCCTATCAATTCACCGGATGATGAGGTTGGTTTTTTTGTCAGTACCGACGGTACGCTCGGTTTTTTTTCCTCCAATAAATACAATGGCAAAGGCGGATTGGATCTCTATTCATTCGAGCTTTATGATGCCGCTCGTCCTGAAAAGGTGCTCTTTATCAAAGGAAATGTGAAATCGGAATCATCGGATGAACCTATGAATGCGAGCATTGAGCTGAAAAACATTGAAACAAAAAAGGTATCTCAGATTCCAATGGATTCGATAACAGGTAATTTCGTGGCCGTGGCGCCATTCAACAGCGATTATATTATGACTGTTAAGAAAACTGACCATGTGTATGAATCAAAATATATTTCCAGAGTTGATAGCTCTTTTAAACTACCGGTAAAAGTGGATATTGAAATGAAACCCATCGAACTGAATAAGTCTTACCGAATCAATGACATATATTTTCCATTTAACTCATTTGACCTTTCTGACGAATCAAAAATCATACTCGACCAATTGATGGATTTTCTCAATGAAAACCTGACAATCAGCATCGAGATACAGGGTCACACCGACAACATCGGGAATGACGCAAGCAACCTTAAATTATCGGAAAACCGGGCAAGATCGGTTTATAATTACCTGATCGAAAAAGAGATATCCGAAACGCGCCTGACGTATAAAGGATTTGGAAAATCGATGCCTGTGGCAGGGAACGACTCAGAAGAAGGACGTGCAAAAAACCGCCGGACGGTATTTGTGATAACCCACAAATAAAACGCAGGATATTTTTCGCAATACCTCCTACAGCCTACGTCAACATTGTGCTACATGATCCTCATCAGGTTCACCATCTCGATGGCTGCCAGTGCTGCATCAAACCCTTTGTTGCCGCCTTTTGTGCCGGCGCGTTCGATAGCCTGTTCCAGGTTGTCGGTGGTTAAAACACCAAAAATTATAGGTAGTCCTGTTTCAAGGCCCACCTGTGCCACACCCTTGGAAACTTCAGCAGCAACATAATCGAAATGTGGTGTAGCCCCGCGGATTACAGCGCCTAAGCATATCACTGCATCATATTTTTTTCCGGAAGCCATCTTCTTGGCCAACAGCGGGATCTCGAATGCCCCGGGAGACCAGGTCACATCTATATTTTCGTCATCAGCACCATGGCGCCTGAGCCCGTCAAGGCAGCCTGTTAAGAGTTTTCCACTGATAAATTCATTGAACCGGGCAATTACAATTCCGAATTTCAGCCCTTTGGCGTCAAGTTTTCCTTCGAATGATTTCATAATTAATCAATTTTAGATTTTCAAGAACCAATACAAATGACAAGTGACAAGTGACAAGTGACAAATGACAAGTGACAAGTGACAAGTGACAAATTACAAATTACAAATTACAAATGCGGCATAACAGTTATTCATCTGCTTTTCGATTGATCTCAATCCTTTGTCCCATCGTCTGTAAACGTCAGCCAATGGCCAAGCTTCTCCTTTTTGGTTTTCAAATAGCGGATATTGCGTGAGTTGGAGGTAGTTTGGATTGGGATGCGTTCGATAAGTTCAAGTCCGAATCCTTCGATCCCGGATATTTTCTGGGGATTGTTCGTAAGCAGTCGCAATTTTTTGATGCCCAGATCAACCAGGATTTCAGCACCTGTGCCATAATCCCGCAGGTCGGCATCGAAACCCAGCGCATTGTTAGCTTCGACAGTATCCATGCCTTTATCCTGCAAAGAATAGGCCCTCATTTTATTGTCCAACCCGATGCCCCGGCCTTCCTGACGCATGTAAAGCAATACCCCGCGCCCCTCCCTGGCAATTTTCTTCATGGCATAATCGAGCTGGTCACCGCAGTCACAACGCATCGAACCGAATACATCACCGGTTAGGCACTCCGAATGTACACGCACCATAACTGGCTGACCATCGGTGATGTCACCTTTTACCAATGCCAGGTGATTCTCTTTGCTGATTTTACTGACATAGCTGTAGGCTTTAAATTCGCCGTATTTCGTAGGCATATCAACAACAGCAGCACGTTCGACCAATGTTTCTGATTTCCGTCGGTAGTCGATCAGCGAGACAATCGTTATGATCTTCAGATTGTGTTTTCTGACATATTCCATCAACTCCGGTACACGGGCCATGGAGCCGTCTTCGTTCATAATTTCGCAGATCACTCCGGCTGGATATAACCCGGCCATTTTGGCAAGATCGACCGATGCTTCCGTATGACCCGCCCTGATCAGGACTCCACCTTCTTTGTACTCGATTGGAAATATGTGGCCTGGCCTTGTGAAATCCCTGGCCTTGGTCTGGTTGTCGATTACCCGTTTGATGGTCAGCGACCGTTCATGCGCCGAGATACCGGTTGAACATTCAATAGCATCGATGGATACAGTGAAAGCAGTACGGTTTGGATCGGTGTTTTTTACCACCATGCGCTCAATATTCAATTCTTCAAGGCGATCTCGGATGATGGGAAGGCAAATCAATCCCCCGCCATATTTTGCCATGAAATTGATGATGGAAGGAGTCACTTTTTCGGCCGCAATTACCAAATCCCCTTCATTTTCACGGTCTTCGTCATCGACCACGACAACCATTTTACCTTTTCGTATGTCTTCAAGCGCCTCTTCGACAGAGTTGAATTTATAGTTGGTCATAAAAAATTATTTTTTGCAAGAAAGTCCATGTCAATTGTTGATTTATTACTTCCGGGGAAATTTAGTTTTTCAATGTATTTTGCCATGATATCGCACTCAATGTTGAGTACTTCTCCCGATTTTTTATCCATCAGGCTGGTAACATCCTTTGTATGCGGGATTATTGAAACGCGGAAAGAATATAAATCCACAGAAGCCACCGTAAGGCTGATACCATCTAGGGCTACAGAGCCTTTTTCAACAATATACCTGAGCAGCTTCGCATCTGCCAGAATATTGAACCAAACGGCATTTTCTTCCTCCCATCTGCGGTCAATTTTCCCAGTGCCGTCAATGTGTCCGCTAACAATATGTCCGCCAAGACGATCCATCAGACGCAATGCCCGCTCAAGGTTTACCGTGCTGCCAATTTTCAGTGCACTGAGGTTTGTACGGCGAATGGTCTCCGGCATGACATCCAGGGTAAAGTGGTCATTCCCGAACGAGGTTACCGTGAGGCAAACACCATTGGTATTGATGCTATCGCCCACTTTCATATCCTCCGGTACCTTCTTGGCCATCACGGTGATATACGACGACCCTGTACCGAGTTTAACAGTTTTAACAATCCCGATTTCTTCAATAATTCCTGTAAACATAAAGCAAAACAACGTTAAAACTCAAAATTCATTCTTATTGAAAAAAAAGGCAATAGGCAGTAGGCAATAGGCAGTAGGCAGTAGGCAGTAGGCAATAGGCAATAGCACATAAGCACATAATCACATTATCACATTATCACATTTCTTTATTGTCTGCATTGCTTGCATTGCCTGCATTGCCTGCATTGCCTGCATTGTTTTCATTGCTTGCATTGTCACTAAATCCAGGCCTCCACCATAATGTCGTCACCCATTTTCGTAGTTCTCATATTTCTAAGATTCAATGAATCTTCCATTTTTTCTATACCCTTTCCGCCCACGGCGGTCGGGGCATTTGTTCCTCCAAGTATCTTTGGGGCAATAAAACTGATCACTTTGTCAACGATTCCTTCCTGCAAAGCTGAAAATGCAAGGGTACTCCCGCCTTCGATCATAACACTGTCGATATCCATGGTGCCGAGTAAACGCATTAATGAACAAAGGTCTACCTTGCCGTTTTTTACCGGACAAACCAACACCTGACACCCCATCCGCTCAAGGGTTTTCAGTTTCTCTTTTGCGGTAAGATCTGTTGTGGCAATGATGGTGAGTTGCGGATCATTTTTTAAAACATTGGCATCAATCGGAATGCGTCCATGTGTGTCGGCGATGATTTTCAGCGGATTTTTCCAATTACCCTTCAGCCTGATATTCAGCAGCGGATCATCAAACAGCACAGTGTCAACACCAATCATCACGGCACTCAGTTGATGACGCAAACGATGTACCATCCGGCGTGAGGTTTCGCCGGTAATCCAGCGTGAAGCATTGGTTACAGTTGCGATTTTTCCATCAAGCGTCATAGCCGACTTTATAACAACGTATGGCAGCCGGGTACGGATAAATTTGTTGAAAATATCATTCATCCGGACGATCTGTTCCTCCATCATGCCCGATTCGACGATTATTCCCTGTGATTTCAGGTAATCAATTCCCTTACCGTTGACGAGTGGATTGGGATCGGTCATTCCGACAACCACCCGTGAAATTTTATTTGCTGCTATCAGGTTGGCGCATGGTGGCGTTTTCCCTTCATGGGCGCAAGGCTCAAGAGTAACATACATCGTTGATCCCGCAACAGGCTCTTTGGCCGCATTGATGGCATTAACTTCTGCATGAGGACCTCCGAAATATTTATGAAACCCTTCCCCAATTATACGACCCTCCTTAACAATCACAGCCCCAACAACGGGATTCGGATTCACCCATCCAGCCCCCCGCTTCGCCAGGCTCATCGCCCTCTTCATGTATTTCAGGTCTTCAGTCATTCTTGAATAAGTCACAGGTCATAGTTCTGGGATAGGCAGTAGGCGATAGGCAGTAGGCAATAGGCAGTAGCACATTATCACATTATCACATCAGCAAATTATCACATCAGCACATCATCATATTCCTGCATTATTTTCATTCTCTGCATTATCTGCATTGTTTGCATTATAAAAAAAGCCCCGTCACTCAATGGTAACAGGGCTTAATCCTATTTAACGTGATAAACCGGTCAGATTAAATATGATTCTTCTTTCATCCAGACTTTACTGTCGGTGCCGTAATTTCAACGGCTCATTTCCCTTAAAATCCATCATCAGTTGATCATAAATTTTATCGGGAGTCGCGGACTTTACCGCCGGTCGGGGATTTCACCCTGCCCTGAAGAACCTACTATATTTTATTAATGTTCAGCTTCAATGGTTGTGTTGGCAAAGATAAACAAAAAAAACCACTGTTAAGAAATTAACAGTGGTTTTTTTTTCTTCAATGCTATTGAACGATCATTTTCTCAGTTAATACTTGTTTACCAGTTTTTAAATGAACAACATAAACACCCTTGGCATAACCTGAAATGTCGAGTTGCTTCAATATTGGTTTAGTTGCAGCTTCAACCATTTCGGAGAGAATAATTTTTCCATCGATCGATGTGATTGTGAGCATAGCCGGGTTGGTGCTTATTCCGCTCATGGTTATTGCAACAGTTCCGTGTGCAGGGTTTGGCTGAATGGTAAGCCCTGTTTCTGTATTGTTCTGACCGGGAATTCCGGTGCAAACATCAAAAATCACATGTCTGGTGCTCATCACATTTCCGCTGCAAGGCAGATTTGCAATGGCAATCAGATTAAGGTCAACTGATCCTGCAAGTTTATCGGTGAGCGTAGGCAGATAGTTTGTTTCCAGTGATGATGTGTTTGAGAATGTTCCCGTTCCTGAGGTCGACCAGCCTAATGCCCGGTAATTTGAAGCTGTTCCGTGCATGGGGATAGAGGTAAGGTACCAGCAAACAGTGGTATCTGCTCCGGCAGAAATGACTGGCATGTGCACCACATTCAACCTGACGGTATCCGAACGTGTTGTTGCACCATCACTGGTTGTCGCAATATATTTGGTAGTATCCAACGGAGCAACTTTCGGATTTTGAATGGTTGATGAAAAACCTGCCGGAATTGAACTCCATGAATAGGTATATGTTCCTGATCCACCGTATGCAGTGACGCTAAGCTGGGATGAGTCTCCTACGCAAATCGGATTTGGTGTAGCGGTTGTGACGGTTGAAAAGATATTGCTAAAGGAGAAGGAGCCAACCCTTGTCTTCCAGCTTGCGCCTGAAGTGGAGGAATAATATTCCTGGGTGTACCAGAATTTGCCAATCTCGACAGGATCGGCAGACAAGGCGCTGTAATCGCCCCAGCGGCCGCTGCCGTCGGTTTGGGAGCCACCACCATTTATGATGCCTTTTTCGGAAATGGTCATTAAGCCAAGTGGATCACCAGCCAATCTGCCTGTGTATCGGATAGATGGAAACATGGTCGTACTGGAAATTGAATAACCCAGGGCAATGTTGCCGAGCGAATCCATCGCCATGCTACCCATCCACCGGAATTGTCCATCCGACGGAATATAGGTACCCTCCTGATATACACTCCAGGTGTTTGCTACATTGCGTAATTCCATCCAGCGAATTCCGGCAACATTGCTGACATTCACTGTGGTGTTTAACAGCATGGACCAATAGGTGTCGAATTTCCGGAAAGGCATGCGGAACATGATTCTCTTTCCCGACATAGGATCAAGCTTTACGCTGGTACTTTTTTGAGGAATGATGTTGGTATTCCCAAAGGAGCTAAAAGGCGTAATAGGAATAGTAAAAGTATTGACGAATGTTGAATTGGCCGGGGTCGCCCAATCTACGTGAAAATCATAAATTTTTACGGTACTTTGAGTCAGGTAAGCAACAGGGCAGGGTGTTCCTGCTGGTGGAAAATCACTGTCGCAATCTGCAGCCTGCGTGCCTTCCGATGAACTTGGCAGATTATACATGACCATACCTGCAGATAAATCACCAACAAGCATCTTCGTCCTGTCCATGGCAATAGCTGCCGGGCCTAACCAGGAGCCGGATGTGGAAAAACGGCGAATCGTCATATAGTATCCATCGCCCCATACGGCAAGTTTTGGATAGTCGGGCATAACTGAGAACTGGAACTGATAACGAAACCAGGTTCCTGTAGGATCATTGGTCTGGGAAATGGCAACATTTTCGTAAAATGGTCCGTTCGGATAATTGGGAAGCGAAAACTGACTGAAAAGCCACCTGTCGGCATTCTCATCATAAAGAACGATGGCATCGCCGTCATTGCTGTTATTGGGCATTCCGGTAAAAATCGAGCTGTTGTTGCTCGGGCCAATCAATTTGGTCCCAGCTTTATCGTAAATGGCAAATTTAACATTTACAACCTGGAAATAGTGCGACAGGCCTACATCGCCATCCGTATCAGGAGGCAAATATCCATTGGCGCCAACGCCGTCAAAATTCTGAATGGTAGTGTCGGTGGTCACGATGTCACCAAAAGTCATCTGACGAATGGCTGCATCTGCATTGTTGACCGAAGCATTGTTTTCTTCTAAATAGGTATTCAGTTTATTTTTAACAATTCCTTCTTTCCAGGATTGGTCAAAAGCAGCATCTGACTGTAGTACCATATCCCGAAGGGGTGGAGAGATGTCAAAATACACGGGATACATCACCGTGGGTACCAGGGCTTCATTCTGTGCAATAGAAAAATTTATTGCCACAAAAAAAAGCAGGAACAACATGTAAAACTTTTTCATGGGTTTGATTGGGTTTAAGTTCAGCATGCAAAGTTATTGAAAAGTTGCCTATATTTGACCATTGTAAAAACAATTTTTATTTTGTAACAGATAATATCCCAACAATATGAACATCATTATTACCGGAGCCAGCCGCGGCATAGGCTTCGAACTTGTTAAAACGTTAGCCAAACATAAGCAGAATCATATTGTAGCGATCTCACGCAATGGCAAAGCGCTTAAAGAATTGGTTGCCGAATGTATAAGGCTGTACCCCGATGCCAAGGTCATACCCTACGAGTTTGACCTGAATCAGTTTGAGTTTTATCCCTTCATCGTTCAACGACTTGAAACATTTATTCACAAATGTGATATTCTAGTGAACAATGCCGGAAAATTGGTTAACAAGCCTTTTAATAAATTCACCCTCAGCGATTTTGACGACACCTTCAATGTGAATATAAAGAGTCCGTTTTTCCTGACCCAGGCATTGCTCCCCCTGTTAAACAAGGGAGCTCATGTGGTGAACATCAGTAGCATCGGGGGAGTACAGGGGAGCAAAAAATTTCTGGGACTATCGGCCTACAGTGCAAGCAAGGGCGCTCTGGCCATATTTACCGAGGCGCTTGCAGAAGAATTGGCAGAACAGGAGATCAAGGTGAACTGTCTGGCCCTTGGTGCAGTGCAAACCGAAATGTTTACCAAGGCTTTTCCAGGGGCCAAAGCAATGCAAAACCCTGCGCAAATTGCCCATTTTATTGCCGATTTTGCCATCACCGGCCAAAAATATTTCAACGGCAAAGTGATTCCTGTTTCGATGTCGGTACCCTGAAAAATGAAATACGAGGATACCAACATCATGTAGGGGCACAAAATTTTGTGCCTACAGATAATCAATCTGATCGGTCTGGTTTTTTGTGAATGGTGCAATGGCACGATTGTATATGCCGTGCATGTAAGCAATAGCCATTCCGTAATTGGTCACGGGAATGCCGGCATCAATGGCAGGTTTAAGCCGGTTGTGCAGTTGTTTTCGGGTGATCATGCATCCGCCGCACTGGATGACTATGGCATATTCAGTGATTGGTCGCGGAATATTATTCAATCCTGCCACTATGTCAAATTCCAATTGCTTTCCTGAAAAATTCTTCAGCCAACGGGGTATCTTTACCCGGCCGATATCATCACATGAAACGTGATGGGTGCATGATTCGAGGATCAGCAGCCGGTCGCCGTCGCGAAGATCCGATAAATGCGGTGTTCCCTTGATATAATTGGCGAAATCGCCCTTCTGCCTTGCAAGTACGATGCTGAAACTGGTGAGCGGTATGTCCCTGGGGATAGCTGCATCAGCCTTGGGAAAAACCTGGCTGTCGGTAATCACCAGAACCGGTTTCGGGTTCATCTTACGCAGAAATGCATCCACTTCACGTTCCTTGCATACGATGGCGATGCCATCATGGTCGAGTACATCACGGATTACCTGAACCTGGGGCAGGATCATGCGGCCTTCAGGCGCTTCGATGTCGATGGGGGTGATCAGCAACACAACGTCGCCGTAAGAGATCAGATCGCCTACAAGGGTTTGCTTCCTGAAAGCTGTTTCGGGGATCGTTTCCCTGATCAGGTTGATCACATCATCGGTGTTTTGCGGATACAGCGAGCTGAATCCGATTACCGGTACGCCATATCTGTTTTGGAATACCATGGATAATTCCGGAGTGATCTCCTCTTCATCCGATTTGTTGTGGATGATGAGAAAGGGAAGGTCGTTAGACTTAAAGTCACGGATCAGATTTTTCTCAGGTTCATCAAATTCGTTGTGGGCAATTAAAAGGATGGCCATATCGATGATCTTCATGACATCTTTGGTCTTGCCAACCCGTTTAAGCCCCAACTCGCCCGAGTCGTCGATTCCTGCCGTATCGATCATCACCACAGGCCCGATCCCGGCAATTTCGATCGATTTTTTCACCGGATCGGTGGTCGTACCTGCAACATCCGAAACGATGGCAATGTCCTGCCCCGTCAGCGCATTGATGAGGGAACTCTTGCCGTTGTTTCTCCTGCCGAAGATGCCGATGTGGGGCTTGGTGTCGCGTGCTTTCGTCATGCTTCCTGCAACTTTCGTGTTTGAATAAACTCAATTGGCGCTCCATTTTCTTCAATGAAGGCAACGATGTTCCCTTCCGACGGGCTGTTGGGTTCGATGATCACTTTTTTACCCCGGATGGCAGCATAAATGTCATCAACTTCAAAGGCAACGTGCGGTAGGGTTTTTACAATTTCCGGCAAATTGCAATCGTCCTCGTATCTCATCCATTCAATGCCGAATTCGCTTTCCTCAAATCCGCAATGCCAGATTTTATAATCCGGGAGGTATTTTTCACCTTTTACCGGCGATTTGGTCGGAATTCCCAGATGATGGTATTTATAGGATGTCATGATGATTGGTTTTTTCCGGAGCAAATTTACAATAAAGCGGGTGATTTTAAGGTGGAAAGATGGTGAAATGGTGAGATGGTGAACGGGTGAACGGGTGAACGGGTGAACGGGTAAACGGGTAAACGGGTGAACGGGTGAGCGGGTGAGCAGGTGAGCGGGTGAACGGGTGAGCGGGTGATTCCTTTTTATGATATGTTCTTTCGTTACATTGTTGGGTTGGATGGTATTATTATGTAAGTTTGCTGTTGTTTCGACAGGAATTGGCTTAAAATGACCCGCAAAATTTTTTATTGGGGTGAATCCTCGCGTTTTTGGAGAGGGATTCAGGGCTGGGTTTTTAGAAAAACAAAACGCCGACAATCATTTCAACATGGGAAAAGATAACAAATCACGGTATTTAGCCCTTCGCCAAAAGGCAGAGAAGTTGCTGAAAATGGATCAGGACAACCCGTCTCCTAATCCATCGGTCAGCCAATCGGCAGGGGAAATGCTGGAACTCATTCATGAGCTTGACGTGTACCAAATAGAATTGGATATGCAGAACGAAGAGCTTTTACTTGCCCTGTCGTCAGCTCATGATGCTTCTAAAAAATATGCTGATTTATACAATTTTGCACCAGTTGGCTATTTTACTCTTTCCAGAGAAGGTGAAATCGTTGAGCTGAACTTCAACGGATCGGTTATGATTGGCAAAGAACGCTCGCTTTTAAAATACCATCTTTTCGGCGTCTATGTTTCCGACGATACAAAACCGATTTTCAACCTCTTTCTGGCGAATGTATTTGACAGTAAAACCAGCGTTTCGTGTGAAGTAACCCTTTCAACCATAGACAACCTGTCAATAGATGTTCAACTTACCGGCATCATGGCCGGAAATGGAGAACAATGCCTTGTAACCATGGTTGACATCACTGAACGCAAACTTGCCAATGATGAGCTGCGTGAAAGCAAAGAAGTCCTCAGCGCAATCATTGAAACAGCGCAAGATTCGATTTTTGTCAAAGATGCTTCGCTTCAATATCTCATGGTGAACAGGGCCATGGAATCCCTTTTCGGAATGGCGAAAGAGGATATGATCGGAAAATCGGACGCATTTCTCTTTGGCGCTGAAAATGCCGGTCATATTGAAGAAATTGACCGGCAGGTGCTGTCTGGGATACCTGTTGAGGAGTTTCCAACAAAACCGGTGAATGGTGAGATGAAATATTTTCACACCATAAAAGTTCCGCTTAAGGATGCTCACGGACAGATAAAGGGACTTTGTGGAATTGCCAGAGATATTACACTACTCAAGCAGGCCGATGAACAGCTTCGGAAGAGTGAAGAAAAATACCGCAATATTTTTGAAAGTGTACAGGATGTCTACTATGAGTCATCTCTTGATGGAACGCTCGTGGAAATCAGTCCCTCAATTGAAATTATCTCAAAAGGACAATTAACCCGTAACGAGCTGATTGGAAAATCATTTGTCGGGTTTTATGCGAATCCTGAAGATCGGAATACCTTCTTTACTGAAATGTTTAAAAAAGGAAGCGTAACCGATTATGAATTGTCGTTTCTAAACAAAGACGGTTCAATCGTACCTGTTGCCATTTCATCGGCTCTTTTTTATGATGCTGACGGAAAGCCGACAAAAATAACCGGAAGCATGCGCGACATCAGCGAGCGCAAACGGGTGGAAGAAGAGCTGCGTAAAAGCGAGTCACTCTATCGCGCAATCCTCCAGGCCTCCCCCGACGATATCACGCTTTCGGACATGGAGGGGAATATAAAAATGTTTTCTCTGTCAGGATTGAAAATTTTTGGCTACGAAAAGGAGGAAGATGTTCTGGGCCTTAAGCTGTCCGATTTTGTTTTTCCCGGGGATCATGAACGCATGTTCGCAGAAATTGCAAACATGATCGAGCATAATGTTGCGCACCGGGGCGAATTTCGCGGGATACGTGCCGACAGATCACTGTTCGATTTTGAAGTGACCAATAATTTTATCAGAGATGAAAACGGGCGCCCGACTATGTTAGTCTCCATCCTGCGCGACATCACCGACCGTAAAGTGGCCGGGGAAGAGTTGAAAAAACTATTGCAAGCTGTAGAACAAAGCCCTGTAATGATTTCAATAACCGATCTCATGGGAGCCATTGAATATGCGAACCCAAAAACCCTGGAATTGACCGGTTATACAAAGGAAGAATTGATTGGACAAAATCCGCGCATCTTCAATTCAGGCGAAAAATCGAAAGAAGCGTATGAAATCCTGTGGAACAACATATCCTCCGGAAAAGAATGGAAAGGCGAGTTTCATAACAAAAAGAAAAACGGAGAGCTCTACTGGACGTTGACATCGATATCGCCGGTGATGGATCCGGATGGAAAGATAGCGCATTACCTTGCTGTTCAGGAAGATATTACAGAGCGAAAAATGATGGAAGAAAACCTGCGAAGTTCGGAAGACAGGTATCGTTCTATTTTTCAGGGTAGCTCCGATGGAATTATGATTGCCGATGATGAAACTAAAATGATACAGTATGCGAATCCGGCCCAATGCCAGATGTTTGGATATACTGAAGCGGAACTCAGAACGATGCACATCAGCGGGATCCATCCGGTTGATACTTTTCCGGACACGCTTATTGAGTTTGAAAAGCATACACAGCAGGAGAATGACTTTTCTGAAAATGTTCAATGTGTCAGAAAAAACGGGGAGATTTTCTACACAGATATCAATTCAAAAATCACTTTCCTGAACGGCAGAAGAAGCATCATAGGTTTTTTCAAGGATATTACCCGGCGCAAAAAGGCAGAAGATGAATTACACACACTGAATGCAAACCTTGGGCATATTATTATTGAAAGAACTGCACAATTAGCCGAAACAAATGATCAGCTTCAAAAAGAAAATGAAGAGCGCAAACATGCCGAGGAAGAGCTGAAACAATTATCTGCACGTTTAACGTTGGCTGCGCATGCCGGTGGTGTGGGAGTGTGGGATTTCGATATCGTCAACAACATCCTTGTGTGGGACGATCAGATGTTTGCGCTTTACGGCATCAAAAAAGCGGATTTTAGCGGCGCGTATGATGCCTGGCAGGCAGGCCTGCATCCCGACGACAAGGTGAAAGGCGACGATGAAATCCAGATGGCGATTCGCGGCGAAAAAGATTTCGATACGGAGTTTCGGGTGGTATGGCCTGACGGCACAATCCGCAATATCAGGGCTATGGCCATCGTGCAGCACGACGATTCAGGAAAACCTTTCCACCTGATTGGCACCAACTGGGATATCACTGACCAGAAGCAGGCGACAACTTTACTGGATCAAACCCGCCAGAATTATGAAACCTTTTTTAATACAATCGATGATTTTTTGTTTGTCCTCGACGAACAGGGAAACATCATTCATACAAATAACACGGTACTGGACAGGCTTGGGTATTTACCCGGTGAACTTATGGATACTTCAGTTCTATTGGTTCATCCTGCCGAACGAAGAGCAGAAGCAGGACGCATTGTGGGCGAAATGCTGGCAGGTACGGCCGATTTTTGTCCCGTACCGCTTGTTACAAAATCCGGTGACCAGATATCCGTTGAAACAAGAGTAAGGCATGGTATCTGGGATGGCAAGGGTGTTATTTTCGGCGTAAGTAAAGATGTGTCAAAAATCAAACTGTCAGAAGAAAAATTTTCCAAAGCGTTTCAGTCAAATGCTGCACTGATGGCAATCTCCACCATTGAAGGCAGGTTTATAGATGTTAACGAAACATTCTGCAAAACCTTAGGCTATAAGTATGAAGAAATAATTGGTAAAACTTCCCAGGAACTAAAATTTTTTAATGATCCGTTATTACGAACCACCATTACGGAAAAAGTAAATCAGAATATTGAAGTCAGGGAAGTTGAAGTGGTGGTAAGAACAAAATCCGGTGTTCCGATTATCGGGTTATTTTCTGCCGATCCTATATACATTGGTGCAGATAAGTGTTTATTAACGATGCTGGTTGATATAACACAACGCAAAATGGTGGAAGAAGAACTCAGGAAAGCAAAAATCGAAGCAGAAAAAGCAAATCTTGCCAAGAGTGAATTCATTTCGCGCATGAGCCACGAACTCCGTACCCCCATGAATTCGATACTTGGCTTTGCCCAATTGATGGATATGGGCGAACTTATTCCATCTCACAGGAAAGGTGTGAAACACATTTTAAACAGTGGAAAGCATTTGCTCAAACTGATTAATGAAGTGCTCGACATCTCGGGCATCGAGGCCGGTAAGCTAACCGTCTCTCCCGAACCTGTGCAGTTAAATAACATTATCGGAGAAATGACGGATACGATTCAACCGCTAGCCAATGCACGGAATATAACATTCGAACTTATAGATTCGCCTGCCAACAACATTTTCGTATTTGCCGACCGTACGCGTTTACGACAAGTATTGATTAATCTGTTTAACAACGCTGTTAAGTACAACCGTGAAGGTGGTTCTGTAATCATAAAAACCGAATTACGGCAACCGGAAGCGCCGGGTTGTTCCTTTTCCAGGATTTCAATAACCGATAACGGTATTGGAATTTCTGCCGATGACATTCCAAAGCTTTTCATGCCCTTCGAACGGATCGGAGCCGAAAAAGGCGACACTGAAGGCAACGGGCTTGGACTGGCTGTTGTTAAAAAACTGATAGACAAAATGGGTGGGGAAATTGGTGTGGAAAGCATCCCTGGCGAAGGAAGCACGTTTTGGATTGAACTGCCGGTAGCCGAAGATCAGATAAGCGGGAAAGAGAAAAAAAATGACACTGAAAAACTGACTGCAGCATTGATCATGGCAAAAAAAGAGGTTGCCTTTCAAAACGAGGAGAAAGCAAAACGGGCAGCAGAATTGATCATAGCCAATAAAGAACTTGTCTATCAACAAGAAGAGAAAGCAAAACGGGCAGCAGAGCTGATCATTGCCAATAAAGAACTTGCTTATCAACAAGAAGAGAAAGAAAAACGGGCAGCAGAGTTAATTATTCTAAAACAAGAGTTAGCCGTTTACGATGGAGATACTTTAGAAACAAGTATACCGGTAATTCGAACAACCGGAACCATTATCTACATCGAAGACAATGTTCCGAATGCTGAACTCGTTGAAGGAATAATCGGGACTTATCGCCCGGCAATCCGCCTGATTACATTCCCGTTTGGAAAACTTGCTGTTCAGTTTGCAAACGAGTACATGCCTGATTTGATATTGCTCGATCTCGATTTGCCCGACCTGCCCGGCATCGAAGTATTGGCAAACCTGCAGGCAGACGCTAACCTGAAGCCGATCCCGGTTGTGATCATTTCCGCTGATGCCACGCCGCACCAGATTGAGAAGTTACTGACTGCAGGCGCCACTAATTATCTGACAAAGCCACTCGACATCACATCGTTTTTACAGATGGTGGATGAGTGGATAGGAGCAGGGGGACACACTAAATAGGCTCAAAGATCACATCGCAACTCAGGTTGTAATTTTTCAGTAAGCCAGAGAATGGTTGCATAAAATACACTAGTTTTGCATTCGATAGAATTACGCTGGGTGTATTACTATCTGAAGTTACAGGATTTTATTACATTTTGGGATCTCCGGCGAACAATTATGTTGCTTCCCTTTGGCTGAAACAAGCAAATTGAAAATTAAAATAAGCCATGATCGATTTAACATTTAAAAATGCAAACATCCTTGTCGTGGATGATAAAGAAGCCAATATTGACATCCTTACCGGGTTGCTCGACATGCAGGGTTATACCAATATTAGATCGACAACCGACCCGCGTTTGGTCGTTGGCCTGGTGAAATCGTTTAACCCCGATTTAATCCTGCTCGACCTAATGATGCCCCACCTTTCAGGCTATGAAGTAATGGACCAGCTAAAAGCGTCTGTTCCATCCGACACCTATTTGCCAATTCTGGTGCTTACCGCCGATATAGCTGTCGACGCCAAACAACGTGCCCTGGCTGGCGGCGCCAGAGATTTTCTTGCCAAGCCGTTTGATTTGATCGAAGTAGGACTGCGCATTAAAAATTTGCTGTATGCACGATTTTTACATCAGCAAGTGAAAAATCAAAATCAGATTTTGGAAGAAAAAGTCAAGGAACGAACCCTTGAACTTGCAAACACAAATATTGAATTAATTGCAGCCCTGGATAAAGCTACAGAGAGCGATCGGTTGAAAGCAGCTTTTCTGCACAATATTTCACACGAAATACGAACCCCATCCAACGGCATAATCGGTTTTTTGGAGTTGCTGCAAGACCATGACCTCACAAACATTGAAAAGGAGGAATATCTGGGCATGTTCAACCAAAGCGCCTACCGGCTTATCAACACAGTCAATGATATTGTTGAAATTTCTCAGATTACTGCAGGGCTGATAAAACTGACAATATCCGAAACCAATATCATTAGCCTGATCAAAGAACTTTTCGAGCGTTTCGTCCACAATGCTGGAGATAAAGGGCTGAAATTCAGAACCAGCGACAATATGCCCGTTAATTTAGAAAATGTATATACTGATGTTAAAAAACTAAATTCAATTCTGTCTAACCTGATAGGCAATGCAATAAAATTTACAAAAGAGGGATCAATTGAATTTGGTTTTCGTATTATCAATGATTTTTTAGAGTTTTCGGTAAAGGATACCGGCATCGGCATTCCTGAGAGCAAGCATCAGACAATTTTCGACCGTTTTACACAGGTTGATGTTTCCGATACCAGGCATTTTGAAGGCGCAGGTATAGGGCTTTCAATCGCTAAATTTCATGTTGAAATGCTTGGCGGCAAAATTTGGCTGGAAAGCGAACTTGAAAAGGGCTCAGTGTTTTATTTTACCATTCCCTATAAAACAAAAATGTAATCACCCATCACCCCATTACCATAGGGGGATGCATTGGGGGCTGCAGGATCTCAAACTGACATCAGAAGGGTGTGGTGTGGGCAATCACAATTAATCTATGCAACAAAATTCAGCAAGCCGGAATACGACGACAAATTCGAATTCATGCTACCACTGCGGTGAGGATTGCGGGTCGGTGCCTGTTTTGTTGCACGAAAAACTGTTTTGCTGCAACGGTTGCAAAACGGTTTATGAAATTCTGAGCCAAAGCAATGCCTGTGATTACTATAAATATGAAGAACACCCCGGCCTTAAAGCCGGAACCCATCAGGATGACAGCCGGTATGCTTACCTCGATAACGATGATATCCGACGCGAATTACTGGAGTTTTCCGAAGATGGTGTGAGCAAGGTCAAGTTATTCATTCCTGCTATCCATTGCAGTTCGTGCATCTGGCTTCTGGAAAATCTGCAGCGGTTGCATGAAGGAGTGATGCATTCAACAGTTAACTTTATTAAAAAAGAGGTCATCATCACCTTTCATGATGCCAGGCTAACCCTAAGGCAATTGATTGAATTGCTTGCCTCTGTAAATTACATCCCTCAACTCTCGCTTGACAACCTTCAGAAAGGGGCAAAACGCAAAATCAACCGCGGAATCTATTACCGGCTTGGCGTTGCCGGA
This sequence comes from uncultured Bacteroidales bacterium, assembly GCA_903925275.1. GTDB lineage: Bacteria > Bacteroidota > Bacteroidia > Bacteroidales > FEN-979 > CAIVAT01. Next base: position 28,958 of record CAIYES010000495.1, read on the forward strand.
TTTTGCTTCGGAAATATCATGCTGTTCAGCTTTCCGGCATATCTCAGTGTAAATGATGCCGTTGAGAATTTATTACGTCAGAATTTCGGATTGCTGAACATCCTGTTTGGTATTCCGGTGGCTTTTTATTCGGGTTCGGTATTTTTGACTTCAGCTTATAAAGGGTTGAAAAAGAAGTTTATAAGTATTGATGTGCCCATTGCTATCGGCATTCTCGTCCTTTTTTTCAGAAGCGCTTATGAGATCATTTCGGGCACCGGCGCCGGATTTATGGATTCATTGGCCGGCCTGGTGCTATTTCTCTCCATCGGACGATGGTATCAGGATAAAACCTACCAGGCGCTTTCATTTGAACGCGACTACCGTTCTTATTTCCCGGTTGCGGTGACTACCATTTCCGATGCCGGTGTTGAATCGATTATCCCGCTCAAGAACCTGAAAACCGGGATGCAGATCCTTGTCAGGAACCAGGAATTGGTTCCGGCAGATGCGCTGTTAGTTAAAGGAGAGGGTTCCATCGATTATAGTTTTATAAGCGGAGAATCAACCCCGGTTACCAAACTACAGGGCGATCGTATCTATGCCGGGGGGCGACAGTTGGGGACTTCCATCGAGCTTATTGTCGAGCGTGAAGTTGCCCAGAGCCGGCTCACCGAATTGTGGAACCAGGATATAACGGGAGGTGAAAAACAAACCCGGTGGGATACAATTTTGGATGTGATCAGCCGGTATTTTACGGTGATTATCCTTTGCCTTGCGGCTGGTTCAGGGGTTACATGGTGGTTTATCAATCCATCCCAGTCCTTTGTAGTGGTCACTGCGATACTTATTGTAGCCTGTCCCTGTGCTTTGTCAATGACCTATCCTTTTGCCCTGGGAGGCGCAATGCGGATCTTTGGCAGGAACAGTTTTTATCTCAAGCGCACCGGTGTGGTTGAAGCCCTCTCCAAGATCGACACGATCGTATTTGATAAAACCGGGACCATCACCAGCAATGACGGTTTTAGCGCGGATTTCAGTTCCCTGAATGCTTCACAGGAACAGTTGCAGGCAGTTTCTTCCCTGGTGCGGCATTCAACCCATCCGGCCAGCGTGGCAATCAATCGCCAGTTGCAGGGTTTCACGGCACTTCCTGTGACCGGTTTCAGAGAGGTGCCTGGCAAAGGCATTGCAGGCCTTGTGCAGGGACACTATCTGAAAATAGGTTCCGAAGAATTTGTGACCGGGGCCGCCACGATGAAAGCATCGGGTAGTCGCATCTATATCTCCGTTGATGATGAACTTGCCGGGTTCGTAGGGATGAACAACCAGTACCGAGATGGGATGAAAGATGTGCTTTCGGAACTTGCGCTGCACTATGAACTTCATCTGCTATCGGGCGACAACGACGCTGAATTACCCAATCTGCTTGCTTTCTTCCCATCCAGGGAACACCTGAATTTTAACAAATCACCCAAAGATAAACTCGAATATATCCGTAATCTGAAAGCCTCAGGAAAAAGGGTTCTCATGATCGGCGATGGCCTGAATGATGCCGGCGCCCTTCGGGAAAGCGATTGCGGAATTTCCATTGCCGACGACATCTACCATTTTTCTCCCGCATGCGATGCCATTCTGGAATCGGGACAATTCAGCCGTCTTCCCGATTTCCTTGCCTTCAGCCACACCGCCATGCGGATCGTGTTCATCAGCATTGGTCTCTCTTTTTTGTACAATGTTGTCGGGTTAAGTTTTGCCATTACCGGGAATCTGTCACCGGTAGTTTCGGCCATTCTGATGCCCCTGAGTTCCGTAACAATTGTTGCTTTTGTTACGCTATCTGTTTTGATTTCAGCCCGATTTAGTAAGCTCGGGATTAAATAGTAGATTTAGTCCAGATATAAATATGTCATTTTTACCATATTTCCGTCATGGTATTTTGGAAATTTGATACTTTAATCTTTATTTTGTATCCAAGTGGAAAAGTATGAGTGTAATTCTTGTCCTCGTAGCCTTTAGTGTTGTCCTTGCTGTTGGATTTCTGGCGGCCTTTTTCTGGTCGGTCAGAAACGGGCAATATGATGATCCTTACAGTGCTTCAGTCAGAATTCTTTTTGATGATGACAAACCCCGTGAAGCGACACCAGCTGAATCCACCCAGGAAAAGCCGTCAGTTGACCAATCACCAAATCAATAACATATGGAAAATCAGACATTTTACTATGACAACAAAATTGTAAAAAACTTTGCCTATGCCACACTCTTCTGGGGTGTAGTCGGCATGGTTGTCGGACTTTTACTGGCGTTACAATTCATCTGGCCGGCCCTTACATTCGGTATTCCGTATACCACCTTTGGCCGCATCCGCCCGATCCATACAAATGCAGTCATCTTTGCTTTTGTCGGCAACGGGATGTTCACGGGGATTTATTACTCTCTTCAACGGCTTTGCAAAGCCAGGATGTTTAACGATCTGCTGAGCAAGATCAACTTCTGGGGCTGGCAACTGATCATCGTGCTAGCCGCCCTCACATTTGCCTTCGGGATCACCACCGGCAAGGAATATGCTGAACTGGAATGGCCGATTGACCTTCTTGTGGCTGTCATCTGGCTGGTTTTTGGCGCAAACATGATCGGAACGATCATCAAACGCAGAACACAGCATATTTATGTTGCCATCTGGTTTTACATTGCAACCTTCGTAACCATTACGGTTTTGCATGTTACCAACAGCCTGGCCATCCCGGTCACACTGTTTAAAAGCTATCCCATCTATGCCGGGGTGCAGGATGCGCTGGTACAATGGTGGTATGGTCACAACGCCGTGGCATTTTTTCTGACCACTCCGTTCCTGGGATTGATGTACTATTTTCTTCCCAAGGCTGCCAATCGCCCGATTTATTCATACAGGTTATCCATCGTCCATTTCTGGGCGCTCATCTTCCTTTATATCTGGGCCGGCCCGCACCACCTTTTATACAGTGCACTGCCAAATTGGGCTCAGTCATTGGGTGTTGTTTTCTCCGTAATGCTCATCGCACCTTCATGGGGCGGTATGGTAAACGGCCTGCTGACCCTGCGTGGCGCCTGGGACCGTGTTCGTGAGGACCCAGTGCTGAAGTTCATGGTTGTTGCTGTTACTGCGTATGGCATGTCAACCTTCGAAGGACCAATGATGTCGACTAAAACGGTTAATGCGATCTCACACTTTACTGACTGGACCGTGGGACACGCCCATATCGGAGCCCTCGGATGGAATGGTTTTCTCACGTTTGCAGTTCTTTATTACCTGATTCCCCGGATGTTTCAAACGCAACTCTTTTCCCGAAAAATGGCAAACCTTCATTTCTGGATTGGCACCCTTGGGATTATTTTCTATGCAGTACCTCTTTATTGGGGTGCCATCACCCAAGCTTCCATGTGGAAAGAATTCACTGCTGCCGGATTTCTGAAATATCCGAATTTCCTTGAAACAGTAACCCAGTTGCAGCCCATGTACGCTACCCGTGCCATTGGCGGGGCCTTATATATTGTAGGTATTGTGCTTGGGATCTACAACCTCATCCTGACAATCAAAGCTGGAAAATTCATGCCCGAAGAGGCTGCCTCAGCGCCTGCCCTTGCTTCAACTGAAGCCAAACGCGGTTCAGGCGAAGGCATTCACCGCTGGCTTGAACGTCGCCCGGTACAATTTATTCTCGTTGCGCTGGTTGCGATTCTGATCGGAGGGCTTATTGAAATTGTTCCCTTGTACCTTGTAAAAACAAATGTTCCCACCATTGCAAGTGTAAAACCATATACACCGTTGGAATTGCAGGGTCGCGACATTTATGTGCGCGAAGGATGTTACACCTGTCATTCCCAGCAGGTACGGCCTTTCCGGTCCGAAACCGAACGCTACGGCGAATATGCCAAAGCGGGTGAGTATGTGTATGACCATCCGTTCCAGTGGGGTTCAAAACGCAACGGACCTGACCTTTCACGCGAAGGAGTTGTCAATGGCCGTCAGTATAAGCCAAATTCATGGCACTATAACCATATGCTGAACCCGCAACGGTTGAACGAACAATCGATCATGCCGGTTTACAAGTGGCTCATCACCGATGACCTCGATTTATCTACCACGGCAAAGAAGATCCGGGTGATGCAGTTCCTGGGTGTTCCATATCCGGCAGGATATGATAAAATCGCCAACGACGAACTCATGATCCAGGCCAGGGGCATTGCAGATGACCTGAAGAGTCAGGGCATCCAGGTTGAGCCCGGCAAGGAGATCATCGCTATGATCGCATACCTGCAGCGGTTAGGCAAGGATGTTCATGCCGCCGGTACACCCACTGCAACGATAACAGGTAAATAATCCCGGCCATGTTGCGTGACATTTTTAAATCGTTCGGGGGCGTTGAAAGCTACGGGTTGATTTCCATGTTCATTTTTGTGGTATTTTTTACCCTGCTGATCCTTCATACAACCACCCTCAAAAAGAAGGATGTGGAGGATTTCAGCCGCATGCCGTTAGACGATTTTTCAAAGGAATCAGACGAAATTCAAGACAGTTAAAAATATTTTCTATGGAAATGAATGAACATAAAACCGTTGAAAAGGATGAACTGACCGGCGATAAACTGCTGTCGGGTCATGAATACGATAACATCAGGGAACTGGATAACAACCTGCCAAAATGGTGGGTATGGCTATTCATCATCACCATTATCTTTGCCGTGGTTTACATCTTTGTGTTCGATGTGATAAAGGTGGCGCCATACCAACAGGAGGAATGGAAAAAGGAGATGGCTGATGCTGGGTCGCTTGCTCCGGGTCAGTCAGCACTGATAGTCAATGCAAATCTTGCTGCCCTTACCGATAAATCCAGCCTGGAGGCGGGAAAGGATATCTGGTTGAAACAATGCAAAGTCTGTCATCTCGAAGGGGGTCAAGGACTCGTAGGCCCTAACCTTACCGATAATTTCTCCATTCATGGCTGCGCCTACACTGATGTGGTGAACACCATCATAGTCGGAGTACCTGAAAAGGGGATGATCTCCTGGAAAACACAATTGTCGGACGACCAGATATTGAAAGTTGCCAGTTATGTCATGACACTCAAAGGCACCACGCCTCCAAACCCAAAAGCACCGCAGGGCGAGCCTTGTAAGTGATATGCAAAATCAGGATGATTCTTCCGGCAGCTTTCGCGACAGGCTATATACCATCGATGAAAGCGGAAAGCGTCTTTGGGTTTTTGCGAAAAAACCCAAAGGCAGCCTGACCACTGCACGGAATATCACCGGCATTTTGCTGATGGTATTCTTTTTTACCGCTCCTTTTATCAAAGTCAACGGACAGCAACTTTTACTCTTTGATTTTTTCCACAGGACTTTTGCAATTTTCGGAGTCCAGTTCTGGCCGCAGGATTTCAACCTCTTTTTTATCGGGATGATCGCCCTGATGGTCTTTATCATTCTCTTTACCGTTACCTATGGCAGAATCTGGTGCGGATGGGCCTGCCCCCAGACGGTTTTCATGGAAATACTCTTCAGGCGCATTGAATACTGGATTGATGGAGATACTCATCGCCAGAAAGAACTGGATGCCAGGCAATGGAATGCAGACAAGATACTCCGCAGGGTTTTAAAACATGGGATATTTTACCTGATCTCCTTCATCATAAGCAACTATTTCCTGATGTACCTCATGGGTTCGGATGCCTGGATCAAATTAGTAACGGAAAGCCCGGCAAATCATGTGGCCGGGTTGACAAGTATGGCCATTTTCTCATTTGTCTTTTATTTTATCTTTTCCTGGTTCCGCGAACAGGTGTGCACCATTGTGTGCCCTTATGGACGGTTGCAGGGCGTATTGCTTGACCGTGAAACCGTTGTTATTTCGTATGATTATTTCAGGGGAGAGGAACGTGGTTTACTTCGGAAAAGTGAAAACCGCAGCGAAACCAAAAAGGGCGATTGCATCGACTGCAACCAGTGTATCGCAGTCTGTCCTACAGGAATTGACATCCGCAACGGAACCCAATTGGAGTGTATCAACTGTGCCTGTTGCATCGACGCCTGCAATGACATGATGAAAAATGTAGGATTTGAGCCGGGACTGATACGATATGCATCTGAAAAAATGATAGCCGATAAAAAGCCATGGCATTTTACCATGCGGTCGGGCGGTTATACGATCGTACTGGCTGCATTGCTTATAGCCCTGGGTTATTTCCTGGCATCACGCAATCCCGTGGAGGCTACTGTTCTCCGTTCACCGGGTATGCTTTTCCAGGAGCAGGAAGGAGGGAAGATCAGCAATCTTTACAGCGTCAAGGTGGTTAATAAAACCGTTCATGATCTGCCAATTGAGATCCGGCTGCTGTCAGGAGCGGGAGAAGTCAAGGTAATTGGCAATGCACCTGTAATAGTCAGGCAATCGCTGGGCGAAGTGGTCTTTTTTATTTTGATGGATCACACTAAAATTACCGGCAGTAAAACTGAAATCGATATCGGGGTGTTTTCTGGCGGTAAAATGCTTGATCAAACCCGGGCGACCTTTGTTGGCCCGGATAAATAACGCAATATGAAGTGGAACTGGGGGACCGGCATTTTTATCGTGATTGTTCTTTTTCTGGGAACATGCATTGCATTTATCATCTACTCGCAGCATCAGAAGTGGAGCTTAGTCGAAGAGGATTACTACCCTAAGGAGCTCCGTCATGAGGAAAAATTGGTTAAGATGCGAAATGCCAATGCTTTGACGATGCCTTTATATGTCAAACTTGACAAATCGAACCTGATAATGCAGTTTCCTGCTGATTTCCGGGGAAAGATAATCGCGGGGAATATCATCATCTACCGGCCTTCAGATGAAAAGCTTGATGTGTTGTTACCGGTTGAGGTTGATACTGCTTTAACCCAGCTTATCCCGTTGAGGAAGCTTTCGCATGGCCGTTATGTAGTTAAGATTGATTGGAACTCCGGGGGAAAAGATTACTATAAAGAACAAGACATTTTTATCCCTTGAAATGGAATTCTGGCAACCTTTGATCATCGGGTTATTTGGAAGTTTCCATTGTATGGGAATGTGCGGCCCGATTGCGCTATCATTGCCGTTGAAGGAACATTCCCTGTCGACAAAGGTTGTCAGCGCGATATTGTATAATTCAGGCCGTGTAATTACCTATGTCTTTCTTGGATTGGTCTTTGGATTGCTTGGGCTTGGAATCCATGTCTGGGGAGTCCAGCAATGGGTTTCCATCGGTGTCGGAACATTGATGATCCTGAGTGTTGCGTTTCCAGTAATATTTCATGGGAGTAGATTGACAGGCAGGCTTGACAAATTTTTTTCGGGGTTCAAGATATTTTTCGGACGTTTTTTTGGATTCCGTACTTATTTGTCAGTCTGGATTATCGGACTTCTCAATGGGTTTCTACCCTGCGGATTGGTATATATTGCACTTGCGGGAGCATTGGTATCCACGAGTCCGCTGAATGGTGCTTTGTATATGTTGATTTTTGGGATTGGCACCATACCGGCATTGCTTGTGCTATCATTGCTGGGAAATTTCGTGAGCATGACCTTCCGCAGAGCTTTACAAAAGATGATCCCATTCCTCATCATCCTGATTGGTATTTTATTTGTTTTACGAGGTATGAATCTTGGAATCCCTTTTATCAGTCCGAAAATGGAAAAACACCGGACACAGACTGAAGAATTTCAAAAACCCAAATGTTGCCATTGAAAATCTTAATATTTTGAATAATTTTGTAAATGAAAACCATCAACATGCTAACCCGCTCACCCGTTTACCCATTCACCTGTTTACCCGTTTACCTGTTTACCCGCTTACCTGTTCACCTGTTTACCTGTTTACCCGTTTACCCGTTTACCCATTCACCCATTTACCCGTTTACCCGTTTACCCGTTTACCCGTTTACCCGTTCACCCAATGAATTACACAACTAAAACCCCAACTTCCATGAAAAAATCTGCTTTCCTTTTGATTTCCTTATTTGCAATTACCCTTTTTATTTCCTCCTGTGGTGGTGGAAGCCAGCCTGCAGCCGAACAAACCACTGTCAAGGCTACCGGCCCTTATGCTGACCTTCCGGCCGACATTCAGGCGATGATGCCACGTGGTGAAGAGATTTACAAAACCAAATGCACCGTTTGCCATCAGGTTACAGGCCTGGGCATCGAAAACGTATTTCCTCCGTTATCAAAGGCTGATTATCTCCTGGCCGACAAAGTAAGGGCTGTTGCCCAGACCCTGAATGGCTCCAAAGTTGAGATGATCGTTAATGGAAAAAAATTCACTACCGAGATGACTCCTCAGGTTGATACCAAGGAAGATGCAGTTGCCGTAATCAATTATGTACTCAACAATTTAGGCAACAAAGATGGATTCGTTACCCTGGCCGAAGTTCAGGGAGTTGTCATCAAGCCACGTCCTGCACAAGCTCCGGCAAAATAATCCGCATCCCGCCTGTTTGCAGAAAGATTAATTGACATTAACAACGAAGGCTGCCACATTGAGTGAGGCAGCCTTCGTTTATTTTCGTTTGATGAGTTGGTCGCGAACATAATCACCGCGCTCTTTGTCTGTTTTAAAAGTGGAATTCAAAAAATCCGGGAAAAAGATCAACCGCAGAAAGACAAACAATATTATTAATTTGATAAAAATGATAACCCAGAGTCTCTTTCCGACAGTCATGGCGCGGAATCCATCATAGTAGAAATAAAAAATGCGTTTAAACAGCTTCAAAACCTATTATCAACTTACCTGATTTATACATTTCGCAATTTATTATTACCAACTCCCTCCGGCGCCCCCTCCGCCAAAGCTTCCACCGCCAAAGCCACCAAAACTGCCTCCGCCACCACCGCCAAATCCGCCGCCACCGCCGCTGAAATCGTTCCACGAACCACTACGGCCGCGTCCCATTGAGCCCAATAACCCGAGGGCCGCCCAGAAAGGTAAGCTTTTTCCTACCGACATGCCACGGCCACCACTACCCCGGATGAGGGTAAAGACGACTATAAGAATGATCAGGGGGATAAGCAGCCCGTACGGACTTGATTTATTACCTTTTCGTTTTGCATACTGTTCGGCAGTATACTCCCCTTTAGCAAGCGAAATCATGGTTGTAACCGCAGCATTTATTCCGGTGTAATAGTTGCCTTGCTGGAAATTCGGGACCATCTCGTTGGTGACGATCCGTTTTGCTAAGGCATCAGGAATTACCCCTTCAAGTCCGTATCCTGTCTGGATACTGGCTTCTCCTTTTTCATTGGGGTATTTTGGTTTGACAAGGACGACAGCTCCGTTATTTTTACCTTTTTGACCCACCCCCCATTTTTCTCCGATCAGCCGGGCAAATTCATTTTCATCTAACCCGTTTAATGATTTAACAATAACCACAACGATTTGAGTGGAGGATGAATCATTGAACATTAATAGTTTCTGTTCCAGATTCTGCACCTCATCGGCGCTCAGAATTCCGGCAAAATCATTGACTAACCGCGGTGGGTCAGGTCGTGCCGGGATATCCTGCCCGTAAACAGGCGAAAATCCAAAAAAGATTAACATCCAAAAAAAAGAAAAAATAAACCCCCTGTAACCTCTCATAATTTTTTTTCTCATTAGCACATTAGCACATTAGCACATTAGCACATCAGCACATCAACTAGTCTTTCCCAAACGAAAGTTCGTCCGAAAGTTCATTTACATCATCACGCTGATGTGGGAAATGCATTTTCAGTTGAATACCAGTTGAGGTGATAGCTTGTATCAACCCATCTGTAAAGTGGCCTTCTCTGAAGTGAGTCAGCATATTTGCCTTGATATCATCCCAGAAGTTATCTGGTACAACTTTGTTAATGCCACTATCGCCAATGATGGCAAAGCGACGGTTCTTTACCGACAGGTAGAGCAGAACGCCATTCCGGAGGACTGTTTTTTGCATACCGAGCTGTTTGAAAACAAAAGCAGCCCTGTCCATCACATCTCCGGAAAATGTATTTTCAATGTGAACACGGATTTCACCCGAAGTATCAAGCTCCGCGTTCATTATTGCCTGTTTGATATCTTCCTGATCCTGCTTCGAAAAAAAATCTTTGGCAGCGGTACCCATTTTTATATGTTTTGACTGTTTTTAATGGATTCCATGAGTTGTGCACCCTGAAATCAGAACTGTACCTCAGGTGCTTTTTCTGCTCCCTGCTGGGCTTGGAAATATGCCTTTTTCTGGAACCCGAGGAAACCGGCAAACATGCTATTCGGGAAACGCCTCAGATAGGTATTATAGGTTTGTGCTGCCTCATTGAACTTCATTCGCTCAACAGTAATGCGGTTTTCTGTTCCTTCAAGCTGTGCCTGAAGCTCAGAAAAGTTTTGTGTAGCCTTGAGCTCGGGATACTTTTCAACGACGACCATCAGCCGGCCAAGCGCAGAACTTACGCCGTTCTGAGCCTCCTGGAATTTCTGAAGCGATCCTTCATCCAGATTTTTGGGATTTATTTGAACGCTTGTGGCCTTGGCACGCGCTTCGATTACAGCAGTAAGTGTTTGCTGCTCAAACTTGGCAACGCCTTTTACGGTATTGACTAAGTTCGGAATCAGGTCGAGTCGCCTTTGATAAACGTTTTCTACATTGGCCCAGGCTTGGTTTACACCTTCCTCTTTGGTAACCAAATTGTTATTGATTCCTGTGCCCCAGGCTACAAGGAGAAAAATCACGCCAATAACGGCGATAAGTATAATCCAACCTTTACTTAATTTCATGATACATGGATTTAAGGTTAATTCAAAATTCAATTATCAAAACTACAATAAATAAAACTAATAACTTAAATTTTACACAGTTATCCGGCTTGAAAAATAATTAATAATTAGAAATTATTAATTATTAATTAGGTCATGTCATCTGCTCTGCACTCCGCTTGATAAACGCTGCAAGATCTTTTCCTTTCAGCATATTCTGTGCTAACAATGCGAGGTCAAACAACTGCTTGATGGTCGAAGCCTGCTTTTCACCATCAGGTTCAAGCAAGAGCCGTCCAACTACCGGATTGTTCGAGTTTACGATCAGGTTGTAGTTTTCAGGCATTTCTCCCATAAATCCATAACCACCGCCACCCCCGAGAGCCGACATATCCTTCATGCGACGCATAAATTCATTCTGTGTGATGAAAAGTGGCAATTCTGACTGGCTCAGGCTTTCAAAGGCGATGGTGAATTTTTTGGAATCGATCTGTTTTTCCATCATCTCCCTGATCGATTTCTGCTGATCATCATTCAGTTTCGAAGGCAGTGCATCATCTTTTTTGATGAGCTTGTCAACCGTGTCTGAATCAACCCGGGTGAAACGTGTTTTCTCTAATTTTTGTTCAAGCGTATTGATGAAATGGGCTTCGAGTATACCATCCATCATCAGAACATCGTATCCTCTCGCTTTGACCGATTCTATGAAACTGTATTGTTCATGCTGATTTGTGGCATACAGATAAATAAGCTGTCCCTCTTTATCTTTTTGTGCCGGTTTAACTAATTTTTCGTATTCCTCAAATGTAAAGTATTTATTGTCGACATTTTTCAACAGACAGAACTTCTTAGCCCGGTCGTAGAATTCAGGTTGTGAAATGATGCCATACTCAATGAACACTTTAATGTCGTCCCATTTGGCTTCAAAATCCGGACGGGCATCCTTGAACAGCGATTCCAATTTATCAGCCACCTTTTTAGTGATGTGGTTTGATATCTTTTTTACATTCGGGTCGCTCTGCAGATAGCTGCGTGATACATTGAGCGGAATGTCTGGTGAGTCGATTACCCCGTGTAACAGTGTAAGAAAATCAGGGACAATTCCCTCAACCGAATCGGTCACAAACACCTGGTTACAGTACAACTGGATCTTGTCTTTCTGAACCTCCAGATTCCGCTTCACCTTCGGAAAGTACAATATTCCGGTAAGGTTAAAAGGATAATCGACATTCAGATGTATCCAGAACAACGGCTCCTCAAAAGTATAGGGATACAGTTCATGGTAAAAACTCTTATAATCCTCATCTTTCAAATCAACCGGTTTTTTCTTCCAGATCGGGTTTGTATTGTTGATAATGCGTGGCTTTTCAACTTCAATCTGCTTGTCATTGCCATCTTTGTCTTTTTCACCTTCGATTTTCTCCCAGGTCTTTTCTGTTCCAAATTGAATGGGAACCGGCAGGAACTTGCAGTATTTTTTCAGGATACCGAGTAACGTATGTTCTTCCAGATAATCTTTTGAATCGTCAGCAATGTGCAGGATTACCTCGGTGCCACGATCCTTTTTATCTGATTCATCCATGGTGTAATCGGGACTTCCGTCACATTCCCAGTGAACCGCAGAGGTTTCACCCTTTTTCTGGTAAGTTTTTGTGATTATTTCAACCTTTTCTGAAACCATGAAACTGGAGTAGAAACCCAAACCAAAGTGACCAATAATCGCATTCATTTCTGATTCCGACTTGGTCTTAAATTTCTTGATAAACTCTTCCGCACTGGAAAAAGCTATCTGGTTGATGTATTTATCTACCTCTGCCTGGGTCATGCCAATTCCTTTGTCTTTGACAGAAATCGTCTTTTTCTTTGTATCCAGGGTCACTTCAATGGTTATGTCATCGATATCGCCACTATATTTTCCCAACGCTGCCAATGTTTTCAACTTTTGTGTAGCATCAACGGCATTGGAAATCAGCTCACGTAAAAATATTTCGTGTTCTGAATAGAGGAATTTTTTTATTATCGGAAAGATGTTTTCAGTTTTGACGTCAATTTTACCTTTTTGCATAGCTGATTAATTTTGTTTTACGGAGCAGGTTATATCAAAGCGGGTGCCAATCGGGTTTGACTGACAAAATGACAAGGGATTCAGGGGTTATCTTTTTTTTTTCACTATAATTTTCAGATGAGGAAAATTCCTAACTTTACGGGGTATTTCGCCTGAAACACAAACTAAAAAACCCACTGATATGAACACGATTGATTGGAAAAACCTGCCGTTCGGTTATTTTAAAACCGACTACAATGTCCGGTGTTATTACAAAGACGGAAAATGGGGGGAACCGGAAGTTACCGACTCTGAAAACATCACCATGCACATGGCTGCAACCTGTCTTCACTATGGTCAGGAGGCATTTGAAGGCATGAAAGCCTTTACCGGGAAAGATGGGAAGATTCGGATTTTTCGTTTGGAGGAAAATGCCAAACGGATGATCAAATCTGCTAAAGGAGTGATGATGGCCGAAGTTCCTGTTGAGTTGTTTTCTGAAGTAGTTCTTAAAGCTGTAAAACTGAATCTGAAATACGTTCCGCCCTATGGAGAAGGAGCCTCCTTGTATATCAGACCTTTATTGATCGGTACCGGTGCACAGGTTGGTGTAAAAGCCGCAAAGGAATATTTATTCATGGTATTTGTTGGTCCGGTAGGACCTTATTTCAAGGAGGGATTCAATCCTGTCAAGATGCAGATTGTTCGCGACTATGACCGCGCTGCACCATTGGGTACAGGCCACATCAAAGTGGGTGGAAACTATGCTGCAAGTCTTCGTGCCGGGGAACGCGCCCATGCTGATGGTTTTGCCTCATGTATTTTTTTGGATGCAAAGGAGAAAAAATATATCGATGAAGCTGGTCCTGCCAATTTTTTTGGCATCAAAAACAATACATATATAACCCCCGATTCATCATCAATTCTTCCTTCAATTACCAACATGTCGTTACGGGTTCTTGCTGCTGAGATGGGATTGAAGGTTGAAAAGCGCCAGGTACCTGTAGAGGAGTTAGAAGAGTTTGAGGAAGTTGGTGCATGTGGCACCGCTGCTGTGATTTCACCAATATGTATGATTCACGACCGTGACACCGGAAAACAATATAAATACTGTAAAAACGGTCAGCCCGGAACGATTTCTCAGAAGTTATACAATAAGCTCAAAGGGATCCAGGAAGGCCTCGAGCCTGATACCCATGGGTGGATCACCATTGTTGAATAACAGTTAATACATCTGCACTGCTTCTAAGAACGAGCGTAATAAATCGCAGTTGATGAAACCTGAATTGAAAATTTTGTGTTTTCTGACTTTTACGCTTCTTTTATCCCTGGAAATACAGGCACAGAATCCGTTCAGGCCGCCTTCGTTGCCCGGAGTGACTTCAATCAGACGAAGGATGATCCTGCTTGAACGTATTGATCATCCGGTTTTGCTCAAGATCAGCGAACAGTATATGATGCATGGGGCAGTTGTGCATAATTCTGGTACAAAGGTAGTTCATGCCCGGATCCGGCGGATCAGGGGAGATTCACTTTACCTTGACTCAGCCGGCTACCGCTTCCGTGACCTTGAATCATTTGATCTTCCCAATTTCAACATATACAAGCGATCAGATTCACTGAAATGGAGGGTGTTCTTTCCCCCTGAAAATATTTATCATGACCGTGATACCTATGCATCTTATATGAGGAAGATGACAAAACAATTTAAAAAAGATAAGTCATCTGCAGTTTCCTGTCGTTCTTTTCACAATATCCTGAAAGTTAATATTACCAAAGTTATCAATGCAGAAATAGCCTTTGATTATGAACGCCGGTTAGCAGACCGCTGGACGTTTGAAGTCGAAGCCGGGTATCAGTTTGCCTCCGGTTATCGCATGGGTGATGATTTCTTCCTCGATAGTTATCCTTTATGGAAATATAGTGGAATCAATATCGTGGCGGGCCCTAAATTTTATCTTGGCAGGATTGTATATCTTCAGATGATTGTGATTTACCACTATCTGGATATGGATTTATCAAGAACAAAAACGGCAAATTCCGGTCATTATGGACTGCAGTATCAGTATCGCAATGATTTTGGCGGTGCACTGAGGTTTGGACTGCTCTCCCGGGCATTCGGTTCCATGGTGTTTGACAGTTATATTGGAATCGGTCTTAAAGCATGTCGTATAAACCAGTTTATTTACGGGTCATATTCATACGATGACTCGAACAACTACTTTAACTGGTACAATACTGACCATTCGGCAGATCATAACCATGTTACCCTGCTCAAGCCTGTCATCAACCTGGGGATCAAAATCGGAATTGGATTTTAACTGACCCGCACCTTCCTTAACAAAATATGAATATCTGCTGAATGGGTGTTTTGCCCCGGACTTTAGTCCGGGGCAAAAGATTGCCGGATAGTCTTAATGGTATAATTTGAAATGTCTGCTTTTCAGGGATCAAGAGAAATTTCTGGGGGTTTTACACTTTCTCACAATTTGCAGCATAGCTGACTAATCTTTGTAGTACTAAT
>CAIYES010000496.1 GCA_903925275.1 uncultured Bacteroidales bacterium
GCGGCTTTCTTTTTGCCGGTCTTTTTCTTTGACCTGCGTACATCAAAGAAAAAGGGCACGATCCTTTACGACCATAAAAAAAGGCTGATCCCGGAAGGTCAGCCTCATTTCATCAGGCGGTTGATTTAGAAAGGGATGTCTGCTGAGGGGAGGTCTTTGGGGGCTTTTTTGGAAGTGTTGCGTTTCTTTTTGGGAGTTTCCTTTTCTTTTGCGGGTTCGTTAACCTCTGATTCTTCAAGGCGGTTGACATAAACCGTGTAGTCATGGCCGAATTTATCAGGGTTTTTCATTTTTGCGATCTCAACGGTGATGTAATCTTCGTCATTGTATTTGTGTGAAAACTTTGCGAGATCTTCAATTTTGAGGTTGATCTTAATGATTTCAAGGCCTTCGATTTTTTTTCCTTTTCCGATGTAGTTTTTTACGAAATTTTTCATGGCTGTGATTTTTAGGTGAATTTATATGCAAGATGAATTAATACCATGGAGGGGCACTCAAGTAGGAACTGGAATACCGAACACTTGCAGGATATGCCGGGAAAATTCTTGAATGAGTAGCACTTTCACCCTGGAATGGGATAATATCTTAGCATAGGAATTGGACTAAATCACAGTCATCAAATGCCAGGTAACGCAATCGGGGAAAAGGAAAACGAAAGACTGAAATTCAACTGGTACAAAATGCCCGCAGCGTCGAACAATACTCATGACATTCATCCCGGGACCGCAACAATGCCTGTTAAATCAATGATTACATGGTATGTTCTGTCGTGAATCTGTGAATCAGCGGAGAGCCTGGTCCCGGGAACTCCAACAAGGCAAGAAAAACCTGTTGACAGTACCTCATTTTATATCAAAACACCAACAAGCAAATGATAACAGGCATAATCATTACCGGATCAGGTGCAGTTTTAAGGAGAGCACGTTTCTTTCAAGAGCTGGGCATTTTGACGAGCATAAAAAAACCGTTCCGGTTTCGATGGTTATCGGAACCGAAACGGCCAGAAAATGCAGATCAGAAATACTGACTGTTATACCTTTCTTCATCTTCAAAGGAAGCCAGTGAATTGCGGTAATCTGCTTCATCGCAGGTCAGGTGGCCGGCATGTTTGCCGTTCGGCCAGTAGATGATCGATTCACCTTTTTTGATCGGTTTACCGCAGGTGTGGCACTTACTGGCGAATCTGGCTGTGATCTGGCGCGGGTCTCCCGCATACTTTGCATAATTTCTCATAGGTTTATGGTTTTGGGATAAATAAAAAAGCCATCCAGGTTTCCCGGGATGGCTCAAGTGATGTGTGTTATAAGTTAAAAGGGAGAATCTTCCAGGACTGGCTCCAGAACAGGAACTTTGCTGGTCACTTCTGAGGTGGTTTTTTCTTCTCCATGTATTACCGGGACAATGCCCAGGATATAATCGGCCGACTTCTCAGCCCTCGCGGCAGCCCACATGATCCACTTCTGGTTGTCACGCAGCACCGATGCCCAGCCTTTGATGTAGGCAGACGAGTTACGGATATCCATGTCAAGGTGTGCAATGCCGCATAGGAAGGAAGAACCAAGTTCAGCTACCAGTTCCTCTTTGCTGTATGGGATATCGCCGTAGCTGTTCGACATCCCGTCAAAGCGGTTGAGACGCTTGGGGTGGCCTACGCTA
>CAIYES010000497.1 GCA_903925275.1 uncultured Bacteroidales bacterium
AAGCGCCCATCGTGGACCGGTGCAGGCTCAGCTATGTCACTCACAATACCAATTACCGGCAGCAGAAAGATTTAACTGCCTACGCCATTGGCAGCGAAACGCGTACCACACTGACTAGGGAATACCTCCATCAGGATCCCAACCTCAATTACGCGGCTTCCATTGCTGCGGTGCTGTCCAGACTTCCCCGTTCCGAGAAACTGACTCCGGTTGAAACCATGAAACTGGCTGCCGGGGAAGTTGCCGGCGAAAAAAGTATAAAGGCCCTGGCTGAAGTGATTGACACTCTCGGCCAAGATCCGGACATTACCAAACGGTTCGGCCAAAAAGGTCTGGGTCAGCGAAATGTGGGAAGATCCATCCAATTGCTGGTGGAAAGCTCGGAGACCAACGAAGGGCAGTGCATGTTTGCCTATGATGTGTTTCGCTCTCTCGAACGGATCATCCTGGACTATGTCAGCGACGCCGGCGACAGAGCCAAATACCTTGAAGATCTAAAGACAGCAAAAGGACTTTACCGGGAACGCATCATGACCGAAATGTTCAACGCCTACATGGATGAACCTTTGGCCATTCGAAAAGATGTGATGAATTATGTGAACATGATTATCGGAATTGATGCGGAAAACCTGGGACCTGATAAAATGTGGAAGTATAAGGATCCCCAGACCAGGGAGCTGAAAGCCCTGAAAATTGATGAACGCTATATCAACAGCGTGGAAGAACGAATTGGCCTTAAAACCCGTGAACAGCGCGAATCTTTCAGAACATCCATCCGCAAGATATACGGCCAGAAAATTTCTATCGAACCAAACTATGATTTTATGGACAACCTTGAGCTGGTCAAAGCCATTACCGATGTCAGGCTTAAGTCCGATATTGCCGGTGCAGGAAGCCTGATCGGCGCTCTGGCCAACCGGACCAATGAAGAGAATCAAAAGCTTCATGACCGGATGATTCAGACCATGCTATCCAAGTTGGGCTACTGCAAAACTTGCGCCCAAAAGACCATTGAGTATTTCTGTACCCAGGAAGACGAGAAATAACGTCCACCTTCAGGAGCGGGCATAATTTCATGAAATCTGAACTGTTGCAATATTACGGATTATTAAAGGCTCAAGGCCTTACCGAAGATGACCATGACCTTCTGGCTGATCCTATAACCGGCCAGAATACGCCTGTGATGCAAGCATCTCTGGCCATTCGTTCAATTGATGAACTTCTGGAAAGAGACAAACAAAGGGAAAAAGACGGATTTCCCCGCAAGATACGTGTTGGCCGGCTGATCAAACCGGGTAAGGGCGGCAAGGACAAAGTGGTGGTGGTGCCATCCACTGTCGAGGAAAAATTATACCATGACAACTCTTTCAAGGAATCTTCGGAAGATTCGCCGGCTGGCGGATCCGGTGACGGGGAAGAAGGAGACGTCATCGGAGAGGAGCCCGTGCGTCCCCAGAAAGGCAGTGGCGGGGGGCCAGGTCAGGGAGAGGGGGGGCCGCATGAGATGGAATCAAGCGCCTACGACTTGGGCAAGATATTAACGGAAAAATTTGAGCTGCCCAATTTAAAAGAAAAAGGCAAAAAACGATCCCTTACCCGCTACACCTACGATATGACCGACAGACACCGGGGATTTGGCCAGTTTCTGGACAAAAAAGCCACGTTGAAAAAAATTCTGGAAACCAATATTCATCTGGGGAATGCGCCAGACATCGCCAACATTGATCTCTCCTCATTTTTAATATCACCTGGGGATAAAATATACCGGATTCTTTCCAGGGAAAAGGACTATGAATCTCAAGCTGTGGTGTTTTTCCTGAGGGATTATTCCGGATCAATGTCCGGAAAGCCCACGGAATTGATTGTATCACAGCATGTGATGATCTACAGTTGGCTCCTGTATCAATACGAAAAGCAGGTGGAATCCCGTTTTATCCTTCATGACACGGAAGCCAAGGAAGTCCCTGATTTTTACACCTACTACA
>CAIYES010000498.1 GCA_903925275.1 uncultured Bacteroidales bacterium
GACCTGGCGATCATCACATCATAATCCTCGAGTTTTGTGCCGATTTGCCGCTCCCGGATCATCCTCAGGTATCCCTCGATAGCGTTCAGAGGGGCTTTCAGTTCATGCGACAGGACAGACAGGAAGGTAAACCTGATCTGTTTGCCCGTATCCTGCAGTTTGTTGGTCATCTTCTTGAGAAACACCCGTTTGGTGATGTTTTCGATGGATGATTTAAGCTCCTGCGGCGTAAACGGCTTGGGGATGAAATCGTAAGCGCCATCACTGGTTGCTTTCACAGCCAGCTCAAGGGACGCATAGGAGGTTATCATCACCACGATGATGCTCTTTTGTTTTTTCTTGACATATTCAAGCACCTCAATACCCTGGATTCCGGGAAGCTTGTTGTCGAGCAGGAGGATATCGGGCTGATCCGACTCGATCATCTCGATCCCTGCCTCCCCGGTTGGCGCTTCCATGACATCAAATTCAAACGCTTCATCCATAAAGGGATAATCTACCCTGAAATTCCTCAGAATCCGGGTAATTCCGCTGCGGATACCGGGTTCATCATCGACGACGAGAATTTTTAGTGTTGACATAGATTTATTCCACTCCAAAAATAAGGTGAAAATCAGTTAATATAACATCAACTGTTATTTTTAAACAGCAAATTTTCGATTTCTTCCTTCAGGCGTTCCGAGCGGATACCTTTGTCAAGAAAGCGGTCGGCTTTAATCCATTTCCGGTTGTTCTCATCACTGATATCAAAGGAAATCCCCGTTTCAGCTGCCACTCCTGTTGCTATGATGATAGGGACATCGGGATACTTTTTTTTCATCTTATAACACAATATAAACCCGCTGTCCTCATTTTCCATCATGAGGTCAAGGATGGCAAGGTCGGGCTTTGTTTTCTCCAGTAATTCCTCGGCCTCTTTCTGACTTTCCGCCGTGATTGTTTTAAATCCGAACTGCTCAACCCTGGCCTGAAGTTGGAAAAGATAATCCTGGTCATCATCAACGATTAAAATGGTAATATTTCCTGGTTTCATATTAAACGATAAATTATAACGAACAACTAAAAAAGTTAAATCAATAAAATAATTCCTGCATTATTTGCATTGTTTGCATTGTTTGCATTGTTTGCATTGTTTGCATTGTTTGCATTGTTTTGATAGATTAACATTAAACATTCCAAATGAAAAACAAGTTAGCGATTTTATTCAGCTTGTTTCTGTCTGCAACCTATGTCGCCTTAGGGCAATCGCATAATTACTGGACCCGGAGTTTCAATGAAGAGTCTTCACTATTATCGGGATCGGTGGTTGGCGGAGGTGCCGGACCAAGTGCCATTTACTATAATCCTGCAAGCATTTCCGAAGTAAAAGCTTCTAAATTATCGCTGAATACCAGTTTGTTCTCCCTTAATTTTATCAATATTCATAACGCACTGGGCGACCATATTGATCTGGGAGAAGCAATAGGCAGGGTTGAGCCCCGGTTTATTGCCTACATGCTCAAACTAAAGAAATACCAAACATGGAGTTTTGAGATCGCATTTTTGAACAATGAAAATGTAGAAACCGAATTTTTGGCCGCAGTTGATGCGCGTGAAAATGTTTTAACCGGCAACCCTGGCGATGACCGTTATGTGGCATACTATCAATACTACAACAAATTCAAGGATGAATGGATCGGAATTGGAGCTTCCAAAAAATTCGGAAACAGATTGTTCCTGGGAATGAGTATGTTTGCTACAATCAAAACCCTTAAATACCAACACTCCCTGGATATTCAGGCTTATCCGCTTAGCGATACTATGTTAGTTTCCGATGCGGGCAACTCCTTTCATGCTGCCGGGTATGAAGAACTTAATTATCTGAGTTTCACTGATTATAGGTTGATGTGGAAATTTGGAATCATCTATAAATGGAATTATTTAAGTATTGGTCTTATGGTCACCACACCCTCCGTCGGGGTTTATTCAGATAGAAAAAGTGTGCAACACAAGGAGCAGCAGTCCAATATAACCAATCCGCAGACAGGATTGCAGATGGCCGATTATTTGATCACCGATTTTGATACAAAGCGTGATGTGAAAGTTTCATTCAAGACTCCTTTCTCTGTTGCAGCCGGCCTCACCTATAACTTTCGCGATGGCAGGAGGATTATATTCCTATCGATGGAGTATTTTTCTGGCATAGATCCCTACAGGATGGTAGAGGCGGAAGAGAATCCGCTGCTGACAGCAGGAACTGGAGGGGAGAAATACTCCGATTGGCTCACCTATGTTACCGGAGCCAAACCGGTATTCAATGTTGCATTGGGCTATAGCTGGACGTTAACCGAAAAACTGATGCTGAAAGCCGGACTCAGAACTGATTTTAACTATCAGAAAAACCTGGATTTCGGACAGTTTGCCGAAAATGTTAAAATCAGGAAGACCAACCTTGACCTTTATCATTTTACCTGCGGACTTTCCTGGGTAATTTTCGGTCAGGATATCATTACCGGTGTTGAATATTCTTTTGGACGAACAGCCAACCAGACACAGTTTGTCAACCTGTCGGATCCGGTTGAGTATAATTTTATGGAGCATAAGGCCCTGCAGGGAACCCGGATCAACAATATGACATCGACGTATAATGCGATTATTCTGTATCTTGGCTTATCCCTCAATTTTGGAGATAAGAAGAAATAATTAACTCAAGTTTCGGGATTCAAAGGTCTTTTCCCGGCGAAGATACACTTGCTGAAAAATTATTCTGGTTGTTTGTTGAGTTGGCATCATCAATACTATGCAGACTTTAAATAAATCCATAGATTTTAATCGGATCATGCTTGAGGAAAATATCTTGAGTAAATCAACAAATGCTGTTTTTGAAAAAGAAATGAAGTGAAATACCTTCGGAAAGACTCATGAATATTGATAATATACACTTGAAATTCAATCCCGAAACTTGAGATAATTATCAAATTCCAAATAAATTTTTTGATTGAGCGGAATCATACCAGTAGATATTGGTTGATGGAATTTTCATTCAAAAGGACCCTTCCCCGGCCCTCCCCTTGGAGGGGAGGGAGACCCTTTACCTGCAGATGATGCAGGAAATACTTTGTTTTCTGTGCGCATGATTGAAACTTCCTCTATTTTTTTTAGAACTTGCTTTAGGTGGTACCTGATTTCATCATTTGAAAATCGAATAATCATTATTCCAAAATCTTCAATTACTCCACTCCGTTGTTAATCATGCTCGCGATGATCAATTCTGTTATGTATCGGACCGTCCACCTCAATCACCAATCTGGCCTCGTGACAATAAAAATCGGCAATGTAAAATTTGATCGGATGTTGTCGTCTGAATCTAAATCCAGCTAATTTTTTGGTTCTTAACCGTTGCCATAGTATTTTTTCACATGGAGTCATTTTTCGCCGGAGTTCTTTGGCCAGATGAATGGTTGTTTGATCTGAAAAAAAATGAAATGCAGGTTCGCGGGTTTTTCCGATATAAGCCAGCTTTATTTGATATTTATGAAACTCGTTTACTGCTTTATCGAAGAATTGATAGATAGTGAGGGATTATGGTTGATTTGTTGAAAACTTTTCATTAAGAGAATTATAAAGTCCATCCGATATGCTGAAATTGTCTGAAATCCTCGGCAAAAGTTCTCCCTCCCCTCCAAGGGGAGGGCCGGGGAAGGGTCTTTGATATACAGACTAAGGTTTCCAAATGTAGCTGGTACGATTGTGCCTATTCAATAAATTTTTTCGCAATAAAAAAAAAGCGCATCTGAAAATAATTAATTAATTTTGTCTACTTTTTTTTACTTAAACCTTTTATTATGAAAACAATAAAATTTAGTGACTCCGAGCTTGAATTTTTACAAAATCATTATGAACTTGAATTAGCAGATGCCGAAAATTATGTTGGTGAGATTAAAAATATTCTGACGAAATTAGGCGTGATCGAAAAAGAAATCACAAAAGATAAACCTTTAAAAAGTAAAGGTAAAAAACTTGGCCGGCCTAAGAAGGAAAAGAATATTGTTGTCGAGGAGGTAACGACGGCTCCCGCCAAACCAATAAAGGCTGCACCGAAAAAAAAAGAAAAAAAAACTAAAACCGTAAAAATTGCAACACCTAAAGTTGTCAAGGTAAAAACAGTCGAAGCGACAACTGAAAAAACTCCTGTTGTAAAAACCGCTGCCAAAGCGAAAGTTAAAAAAGTTGCTAAAAAGGCAAGCCCAAAATCAGCATCCAAGGTTGCTAAAGCTGCTCCCGCTTTTGCGCAGGTACCTGTAGAAGCTCCGCAACCAGAATAATTATGTTTTTAACAATAATTCCGGGAAAGGAATAGTCAAAACCGTTACCAAAAAATCATCAGATGTTTTCCCGAGGGTAGCGGTTTTCTTTTTTTCAGCATTGTATTTTTCCCAAAAAATTGTATCTTTGCACCCCAATTTGAAAATAAATATTGACCATGGCTAATCACAAAAGTGCAGAAAAACGCATCCGCAACGCTAAGAACAAACGTACACAAAACCGTTACCAGGGCCGCACAGTCCGTAATGCCGTAAAAAAATTACGCGAAACAGAAGAAAAAGAATCCCTTGTAAAGGATCTCCCGAAAGTGGTTTCCCAGATCGACAAACTGGCTAAGAAAAATGTCATTCACAAAAATAAAGCCTCAAACCTCAAGAGCAAACTGATGCGCAAAGCCAATGCTGCTGCTGCACCTGTTGCCGGGTAATTCAGCAGATTAAATAATTTCACACCAACTCCCCTGTTGAAATAAATAGCTATAGTAGCACAATTTCGCTATTTCGCTACTTCGCTATTTGAATTGCCTACCTCCTCCTCCTCCATCTCAACCCTTTGAGTGAAGACAAACGTTGGATATATGTTTTCAGGTGGCGTTCCTTCTTTCTCGGATAGATATCTTCGATATGAATTAAAATCCCGGTCTCTTCAACCTCGCCAAAACCGTGGTTGATGGCGGTACCAAATGTGCGCATGGTTGGAGATAAATTCATATATGCATTGACTAATGGCGGTACATGCTCACCATAACGTCGTACTTCCTGGGTAAGTATTCTGTAATTTTCTTCATAGGTACGGGCAGAGAAAAGTTCTGCAAAAACTGTATCCGGAGTTTCACAGATGATCGGTTCCAAAGGCAACATAAGTGTTTCTGTATCGGGAAAATATTTCTGCAGGAAAAACAAAACGATATCGCGTGCCATGCGGTTATATTCAGGATACATGGTCATCTTGCCAAAAAAATATTTCACGTCGGGATTCTCAATGATCATCGCACCAAGCCCGTCCCACAAATTATCCAACGAATACATGCCTTTTCGGAAATTGACAAGCGGCTGATAATTAGGCTGAACAAACGACCGTCCCAGTTCGATGCTCAGAGGCAGGTAATCCCTGACAAACTTATCTGAAAAGGCAAAAAGTTCGGCTGTGGCACTGTGAATACAATTTTTCGGACCACAGAGGATGTCACGGCCATGAATAAACCGGTAGCCACCGGAAATGTCCTTTTCGATGGGATCCCAAACAATGAGTTGATGAAACGGCACCTCCATCGTATCAAACTCATCGATATCCAGGCTTTTACCCGTTCCGCCCCCTGCATCCCTGAAAGTGATTTCACGAAGGCGCCCAACTTCACGCATTAAGTTGGGCGAATCATGAGCGGTAAACACATAAATTTTGTTATGCCCGTTGTTGGTGTTCCGTAAAAATGTACTCTCATTGAGTTCAGCTTCGAGCAGGTTCTTGTCGATTCGGTCGATGATGGGTTCCATGAATGATTGATAACGGAAAATTGAAAATTGAAAATTATCAGGGTCTGACGCAAAATTATATTACAAAGATAATTTATTTCCTTTTCTGCTTTTTCGGTCAACCATGATTTCCTTCAGTTTCTTTTTGAGAATCTTTTAAAATCAACAGAACAGGCAAAGAATCAATTTTTGTAACTTTGCTTCATGGATACTCCGGAAAAAATCGAAATTCCCGAACGTTTGATTGACATTGAAGCATTGTTTGCTTCGAAAAACCCTAAGCTTCTCAGGATCATTCCCGGGTTTATTTTATCATACCTGAAAAAAATCACCCACCAGGAAGCAGTGAATGGTTATATCTGGCGAAATCGAGATAAAGTCGGATTGCCATTTGTTGAAGCTATCCTTAAGGAATTTGGTGTTAACGTCGAGGTACGCGACAATCGTTCGATCCCGGTTCCATCAACCAATGTAGTTCCCGTAACCGGCCGGTTTATCGTTGCCTCAAACCATCCCCTTGGCGGACTCGACGGAATGGCGCTCATGCAGGAACTCGGCAAAATCAGAGAGGATATTGTCTTTCCGGTAAATGATCTGCTGATGAATGTGCCGGGACTACGTCCACTATTCATTCCCATCAACAAGCATGGACGAAATACCGAAAATGCACAACTGATCAATGAAACATTTGCATCGGAAAAGATGATCCTCTATTTCCCTGCCGGACTGGTTTCACGTAAACAACGTTTTCAGGGAAAAATGGTTGTACGCGATCTGGAATGGAAAAACACCTTCATTAAAAAAGCAAAGAAATTTCAACGCGACATCATTCCAGTTTATGTTGCAGGACGAAATTCCGCATGGTTTTACAACCTCGCCCGCTGGCGCAAATATCTGGGCATCAAGGCAAACATCGAAATGCTCTACCTCGTGGATGAAATGTCGAAACAATTTAATAAAACCATCACGCTGGTTGTCGGCGACATCATCCCATATACCACTTTCGATAAATCAAAAAGTGAATCCCAATGGGCCGCATGGGTTCAGCAGAAAGTTTATAATCTGGGGGGAAATTTGCTGAGTTGAAAATTTTTTCACTTTAACATAAAACCCATTTATTTCCAGCACATCAGCACATCAGCACATTATCACATCAGCACATTATCACATCAGCACATCAGCA
>CAIYES010000499.1 GCA_903925275.1 uncultured Bacteroidales bacterium
CTCATTTATTACCTGAGCCAGGCAGCGCTTTGCGGAAGGGACATCACCTACGACCAAAACTACAAATCCAACCTGCTTATCCGCAAAACGCTGGAAGCCATTTACCAGGACTTTAATGGCGACAGGAACAGCGAAGAGTATAAGAAATTTGTAGTGTACCTAAAACGGGTGTGGTTTTGCAACGGCATTCACCACCATTATTCCACGGATAAATTTTTGCCGGAATTTACCCGGGATTACTTTTCTGTACTTATCAAGGGGACAAAGAGGGAGTTGCTGCCCATGTTGCCAGGTCAAACTCCGGAGAAATTCCTAAGCGAGATGATTCCGTTGATTTTCAGTCCCGATATCGCGCCCAAGCGGGTCAGCCTTGACCCCAAAGGCGATTTGGTAATGAATTCCGCATCAAATTTTTATGAAGGGCTGACTCAACAGGAGGTTGAAGACTTTTATACCGCTATGAAAAAGGAGGCGAAAATAAATAAAACAGATACCAATATCTCATTTGGCCTTAATTCAAAGCTGGTCAGGGAGAACGGAACGATCGTAGAGAAAACCTATAAATCCGGTGGACTTTATGCTCCCGCCATCGATCAGATCATCACGTGGCTTGAAAAAGCAGCGACAGTGGCCGAGACTCCTCAACAGTTCGGTGCTATTGATAAGCTTATCGCCTATTACCGTTCGGGAAACCTTAAGGATTGGGATGATTACAACATTGCATGGGTCAAAGACCTCAGTTCATTGGTCGACTTTGTAAACGGCTTCATCGAAGTATATGGTGATCCGATGGCTATGAAGGGATCGTGGGAATCGATTGTCAACTTCAAGGATGTGGAGGCAACCAAACGTACCGAAATTCTCAGCAGCAATGCGCAGTATTTTGAAGATAATTCGCCGGTGGCGCCTGAATTCAAAAAGAAAAAGGTAAAAGGCGTTACGGCTAAGGTGATTACTGTGGCCCAGTTAGGCGGCGAAAGCGACCCGACCACCCCGATCGGCATCAACCTTCCCAATGCGAATTGGATCAGGAAAGAATATGGTTCGAAGTCGGTGACCATGGATAACATCACCTATGCTTACGATCAGGCTGCTCTAGGCAATGGATTCATGGAAGAGTTTGCATTTTCGAAAGAAGAGATTGAGCGGGCGCGGAAGAATGGCCATCTTGCTGGAAACCTCACAACTGATCTGCACGAATGCCTCGGACATGGTTCTGGTCAGTTGAAACGCGGGGTAGGGGCCGATGCGCTGAAAAATTATCATTCTACCATCGAAGAGGCCCGGGCTGATCTCTTTGCCTTGTATTATCTGAAAGATCCGGTACTGGTGAAATTCGGACTCGTTCCCGATGATGAAGTGGCCAAAGCCGAATACGACAGCTACATCCGGAACGGGCTGATGACCCAGCTTGTGCGGATCCTTCCCGGCAAGACCATCGAGGAGTCGCACATGCGCGACCGCGCCCTGATTGCTCGCTGGGTTTATGAAAAGGGAAACAGCGAAAAGGTCATTGAAAAAACAACCAGGGATGGTAAGACCTATTTCAAAATCAATGATTATGACGCACTCCGGATGCTGTTTGCGGGGTTGCTAAAGACCATTCAGCAGATTACCTCCGAAGGCGATTACAACGCGGCCAAAACCCTGGTTGAAACATATGCTGTTCAGGTTGATCCGAAATTGCATAAGGAGGTGATAGAGCGATACGCCCGGCTGAAGATTGCACCTTACGCCGGGTTTATCAATCCTGTGTATACCCTGGTGATGAAAGGCGATACCATTGCGGATGTTAACATCAGCTATCCTGATGATTTTGCTGCCCAGATGATGTCATATTCCAGGAACTTTTCTTTTTTACCGGTTCGGTAAGCATGATCCTGTTAAAAAGAAATAAAATCCCTAACGGGATTAAAACAAATTATTGACAGATGAAACACCGGCTTGCCATTCTTGTGATATTAATGCTTTTACCGTTTTTTCTGGTCAGGGCACAGCATCAATACCCGAAAGATTATTTTCGTTCGCCTGTTGATTTTCATGTCTCACTGGCCGGTTCATTTGGAGAAATCCGTAAAAATCATTTTCATTCCGGGATCGATATCCGCACCGAGGGGGTACAGGGTAAACCGGTTTATGCTATCGCCGATGGCTATGTTTCAAGAATCAATGTTTCGGCAGGCGGCTTTGGAAAGGCATTGTATATTACACACCCCAATGGCTATACCTCTTTATATGGCCACCTTAAGGGGTATGCCGGGTCTATTGCAGGATGGGTAAAGGCCCAGCAATATAAAAAGGAATCGTTTGCCATTGATGTTGAAGTACCGCCGGGCATACTGAAGGTAAAGAAAGGGGAGCTGGTGGCATGGTCGGGAAACTCGGGGGCTTCGGGAGGCCCACATCTCCATTTTGAAATTCGCGACGCCGGAACCCAGGAGATCATCGATCCGCTTGATTTTGGCTTCATGAAAGCCGGCGGGATCACGCCCGAAATCAACTATGTCAAGATATATCCCTATGACGACAATTCGATGGTGAACCTTACAGCCAATCCATTGCTGATACCTGTTACCGGCTCAAATGGCCATTACAGTTTGAAACTGGTTGACAGTGTGAAGGTTTCGGGGAATATATTTTTTGGCATCGAAACAATTGCCATTGCCGAAGGCGGTATGAAGACCGGTGTACACAACATTACACTTTCGGTGGATGGAGCCATTGTATACACCCAAAACATCGACCGGTTTGCCTTTTCCGAAACCCGTTATGTCAACAGCCTGATGGACTACCCCGCTTTTCTGCAGAACCGGCGGAAGATACAGCGATCGTATGTTGCACCAAACAACAAACTGAGTGTATATTCAGCGGTTAAAAACCGGGGTGTTGTGAATTTTGCAGATGCGAAAGCGCATAAAATTCAATATGTTGTCAGGGATGCCTTTGGACAAGCATCAACGCTTGAATTCTGGGTCATGAGCCATCCACCTGCAAATCAGGGCGGAATTTCGAAACCGGTCAACAGTGGTTCTCAAATGATGTCGTATAAAGCTGACAACCATTTTGAGCAGCAAAACATCCGGTTCGACGTCCCGAAGGAGGCCATTTACGAGGACCTTCCATTTGAATATCAGGTAACACAGCCCGTCAAGGGTTCTTATGCCGGCGTGCATCATCTTCACAATGAATATACCCCGCTTCATACCTTTTGTACCTTATCGATCAAAGCGGAGAACCTGCCAAAGAACCTCACCGATAAAGCTGTGATTGTTGCTGTCAGCCCCGGAAATACCTTTGCAAGCAAGGGTGGAACCTGTGAGAATGGATGGGTGACGACAAAAATCCGTGATTTTGGGAATTATACGGTAACCGTTGATACAGAACCTCCTGTGATCAAGCCGGTCAATATTTTTCCGAATAAAAAAGTCAAGAAGCAGTTTTCGATCATGATGAAACTCAATGACAATCTTTCAGGCATCAAAACTTACCGTGGAACGCTCAATGGCAAGTGGATCCTGATGGATTATGATGAAAAGAATCGTTTACTGACCTATGTCTTTGACGAAGTGATGCGACCGGGTAAAAACATTTTCGTTCTCAGGGTTACCGATGGTGTCGGAAATTCGACCCGCTATGAAGCTGCCCTGATCCGGTAATATTTTTTTTATCTTTGTACCATGCAAGAAACCATTCTAATCCTGGATTTCGGTTCCCAATATACCCAGCTCATCGCGCGGCGGGTGCGGGAGTTGAATGTATATTGTGAAATCCATCCCTTCAATAAAATCCCGGTGTTGGATCATCATTGCAAAGGAGTGATTCTTTCGGGCAGCCCTTTTTCAGTAAGGGATGAAAATGCCCCCTTCCCTGATTTGAAAAATATCCGCAAACACTTGCCGATCCTGGGTGTTTGCTATGGTGCACAGTACCTGGCACAGTCGTCGGGAGGTGTTGTTGCACCTTCGGAAATCAGGGAGTACGGGCGAGCCAACCTCTCATTTTTAGACCAAAATAGCAACCTGTTGCATGGTATGGTTTCCGGAACACAGGTCTGGATGTCGCATGCCGATACGATCCTCAGTATCCCCGCGAATTTCCGGGTTATTGCCAGTACTTCCGACGTGCAATTTGCAGGTTTCCGGGTAGCAGATGAACCAACCTACGGGATACAGTTTCATCCGGAGGTTTATCATACCACCGAAGGCTTGAAATTGCTGAAGAATTTTGTGGTTGATATCTGCGGTTGTCAGCAGTCATGGACTCCCGAATCGTTCGTAGAGACCTCTGTGGCAGCATTAAAGGAAAAACTGGGCAACGATAAAGTTGTACTTGGACTTTCCGGTGGTGTCGATTCCTCCGTAACTGCGATGTTACTGAACAGCGCTATAGGGAAGAACCTCTATTGCATTTTTGTCGACAATGGCCTGCTCCGGAAAAATGAATTTCAGGAAGTACTGGACGGTTACAAGAAACTTGATTTGAATGTAACCGGCATCGATGCCCGCGACCTTTTCCTCGATGCGCTGAAAGGCATTGTTGATCCTGAGAAAAAAAGGAAAGTAATCGGGAAGACTTTTATTGATGTTTTCGACACTGAAGCTCACAAAATACAGGATATTAAGTGGCTGGCCCAGGGAACGATCTATCCGGACGTGATTGAATCGCATTCGGTAAAGGGACCCTCGGCCACCATCAAATCACATCACAACGTGGGCGGGTTGCCCGATTATATGAAGTTGAAGATTGTTGAACCACTGAACAGCCTGTTCAAGGATGAAGTGCGTAAAGTGGGGAAAACATTGGGACTGGATGCCCAATTTATCGACCGCCATCCCTTTCCGGGACCCGGTTTGGCGGTGCGCATCCTCAGCGATGTTGACCGTGAAAAAGTGAGCCTGTTGCAGGAGGTCGACGATGTTTTCATCTCAGGCTTGCGCACATTTGATCTGTATCATTCGGTATGGCAAGCTTTTGCAGTGCTTTTACCGGTCCAGGCCGTAGGGGTGATGGGCGATGAACGAACCTATGAAAATGTAGTGGCTTTGCGCGCTGTGACCTCCACCGATGGCATGACAGCCGATTGGGCACATCTGCCTTACGAATTTCTGGCAAAGGTGAGCAACGACATTATCAATAAGGTGAAAGGTGTAAACCGTGTTGTGTATGACATCAGTTCAAAACCGCCGGCAACAATAGAATGGGAGTAGGGGTGAGGCTTTCCGGTGGCCATGACTATTAAAAAACGAAATAACGTTATATTAGATTTTCAGTTGATGAATTTTATCATGTCCAAATGAAATATCTTCCCGTATACATTCTATTGGTATTTCTCATCCATTTTTCGTCCGAAGATGCAAATGCCCAATCGACTGAGAATTTGTTAAAACAGATGCGCTCCGAAGTTGTCGAAAAAATTGATGGCAAAGAGTTTTACATCCATACGATTAAGCGGGGGCAAACGCTTTACATGATCTCCAAGGCATACGGTGTGGAGGTGAGTGATCTTATCCGCGAAAATCCCTGGGTTAAGGAAGGTATCAAAGCCGATCAGAAGCTAAGGATTTTGGTGGCCGGGCAAAAATCAGCGGAACCCAACGATACCAGGCAGGGTTCCGGCCAGAAAGGGGATGATCGAACAGCCGGCAAAACTCCCGATCCCGGGAAGGCTTCAACAACAAAACCACCAGACTCAGTGGTAATTGCGGAGTTGCCTTGCGGCTCAGACCCTGCATTAAAAAAAGCAACCTACAAAGTTGCCTTGATGTTGCCGCTTTTCCTTGGTGATGTTGAGAATATCAATACTGAAAACCCCGATCCAAAGATTATCGAAACCTCCAGATCATTTCAGTTCCTTCCATTTTATGAAGGTTTTCGAATGGCCCTCGATTCGTTGGAAAAAATGGGGCTTAAAATTAAATTGTATGTATACGATGTCGACAAAGACACATCCAAAACAAAGCAAATACTCAGGAAACCAGAGATGAAATCGATGAATATTATCTTCGGTTTATTGTATCAACGTAATTTCCAGATTGTTGCTGAATTTGCAAAAAGAAATAAGATCGCCGTTGTCAATCCGGTTTCGGAACGGAGTGACCTGGTTAACGGAAATCCTTTCGTTTTCAAAGTTCAACCATCAAAAAAGGTAAAGCTTGCAGAGGTGGCAGGGTTTATGTCCCGGACATATAATCATGATCACATAATAATTGTGCGCAACGGACAATACAGCGACAGGGATGCACCGGACCAATTGAAAAAGGAGTGTGAGGAACTTGGGTTAAAGGTTCGGGTAGTTGATGGGCAGGAAGCCGCAATCACTGATCTTTCAAAGGAAATAGAAAATTGTCTGATAATATTTACCGACAACACCGCTTATGCCTTCGATCTTACCCGGCGGCTGTTTGAACTCCGGAATGAGTATAAACTCACCCTTGTCGGGCTTCCCGACTGGTCGGTGATGGAGGGACTGGAATCAGAATATCTGGTGGCACTGAAAACCCACATGGTGGCCGCATCATTTATCGATTACAACGATATTGGAGTACAAAAATTTGTCAGCGGATACCAGTCTGTTTATCAAGCAGATCCGGAATTGCTCGGTTTCCAGGGATTTGATGTGGCATTTTATTTTCTTTCCGCCCTGAACAAGTACGGAGCCAACTTTCAGCGGTGTCTGAGCGATTTACAATTAAATTCCATGCAAACTCATTTCGATTTTCGCCAATCCAAAGGCAATGGATTTGAAAACCAGCACTGGATGGTGTACAAGTATGAGAATTACAGGTTGGTAAAAGTGAATTGATGTTAGGTTGCTGCCGGTATGGCGAGCAAAGGCACGTTGGCAGCAAAAAGGTTCTTCTTGGTGATATTTTTAGTGAAGAACATATACAGAAGACTTCGTTTATGCGGGCAGAATGCAATCAGGTCGACATTGTGTTCGATGACAAACTGATCAACCGCTTTCTGATTGTCGTCTGCGACTTCAATCACCTCAAAATCAATCATATTTGACTTTTCCTCTTTCCCGAATTTCATTTGCAGCGCCTTCATTCTTTCGTATTCATCTGTCTCCTTCGCCCTGTTGCTGAAATGAACGACCTTGATCCTGAATTTAAATGGAGAGAAGATCCTGAAAAGATCTGATATTGCTGCAGCATTTCCATCCGAAAGGTCAGCCGCAAGCATGATGGATTGAAATCCGTGGAAATTCTTTATTTCCGGCACTGTGATCACCGGTACCTTGGCATGGTCGATGATGAAAGTAGAAACTTTTCCCCACACATTGAGATTGTTGCCTTTTCCGGTAGTTCCCATCACTACAAGGTCAGGGTGAAATTCGATGCATATCTCTTTGAGTTCATGTTCAATTTCCCCGCCGGTGACTTTGGTTGAGAGGGTTACATTATCGAGGTTTTCTTTTTTAATCAGGATATTCAGTTTTTCCTCCAGTTCCAGCATGTTGCGTTCAGCCTGTCGAAAAATCTCTTTCATGAGCTCTTCATTGTAAATTGTACTCATGTCGAGCGTGTCAGGAAAACTCGTATCAGCAATGATGATCTGGTCGAAGTAAGTATGAAACAACATGATTGATGCGCCATAAGCCTTTGCAAACTCAATGGCATACCTGCATGTAATATCGGTATGGCTGGAAAAATCGACGGGTACAAGAATTTTTTTCATAGTGCTTGCTTTGAAAGTCTAAAGATAGGTGAAACATCAACGCAAAGTTAATATCTCTAAAAGTAATTTGCAATTATTTTGGTTGGAATAGTTTTTCATCAGTATTGATTCCCTTTGTTCAATAAGGTTTTGGGTGAAATCCTGTTGAAAGAGACGATGAAGTTGCGCTTTAAATTCAGCAGGCGTCGAAGCGATGGCACACAATTCACGAAGTGATGTTCCAGCCACCATTTGCGGGTTTACCAGACAAAACCTTCCGTTGTAAAGGGCATTCAAAAGCTTCAGTTTCAAACCAGTGGGTTGAAAAGTAACCATGATGTTCACATGGGCTTCGCTGATCAGCCTGAACATCTCATCATCGGCAGGGTTGCTGACAAAGCGGATGTTGGGGCGATTTGCGGCAAGTGACGTGAGCCAGTCAGGTGGATCAAGTCCGGCAATCACGAGCTCAGGAAATGACGGTTCCCAGATTTGGTTGATGAGAAATTTTGCCGCAATGCTGTTTTCAGGTACTGAAAGCTTCCCGTGGTAAAGCGCAAATGTTCCTTTGCCGATAGTAATTTTAACTTCAGCATGGCGATGGAAACTCGGCAGATAAACAACCCGTTTACCGGGAAATGCAACCGACAGGTAATTAGTATCTTCTACCGAAACCGTCAGCATCACGGAAGCATGAACCAGGGTTTTCTGAAATAATTTCAACCGGACGCTTTCAGCAAGGAAAAACAGCTTTTTTGTCAGCTTTTTTTCGGCTTTAAAGAGGTGGTAATAGTAATGATGTTCAATGTTGCTTTCACGGTAAATCAGGAACCGCCCTTTTAATCGGACATCATGGATAAATCCGCAGGAATGCAATCCTTCAAAAAGGATCGGATAATCGTCATGAAGCAGGTTTTCAATGAGCTCAGGCGAAGTACGTCCGGCAACAATGTAAGGTTTCAGGCTGAAGTTGGCTGCCAATCCGGTCCTGCGACGATAATAGTGCACCGATTCACAGTATTGTTCCAGCTCTTTTGCCGGCGGTCGCTGGTATTCAAAGCAGTGCAGATGAATCTTAACCCCTGCATCATGGAGGGCAGTGATCTTGTAGAAAACATCAATTACTCCCCCGTAATTGGCGGGAAATGGGATGTCGAAGGAGATGATGTGAAGGTTTAGCAAATTCACTGGCACGAAAATTTAATTACTAATTAATAATTACTAATTACTAATTCCAAATTCTGATTATTGATTCCAAGTTGTTAATTATCAATTAATTATTAATTATTAATCATTAATTATTAAGAGTCTGTTTAAATTTGTTTTTA
>CAIYES010000500.1 GCA_903925275.1 uncultured Bacteroidales bacterium
ATCTCAGAAAACTGCAACGCACCCGTCTTTCCCATTTTTGACAGTTTCCTCAAAACCAATGGAGGCATCGGTGGTTTTCTTTTCAGTTACATTTATGTTGGCAAAGAAACAGGAAGAATTGCAAAGGAAATATTCGACGGCAAGCCTCTTCGGGAGATTATTGTGCATAAGAAGGGTTTTTACCAGTACATGTATGACTGGAAACAATTAAAAAAATGGCATCTCCTTGATTCAAACGCAATACCCTCAGAAAGTCTGTTTTTTAACAAGGAACATGACTTTATTGCTGAATATAAGTGGTACATCCTCTCCGGTATTTTATTCCTGATCCTGGAATCTTTCCTGATCGTGTTTTTGATTAAGCTGATTATCCGACAGAAAGCAATTGGGAAACAAAAGGATGAAGCAGAAGAGCTTTACCGGATCCTGGTCAGGGAGGGACGGATGATGATGATGGTGGAACTTACCGCATCCCTTTCACATGAGCTCAATCAACCTTTGACTGCAATCCTTTACAGTGCGCAGGCAGGTGACCGGTTTCTCGAATCGGGTAAATTGGATTACAACCAGGCGAAAGAAATATTCAGAAACATTATTGAAGACGATAAACGGGCTGCAGCGCTTATCAGCAGCGTAAAGAGTTTGATGAAAATGGAAAACAGGGAAAAGGAAAATGTGAACCTCACTTCCCTGATCCAGGAGACCCTGTATATTTTTAATTCGGAAGCAATAAAACAAAACATCCAAGTAAACTATGAACAAGATCATATACCTGTTTTCATATTTGGCGATAAAATTCAGATTCAGCAGGTTATTTTGAATTTTTTGTTCAATGCAGCATTTGCAATGGAAAGTACGGACCCCGGACACAGACTCCTGGTAATAAGCCAAAAGTTATCGAAGGGCAAAGTGATTGTTTCAGTTCATGATTCCGGTCCGGGAATTGACGAGGGGATGAAGGATAAGCTTTTTAAAGCATTTGTCACCACCCGGAGTAGCGGATTCGGGATAGGACTGGCGGTAAGCAGGTCAATTATTGAAAACCACAATGGAGCAATATGGGCCGAAAATCATCCGGAGGGAGGTGCAGAGTTTTCCTTCAGTATAGAGGCACTCGATCATGCATAAAACAGAAGAGATTATTTTCCTTATTGATGATGATCCTTCCATCAGGAGATCAATATCTCTATTCCTGACTGCGGCAAACTACCAGGTTGAAACCTTTTGCAGTTCAGAAGAGTACCTGGCCAGGGATCGTTTTGAAGGAACAGGGTGCATCCTTCTGGATATGAACCTTGACGGGAAGAGCGGGTTCGATCTGCAAAATGAACTGATATCACATGATTCACTGCTGCCAATCATTTTTATTACCGGGTTCGGTAACATCCCCATGAGTGTGCAGGCATTAAAGAAAGGAGCGCTAAATTTTCTTGAGAAACCATTTAAAGAAGAGGAACTGCTCCATTCTATTGCAGAGGGGCTGGCAATCAGCCGGAAATTGTTTGCAGAACATGACGAGATTGAGAAAGCCAGGAACTTAATCAGGAGGCTTTCACCAAGAGAAAATGAGATATTAAAATACCTGCTCACCGGCATGTTAAACAAGCAAATTGCCGGTGAACTCGACATTGCAGAAAACACTGTTAAAAATCACAGGCAAAGCATCTGTGAAAAACTTGAAGTTAAATCCATCCCTGAAATTCTTCGCATTGCAGACAAAGCTGCAATCAATCCTTCATCAGTCAGGGAGTAATTTTCCCATCCTCCATCCTGAATAAATCAGCATCACAGTAGTAGTAAAGTACTATTGACCAGGGGCAAACAGTGAGTTACCTTTGTCCGCTGGATTTCGGATATTATTTCACATCTCTATTTACTAAACCCATAGGAAAAGATGGTATATCTCGTTGATGATGACAAGTCGGTCAGGCGGGGATTTGAGTTGTTTCTCAAATCTGCCGGATTTGATTACCGGTCATTCGAAAGTGCCATTGATTTTCTGAAAGTATTTCAACAGGGCTCGCAGGATAGCCTTGTGCTTGATCTGAATTTACCAGGTATGAGTGGTTGTGATCTCCTTACGGAACTTAACCGGCAGGGTATTCACTTGCCCGTAATCGTGGTAACCGCATTTGATGACGCAGCCAGCCGGGAAAAATGCCGGCAATATGGTGTAAAAGCCTACCTGCGCAAACCTGTGGATGGTGAAACCCTGATAGATATTATTCAATACAATGCCGAAAAAGTATCAATATAAACTATAATTTTTAACCACTTTAAACTTAAACTATGAAAAAGTACATCTTGATCATCACCGCATTATTTTTAACGTCATTTGCCTGGTCACAATCAAATAAAGAAGAGATTGACCTGGTTCAGGCTGCTTTCGGAATGGATAAAAAAGTCGCTGTCGCTGATTTTGTTAAACCTTCAGCACAGCAGAAAGATGCATTCTGGAAATTATATGATGAATATGAGACACAACGAAAAGAATTGGGTAAACAGCGGATTGAACTGCTGAACCAATACGCTGATCATTACCTTGACATGA
This sequence comes from uncultured Bacteroidales bacterium, assembly GCA_903925275.1. Lineage (GTDB taxonomy): Bacteria > Bacteroidota > Bacteroidia > Bacteroidales > FEN-979 > CAIVAT01. Next base: position 2,552 of record CAIYES010000500.1, read on the forward strand.
CAAGTGCACAGGCAGATGCCTGGACAATTAAAGTGATCGCCTTACAGAAAAAAACTGACAACCTTATCGTTACCTATTATGGGAAGATTAAACTGGTTTCAAATGCCATTGTCGCTACCCAGTTTTACCAGATCGAATACTTTATCCTTACAGGGATCAGGATGAAATTGCTTCAAAATGTTCCTTTCGTTCAGAATAAACAATAACCCATCTCAGGTTATTAAAATTATTTTATACTAATAAGAACGATATGAAAAGAACTATATTTATTCTGACAGCCTTGATTTGCCTGCCATTTATGATCAACGCCCAGAAGGTTGAAGTCACCCCGTTTGGTGGCTATGTATTTGGTGGTACGATGCAGGGAAATACTGCTGATGCGCACATCAATGGCAATGCCCAATACGGGGGGATCATCAGCATTGCAGTAAGCCGTGTTGTGGATTTCGACCTGCTATATAACAGGTCGGATACGAAAGCCCAGTTAAACTACTTCAGTGTTGGCGGTATAATACCACTATCCCAGGAAATACCCATCAGTATCAATTATATGCACATCGGGTTTACTAAAAATTTCAGGGTTAATCCGGCAGTTTCCCCATTTATCGGATTCAACCTGGGTGCCTGTGTATTCTACCCCAAAGAGACCTATTCTGATTCGTGGTTTTTCTCCATGGGAATCAATGCCGGGGCAAAAGTTTATTTCAGTAAAAGGGTCGGACTTCGTTTGCAGGCACAGGGCCTGGTGCCCATCCAGGGAACTGCATTTTCCATGTTTGTAGGAACCGGTGGTTCAGGCAGCAGTGTTTCGGTATATTCTACACTTTTCCAGTTCGGCTTTACCGGCGGCCTGATTTTCAGGTTGGGACATATTCAGTAACCCATGACAGATCAGTAGCAATCTTATAATTCATAAACAAAAAATATCCATTATGATGAAAACCAAACTATTGACGATTCTCGGAATGGGAATCATCGCGGTTACTTCCTGTACCAAATACCCACCTTCCTCTGGTCGTGTAACCCAGGACCTGGTTGTTTATACACAGTACGATGTAACGGCTAATTTTAACGAATATAAAACTTTCTCACTCCCCAATACGGTGGTCTATATTAATGGAAAAGACACCTCAACCCTGAATAATGCAAATGCAACGGTTTTGTTAAACAGGATCGCAGCGGACATGAAGAGCCGTGGATTTGAACAAATTGCAAATACCGCCAAACCGGATCTCGGCATCAATGTAACTGCCATCAAAACCACCACCACAACGGTTTACTCTCCGGGCTGGTATTACGGATACCCAGGCTATTATCCCTGGGGCTATCCAAGTTATGGTTATCCTTACTATCCTACTTATGTGACCTCCTACTCAGCAGGATCGGTCATCATTGACCTGGTCGATTTAAAAAAGGTCGTAAATAACACCGTCATGATAAGATGGAATGCATTTATACGGGGATTGATGACAAATACCCATACACAAGCCGACATCACCAATAGTGTTGACCAGGCTTTTACACAGACACCTGCTTTAAAAACCACCCCATAACGAAAATCAATCATACATCATATAAAAAGACGACATAATGAAAAAAATATTTTTACTCCTTCTGATTTTCGGGTTGATGCACGGGCTGGTGCAAAGCCAGGATAAGCCTGCTTCGATGGGCTTTATCCCTAGTTCATACTACACCTTTTCGTGGAATACAACCTTCACGATGGGCGATTTCAATAAATGGGTGGGGAATGCAAGTCCTGCCGGTTTTGACCTCGGTGGCCGGTATTTTATCAAAGGCGGCCTCGTAGCGGGTTTTAACATGTCATGGCAGCGGGTATCGCAGATCTATACAAATGAAACCTATTTTTTACCTGCCACCGGGCAAGCCATCACTGCAACCAACTATCGTTTTACCTGGATGGTTCCATTCCAGGCAGTTATTGCATACCACCTCATGCCTGATAAAATGGTTTCTCCTTATATCGGACTTGGAATTGGCGGAGATTATATGGAGCATCACCTGCTGGTTGAGGAATATGATATATACAAGACCCGTTGGGATTTTTCCCTGACCCCGGAAATCGGTGCCTTGATTAAATTAGGCTACTATTCACAGTGGGGAGCACTTGTAGCATTCAACTACAAATGGACCACAAACCAGATAGATTTGTATAAAGACAAGTCATCGAAAAATTTGCAAATGCTGAATCTTAAAGTTGGCATAGCCTATATTATCCGTTAACAGGGACTTATAAAGGAACGACGCGATCTTTTCAGAAATTTCATTTATTTAATTTTCAAAGGAATTGTAACCCTATTTATTAACCTTAAAATCAAAATCAGTATGAGAAAAACCGGACTGTTTTTTACAATGGTTGCATCTTTCCTTTTGGGTGCCTTTTTGGTTCCCCAGGTGGCCAGTGCACAGAAAAAGCCGAACATCATCATCATATGGGGGGATGATATCGGGCAAAGCAACATCAGTGCCTATACCCATGGGCTGATGGGATACGAGACACCCAACATCGACAGGGTTGCCAAGGCAGGTGTAACATTCACCGACTATTATGCTGAGCAAAGTTGTACGGCAGGCCGTTGTTCGTTCATCACCGGTCAATGCGGACTGCGAACAGGTATGACCAAAGTAGGAATGCCCGGTGCAGACCTGGGTCTTCAGAAAGAAGATGCCACTATTGCCGAATTGCTGAAAGGACAAGGTTATGCGACCGGCCAGTTTGGTAAAAACCACCTGGGCGACCGCGATGAATTTTTGCCGACCATGCATGGTTTTGATGAGTTTTATGGGAACCTGTATCACCTGAATGCCGAAGAAGAACCTGAATTAAGGGATTACCCGACTGAAAAGGATTTTCCAGGCTTCAGAGAAAAATTTGGCCCGCGCGGCGTATTGCATTGCTGGGCAAATGCGGATGGAACACAGAAAATTGAAAATACCGGCCCGCTCACCAAAAAGCGTATGGAAACAATTGACGATGAGATCGCCAAGATGAGCGCCGATTACCTGGAAAAGCAGGTAAAAGCAGGCAAACCCGTATTTCTGTGGGTAAACTTTACGCACATGCACTTCCGTACCCATGCCAAACCCGAAAGTCAGGGTCAGTCAGGTCGCTGGCAAAGCGAATATCACGATGCCATGATCGATCACGATAAAAATGTGGGAACAGTTCTGGATATGATAGAAAAGCTGGGCATTTCCGACAATACAATCATCATGTACAGCACCGATAATGGACCGCATGAAAACAGCTGGCCCGATGCCGGAACAACCCCGTTCCGCAGCGAAAAGAACACAAACTGGGAAGGTGCTTACCGGGTGCCTGCTATGATCTGCTGGCCGGGACACATTAAAGCCGGAACATGGTCGAATGCATTAATTTCTCACCTTGACATGCTACCCACGTTCCTTGCTGCTGCAGGCGTACCTGACGTTAAGGAAAAATTGCTGACCGGTTATGAAGCAGCCGGTAAAACTTTTAAGGTCCACCTCGACGGGTATAACATGCTCCCATTGCTTACTGGTCAAACAACCAAAGATCCCCGCGAAGAATTCTTTTATATCAATGACGATGCGCAATTGGTTGCAGTCCGTTACGATAACTGGAAAATGGTATTTATGGAACAACGTGCAAAAGGTACCATGGAAATCTGGGCTGAGCCATTTGTGACACTCCGTGCTCCCAAGATTTTCAACCTTCGTACCGATCCTTATGAAGTGGCTGATGTTACATCGAACTCCTACTGGGACTGGATTTTTGACCATGGATTTATCTATGTACCGGCACAGGCTGTTGTTGGAAAGTTTTTAATGTCGTTCAAAGATTTTCCACCCAGGCAGAAACCCGGATCCTTTAACCTGGATGAAGTCCTGAGGAAAATGCAGGAAAGTCACGGAAGTAAATAGCACGATTTCAGAGCCATCTGACCAACGGTCACTTTATCGTGGCCGTTGGTCGGATATTTTCCTGATCATAGTGTTTTATTAAGGTTCTAATCACAAAAACAATTAACCAATTTTTATTTGTTGGTGCCTCTTAATCAAAAATAGTACTAAAACAGAAATTATGAAAAGAATAAAATTATTGCTCATTCTGGCGTTTTTCGCTGGATTTACCTCAGGATTTGCCCAGGCAGATATGAAGGAAACCATTGGAATGATCAAGAAGAATCTGTCAGACAGTAAGGAGAAAATCAAGAAATACGAATGGATCGAAACCACAACAACTTTTTTGAACGGGGAGCAGAAATCGGTGAAGCAAAATCAATGTTATTACGGTGTGGATGGAACACTCACTAAGGTCGCAACCGGGAATACCACGCCTGCCAATACTCCGGGCGGTTTGCGCGGAAAGATTATCGCCAACAAGAAAGAGGAAATGGGGGATTATATCAAAGCTGCCATTGCCAAAGTTCAAACCTACCTGCCACCAAGTGCCGAGAAACTGGATCAGATCTATAGTGCCGGTAAAACATCCATACAGGTACTTGACCCGGGAAAGAAGTTCAAACTCAGTTTCCCCGATTACAATGAACCGGGCGACCTGCTTGCCATTTCGATCGACAAGGTAAATCAGACGATCATGGCGGTTGATGTAACCACTTCTGTGGACGATCCTTCACAGAAGGTGATCTTTAACATTACGTACAGCAATCTTCCTGATGGCACACAGTATGCCGGCAGCACTACACTTGATGCAACAGCTAAAAACCTTAAGATCGTAATTGTGAATTCTGGTTTTAAAAATGCAGCAGGAAAATAAGTAGCATCCAACATGGCGGGAGCCCCAGGATAAATCTGAGGCTCCCATCCAAGACAACGCTCATGAGTACATTTAAAGAAAAGGGACAACACGAGTTCAGGGAGTTATTGGGCCCCTATTATACAATGTCTGGACCAGTCTGGATTTAGGTCATCAATTAATCAGGATACAAATGTTACCTTTGCCCTGATAACTGAATGATGTGAAAATATATACAAATCCTCGAATGCTCAGGATCAAAATCTCCCTGCTTTTTGTTCTCATTTCTTTATTTTTCACCTCACCGTTCGTGACTTTTGCTGCCAGTAATACAAAAACGATCGTTATCTTTTTTGCGCTGCATGCCAATTTACCCGCTTATCAAACCCTTCTTGAGGGTTTTCGCACTACTTTTTCAGAGGAGTACGATCAACCCTACAATTTATTGATTGAATATCTCGATATCGGAAGACTGGGAGATGACAAGTATGCGAAGTATATCATCGAACAGTACAATGAAAAATTTAAAAACACCAGAATTGATCTGTTAATTACAGTGGCTCCCGGGATAATTCCGGTTCTTGAGAAATACGGCCTGGAGGCGCTCAAAAGGAGTCCTACAATAAGCATTGTGCTTGATTCCCTAAATGCCGACCGGGGGCATCTGAACCTTGAAAACGTTGTCAGAATGACCCTGAAATACAGGTTTGGCCAATCCATCCAATCAGCCTGCAGTTTTTTCCCAAACTATAATAACATATACATCATCAGCGGATGCGCACCTACCGATAAGTATTTCACATCATTGGTAAGGGCGGGTATAGGGAATGTTGAAAAGAGCCATCATGTCAGGTTTATAACCGGAATGTCAATGGATTCAGTTATTCAGGTTATCCGGAAAATTCCTGCGCATAGTATCGTTATTATCCCGACGTTTCTTTCTGACAATAACGGGGTTCAATTTTCAACACCAGAAGTGATTGGTCTTATTGCCAACAACTGCGATGCGCCGGTTTTCCCCCTTTTTGACAGTTTCATCAAAAGAGAAGGTGGCATTGGGGGTTATGTTTTCAGTTTTAATTCAGTTGGAAAGAAGACAGCTGTACTTGCAAAAGAGGTTCTTAATGGAAAGCCGCTGAGAGAAATTGCTGTTCCGGATGATTTCTACCAGAGTGTGTTTGATTGGCGGGTTCTGAAAAAGTGGGATTTGCTCGGGTCTAAAGCATTGCCATCAGACAGCATCTTTTATTACCAAAAGTATAATTTCATTGCTGAATATAAATGGTATATTCTTGCAGGTATTATGTTTTTGATCCTTGAAACATTTTTAATTGCATTTTTATATAAGCTTAATGTCCGTCAGAAAGCTGTTGTAAAGCAGAAGACCGAAGCAGAAGAACTCTATCGTGTACTTGTTCGGGAAGAGAGGCTGATGATGATGGTTGAACTGACTGCTTCGCTTTCGCATGAGTTAAGCCAACCGCTCACGGCAATTTTATACAATACACAAGCCTGCCTTAGGTATTTAAAATCGGGTAACGCTCATGAAAGTCAGGTTGAGGAGCTCCTTTTAAAAATTATCAAAGACGATAAAAGGGCCGGAAGCCTGATCAGCAGTGTACGAAGTTTAATGAAATTGGAGACACGGGTCAAAGAGCAGGTAAACATTATTCCAATTATTCAGGAAACCATTGCACTGTTTGAGCCTCAAGCTACGCATCAACATATTACTGTTATTGTCAAAAACCAGGATAAGCCGGCCTATGTTCTTGCAGATAAAATTCAGTTGCAGCAGGTACTTCTGAATTTACTCTACAATGCCGCAAATGCGATGGAAAATACAAAACAGGGACACAAGGTAATTTCAATATCTCAACATACAGAAAAAAGTTCAGTCACCATTTCGGTCAAAGATACCGGACCCGGAATCGGAGATGAAGTTAAAGGGACCATATTCAAACCATTTGTCACTTCCCGCAAGAGCGGACTTGGAATTGGTCTTGCCGTCAGCCGGAATATCATAGAAAATCATGGTGGTGAGATTTGGGCGGAAAATTGTCCGGAAGGCGGCGCAGAATTCTCCTTCAGATTAAAAATTGCAGATCATGAATAAAACGTGCGAAATTATTTTTTTAATTGATGATGATGAGTCTGTAAGGAGTTCGCTGTCCCTTTTTCTGCAATTGGAAGGTCATACCGTTGAATCCTACGAGAGTGCAGAGGAATTCCTCCAAAGACCAATCCATAAAGGAACAGGATGCATCATCCTGGATGTGAATCTTTCCGGAAAATCAGGGCTTGAACTTCAGGAGGAACTGATCAGTCGCAGTTCACATCTGCCAATAATTTTCATAACCGGTTATGCCAATATCCACATGAGTGTTCATGCACTTAAGCAAGGAGCTGTTAACTACCTGGAAAAACCATTTGAAGAGGAAGAATTACTTCATTCAGTAGCCGAAGCGCTTGCCCTTAGTCATCAAATCCTGACGGAGAATGAAGTATTGCAAAAAGCCAGACAATTGATCAAAAAGCTTACCCCTAAAGAATACGAGGTTCTGACCTATCTTATTACCGGATTGTTAAACAAGCAAATTGCTGATAAGCTGAATATCGTAGAACACACGGTTAAAATTCACAAGCGCAGCATTTGTGAAAAATTTGGTGTAAAATCAGTACCTGAGATTATCCATATCGCCTATCAGGCAGGATTCCGTTCTTCCGATAAGTCATAGATATCCTTCCATTATTTTTCCTGCTATATGTAACTAAAGTGCTATATACAAAGCATTTTTAGTGTCCTACCTTTGTATCATCGAAACATCCAAACAGGACAGGTTTAATATTTGACTTTCAAACAGTTTTTTAGAGGTTGACAAGAAATTCCAAAGGAATGATAGCTATAGTCGAAGATGATGTTTCGGTAAGGGAGGCGGTTGAAGCGCTATTCCAATCGGCAGGAATGGAATATCAGTCATTCGGCAGTTCAGAAGATTTTATAAGCGGATTCAGACCGGGCGTTAAGGACGTCCTGGTTCTTGACATGAACCTTCCGGGAATAAGCGGGTACGATCTTTTAAAAAGGATTATCCTTGATAAAATGAATATTTCGGTAATTGTCACAACTGCGTTTGATGAAAAAGACAGCCGTGAATTCTGCATGAATTATGGAGTGAAGGCTTATTTCAGAAAACCGGTTGATGGTGATGCACTCATAGATATTATCAAATTCTATCAAAATTAACAATACCAAATCCTTTAAGATCATGAAATTTAATTTACTCTTATTGTCAGTTTTGCTTGTTGCAGCAATAGCCCCGGCCAAGGGGCAAAGCAAAAAAGATCTTGAAAAGAGTCTGACAGAAAATACTGTAGCAAAAGATTCTATTCAAAAATTGTTAACCGAACTTTCTGCCAGGCATGATTCGGTAACCAAAGCATGCCTTGCCTACGACGCCATGTATAAAATTATAAAAGAAAAGATCGTTCATCGTGATTTTAAACTTGCAACCATTGGCAAAGTTGCAGATTCCATGCAAATCAGTGTTGATTCAGCATTCAAAATAACCAAAGCAAGATTTGTTGCGTTAAGGGATTCAGTTAAAATGTCATCTCGTCGTTCTGATAGCTTACAAGCCGAAATCAGCCATTTAAACTTCGTAGTAAATAAATATATTGGAAAGGGAACAATACCTGGCGATAGGAAAGAGCTGGCTGGTTCATGGGATTTTAATGTGCGCTGGTATAAAATTGCAGAAGACTCCATCCAAAGCGGAATAAATTTGATGGCGACGTCGCCTGATTCCAATTCCATTGTGAAATTGGCTTTTCTTGATCACGAAACAGCGTTGGTGATTTTCAGTAAAGGAGACAGTATTAAATGCTTTTACCAGGTGAATTCCTTTGCCAAAGACAAACCGTGGACGATGGATTTAACTCGCGTGCCGAAGATCAACATCCGACTCAATTTGAATCCGTTTGATGGTGAACTATATGTGTCATATCGAAAAAATAAAGGCTTTTACTACGGGTTTATGCGTAAAAGATAGGGCAATTTATGAAAACTCAAGACCAGTCAACATTCGATCAGTTTCAATCGAAACGCCAAAGCATAGAGGACCGGATTTCCGCCGGAAAGGAACTTCGGAAAAAGTATCCACGTATCTTGCATGGCGAATATAAGCCGGCTGCCGATCGGACTGATCCTGTTACTGTACTTGAAGAGCAGGCAAAAAGCCGGCTCCAGGAGTTAATTCCTGTCCGTTATGCCAGAATGCTCACTTCACCATTCGCCTTCCTCCGGGGTGGAGCCGCTATTATGGCTGCCGACCTTGCAGCCAGCGGCGGGGATACAGGAATCAACGTTCAGGCATGTGGTGATCTTCATGTGGCCAATTTTGGGGTATTCGCTTCAGCCGAGCGCAACCTGGTTTTCGGCATCAACGATTTTGATGAAACAATGCCCGGTCCATGGGAATGGGATATGAAACGGCTGGTGACCAGCATCGTGGCCAGTGGCAGGTTTTTAGGAGCCGACAAGCGTTTATGTGCTGAATCCGTTCGCGCAGCGGTAAGTTCCTACCGCAAACGAATGAAGCAATACGCGTTCATGGGAAACATGGAGTTATGGTATTCAACCATCAGCGAAAATGACATCCTGAATACACTCTCCCCATCAGCACGAAAAGGGGCGGAAAAGATCATGGGTAAAGCCCGCCAGCGAAGCCATATGCAGGTGCTCAGCAAGCTCACCGACATCATCGATGAGAAATACCGTATGCGGGAAAATGCACCGTTTATCGTTCGTGAAAGCCATACTCAGAGCGGAAGATCCATCGAAGAGGCATTGGGATTATTGCTCGAATCCTATTTTCTGTCGCTTGCCGATGACCGTAAAAAACTGTTACAAAATTACCGTATTGTAGATGTTGCCCGAAAGGTAGTTGGTGTGGGCAGTGTGGGAACGCGGTGCTGGGTGATTTTTCTTCTGGGAAATCACTCCGATGATCCGCTGTTTCTCCAGGTAAAAGAGGCTCAGCCCTCCGTTCTTGAACCATTTGCTTCCAAATCGATTTATGAAAACCAGGGGCACAGGGTAGTAGAGGGGCAGCGTTTGATCCAGGGGGCACCCGATATTTTCCTCGGATGGGGAGAACAGGACGGTATCCATTTTTATCTCCGCCAGCTGCGCGACTGGAAAGGCGGCCTTGAATTTGATCCCAGGGTGGTCAAGGTAAAAAACTTCCCCCAGTATTGTTCACTGTGTGGATGGGCAATGGCACTTGCCCATGCAAAATCAGGAGATCCGGCCATGATCTCAGGATATATTGGTAACAGCAATGAACTGGACAAAGCCATGTTGAAATTTGCACTGGCTTATGCCGAACAGAATGAAAAAGATTTTAAGGCGCTTAAAGTTGCGGCTAAAAGCGGAAGGATAAAAGTAGCAGCAGTAAAAGAATGAATCCAAATCCAAATTTTTATTAACTAAAATCAGTTTCTATGAAAACAAAAATTGCCTTGCTTGGCATTCTCGTCCTGGCGTTTTTTTCGCCCGGTAATTATGCACAAGCACAAACACAAACAAAGAAGCCCAATATCATCATCATCTGGGGCGATGATATCGGGCAAACAAACATCAGTGCTTACTCTATGGGATTGATGGGCTATAAAACTCCTAACATTGACAGAGTAGCTAAAGCAGGTGTTTTATTCACCGATTATTATGCCGAACAAAGTTGCACCGCCGGCCGTGCTGCATTTATAACAGGTCAGTGTGGTTTACGTACAGGATTAACCAAGGTTGGCGCACCAGGAGCTAATGCAGGACTTAAAGACAGAGATGTTACCATTGCCCAGTTATTGAAAGGCCAGGGTTATGCAACAGGTCAGTTTGGGAAAAACCACTTGGGTGACAAGGATGAATTTTTGCCAACCATGCATGGTTTTGATGAATTTTATGGCAGCCTTTATCACCTGAATGCAGAAGAAGAGCCGGAACAAAGGGATTTTCCCAGTGAAAAAGATATTCCCGGTTTCAGGGCGAAATTCGGTCCCCGTGGGATGCTGCATTGCTTTGCAAATGCTGATGGCACACAGAAAATAGAAAACCTTGGCCCGCTTACCGCAAAGCGTATGGAAACCATTGATGATGAATTTGCACAAAGAGGTGCTGCTTTTCTTGAACAACAGGTTAAAGCAGGCAAGCCGGTATTTCTTTGGGTAAACTTCACCCATATGCACTTTCGCACCCATGTTAAACCTGAAAGTGTAGGTCAGTCTGGCCGTTGGATGAGCGAATATGCCGATGCCATGATTGACCATGATAAGAATGTTGGAACCGTATTGGATATGATTGAAAAATTAGGTATTGCCGACAATACCATAATTATGTATGCCACCGATAACGGCCCCCACCAAAACTCATGGCCCGATGCCGGAACTACTCCTTTCCGCAGCGAAAAAAACACTAACTGGGAAGGCGCTTACCGCGTACCTGCCATGGTTAGCTGGCCGGGACATATTAAACCGGGAACAGTTTCAAATGACATCATTTCGCACCTCGACTGGATGCCGACATTGCTTGCTGCAGCAGGCGTACCGGATATAAAAGAAAAATTACTGACTGGTTACACCGTTGGTGGTAAAACTTACAAGGTGCATTTAGACGGTTACAACATGTTGCCTTTACTTACCGGGCAAACAACGGAAGATCCCCGAAAGGAATTCTTCTACTTTAATGATGATGCACAGCTGACAGCGCTTCGCTATGATAATTGGAAGGTAGTTTTTATGGAACAAAGAGTGCAAGGTACCATGGCGCTTTGGGCTGAACCTTTCGTAACGCTCCGGATGCCAAAATTATTTAACCTTCGCTCCGATCCTTATGAGCGGGCTGATGTTACCTCGAACGTTTATTGGGATTGGGAACTCAATCGTGTTTATCTGTTTTTAGCGGCACAACCTTATGTGGGTAAATTTATTGCTACATTTAAGGATTTTCCACCCAGTCAGACTCCTGCTGCATTTAATCTGGATGAGGTAATGAAGAAGATGTCGGAAAACAACGGGAACGACTAATTCATATCTTGTTTTAATAGACAACGGTCATCCTTCGGGTGGCCGTTGTTTACTTAATCTGAAAAATTATTGAATATGAAATACCCATAAGACTATAGTTCATGCAAACCGTGAATAATAATTATGGGTATTCCATGTGACCATTAAAATAGAAATTATTAACACATGAAATTTCCTGGCTTTTTTCTTCTGACAGGAGTGCTCTTTATCTGCGGATGTGGGCAGCTCCGGAGTCAAACCACACCATCTGAAACAAAGGACAAAACCTTTACCATTTTGCATACCAACGATCTTCATTCAAGTTTTATCGGAATGGGACCTTCGTCGGATTACACACCCTTTGAACTGAACGATGATAAAACAATCGGCGGTTATGCACGATTGGCCGGATTAATCGTACAAAAGAAAAAACTTCATAAAGCTCAGGGGCCGGTGCTGGTGCTCGATGCCGGTGATTACAGCATGGGGACGCCATTCGGAGCTGCATCTCGAGAAACCGGTGGCGAACTGCAGTTAATGGCTAAAATGGGATTTGATGCCACTACTTTTGGAAATCATGAGTTTGATCTTGGTGCAAAGGGACTTGGAGAAGAAATAACAATCGCTGCGAAAGCCGGGTTTGTTGTGCCTGTTCTTGCCTCAAATACAAACTTAGACGCAAAAGATTCTTCACTACTTGGTCTTCAGAATATGGCGAAGAATGGATTTATCCTTCCCTATAAAATAATTGATCGTAATGGAATTCGTTTCGGTCTCTTTGGCCTGTTGGGAAAAGAGGCGACTTTTTACACGGGAGGCGCTGGCGCCGTTAAGTTTGACGATGCCTTTGAGGCAGCCAAAAAGATGGTGAAAATTCTTCATGACAGCTTAAAAACAGATGTAATAATTTGCCTTAGCCATGGTGGGGTTGAAAAAGATGCAGCTGGAAAATTTACTAAAGGCGACGACATTCACCTGGCCGAAGCCGTTCCCGGTATTGATATTGTAATTGGCGGACACAGCCATACAGCAATGAAGGAAGCAATCATCGTTAATAACCATTCGATCGTTGTTCAAACCGGAAAAGAATGTGAAAATCTCGGGGAACTTGTGGTATCATTTGATGGAACCAAAACCAAATTCGTTTCCTGGAAGTTGATCCCTGTTGATGACGCCATTAAAGGAGATCAAAAAATAGCTGATGAGATCAATAAACTCAAGCCTGGTGTTACCAAAGCTGTTTTTGCCTCCCGTGGATACAGCATCGACCAACCTTTGGCCATTGTGCCACAGGATTTGCCAAATACTTTTACAGATATAAAAGCTGGCACAATCCTGGCAAACCTTGTCACCGATGCTTTTCGCCAGGCAACAAAAGCTGATATTGGCTTAACCGCGAATGGCATGATGCGTGCCGGTCTGAAACGTGGGAAAACCGGCGTTCAGACCGTTTATGATGTTTTCGCAGTCGCCCCGCTTGGATCGGGCGTTGTTGACCCAACTGCCGGTAGTGCCCTGGTAACGGCTTACTTTACCGGGAAAGAACTCAAAAATATTCTTGAATTTGTCATTATTGATAATCCGGCACATCCGGGAGAATTTTTCCCACGGACTTCCGGAATGAAATTTACATACAATCCTTCACGGCCAAAGTTTGATGTTATAACGGCCATTGAACTTGGCGACTTTGATCATGGGTATAAAGCGATTGATATCACAGGGAAGGATGAGAAACTCTATAGCTTAACCACTCCTATATATTTGGGAATGATTATAACTGCAATTCCAAAATATACCAAGGATCAGCTTGTACTTGTCCCAAAAAATGCGAAGGGTGAACCTTTGAAGACAAAGGTTGAAGCGCTGGAAATGCCTAAGGACAATGCAGCTGAAATGTTAGCTCCCAATGGTATAGTAATGGATAAGGATGAAACAGTTCTCTCAGCTAATAAGGTGACTGAAATTAAAGAATGGCAGGCCATTATGGATTATCTGTGCAAGCTTCCTGTTATGGAGGGTTCAAAGTTACCTGTTGTTCCTGTGGATAAGCGTGCGGCAGAAGTCCGAGCGATAAAGATGAATTAAATCACTGCGGTAAAACTATTTTATGAGCTACAAAACCAAGTTATCCTTCCTGCTTTTATGCATTATTCCCTTTGTCTCAGAAATCTTGATCGCCCAGGAAGCAAAACCCGCAGAAACTGCCGAAGATCTGGCTAAAAAACTGAGTAACCCTATTGCATCGCTGATCAGCGTTCCATTTCAAAATAATCTGGATGTTGGGATAGGTCAGTTCAAAGGGACAAGAAATACGCTAAACTTTCAACCGGTTATTCCGATACATCTTTCTTCAAAGCTCAATTTAATTACCAGGATTGTTCTCCCTTTTGTTACGCAATATAATATCACTAAGGAGGGATCATATCAAAGCGGGCTGAGCGATGCAGTCGCAAGTGCCTTTTTTTCACCTGCAATCAGTAAACACGGAATTACCTGGGGTGTAGGTCCTGTGTTTCTTTTACCTGTAGCGACTGACAGTCTCCTGGCTTCAAAGAAATTTGGTATTGGGCCCACCGGCGTGATTTTAGGACAGATCAAAGGCTGGACCATCGGCGCACTGATTAACCAGATATGGTCGGTAGCGGGAGCGAAAGACCGTCCAGACGTAAATCAGATGTTTGTACAACCATTTGTGTCTTACAACTGGAAAAGTGGTGCGGGAGTCGGGCTTAGTTCTGAAATTACGCAGAACTGGCGAGCCAGTACTACCTCTGTTTTTATTATCCCGACCGTTTCGGGGTTGACAAAATTGGGTAAACAGACCATTCAACTTGTCATCGGGCCACGAATCCAGGTGGCAGCCCCTTCCGGGGGCAAAGCCGATTTCGGAGTGAGGGCTGCGTTGATTTTTGTTTTTCCAAAATAGGATAAAATTAACCCAAACAACTCAACCCCAGGCACCTTCTCCTTCAGGAGAAGGGGCGCAGAGGATGAGGTCAATAAAACATGTTTCCAATGGATAATAACAATCATTCCTCTGAAAATTTTTCACTCTCTGAGGGAGGACCATTCCATAATGCGATGGTGAAAATGCGTTTGACTGACAAACAGGGAATATTAGTCCTGGTGGGCTTGTGCATTACCTGGTTGCCTCTTGTCATAATTACATTGATTGAAGGAACATTATATTCCGGTACCCCACTCTCCTTCCTGAAAGATGTTGCCATGCAGGCACGATTACTTGTGGCTTTGCCGATACTGATTATGATAAAGCCCGCTATCGATCGCAAAGTGGTTGAGGTAACAAAGTACTTATCTGAAGCTTTGATGAGCCCCGACGAACGGTATGACATTGTTACCAGGGCTATTTATAGAGCAAAGAAGTTGACAAGCTCGGCTTTGACAGAAATTATACTGGTACTGATCGTGATTGGTCTGACCATCAGCCTTGTGAAAGGGGGTGTTTACAGTGCTCTTGAAGGGGGAACAATGTCATGGATGGCTTCCAATAAAACAGGAAATCAATCGCTGAGTTTTGCCGGCGATTGGGCTGTTTTTATTTCGATACCCGTGTTTTCATTTTTAGGGATTAGATGGATATGGAGATATTTAATCTGGACATTGTTGCTCTTACGCTTATCAAAATCACGGCTGAACCTGTTACCTACGCATCCTGACCGGGCCGGCGGTTTAGGGATCATCATTCTTGCCCAGAAAAGTTTTAACATGATTTTTGTCGCCGGCAGTGCATTAATTTCAGGGCAGTTAATGGCACAATTAACCAAACATCCTGATTCCTTCAACTCTATTCGAAATTTAGGGCTCGCTTACATTGTATTATGCCTGATCCTTGTTCTTTTTCCGCTTGTTTTCTTCATGGGGAAATTGGTAAAGACAAAACAGCAGGGGATTCTGCATCTGAGCAAACTTGGGGCAATTTTAAGCCACAAGTTTGAATGGGAATGGGTAAATGATTTGCCAAATGAAAGAAGAATTTCCGAAAAGCAGGTCGATCCATCCATGGTCTATGATTATGCAGGAATTTATGAATCCCTGCAGCAGCTTCGGATTATTCCCGTCGCAATTCGTGACATTATTGGAATGGCTCTGACACTGTTCGTCCCCTTTATTCCAATTCTGTTTATTCATTTTTCCGTAGCGGAATTATTGAAAAAAATACTTGGGATGCTGATGTAGTTTTGTACAGTTTTTTTTTAACTGAATCTCCTCGCCGCAGAGCAGCGAGGTATCAATTGAATTCTATTTTATAATCCGATGCAAGCAACGGGAAATTAACCCAAATGACCCCACCCCTTCCCCTCCCCTTGAAGGGGGGCAGGGGGAGAGGTCATAAAATATTAAAAGACACGTTATGAAAAAAATCACCATCATTTTTTTATTTGCTCTGGTGATACAGTCTTACGGCCTTATTGCGCAGGAAAAACAGAAAACCTTTCAACAGGATGATGTTTTCAGCGTGTTCGTTAAAAAAGAGAAAAGGAAAATCAGTGACAGTCTTAATGCACTGCCGGTTGCACTTTACAAACCCTATCTTGCAGTAACTCCGTTTATCGGGTATAATCCCGCCTATGGAATGCTTGTCGGGATTGCTACAAGCATTGGAATGTTCCTTGGAAGTCCCTCAAATACCACGATTTCTTCTGCAAGCATAGGCTTGAACCTTACAACAAAGAATCAGATCCTTGTTACTGCGAGAACCAATGTGGTCACGCGTGAATCCCGTTTTATTCTGCGCGGGGATTGGAGATACCTTATCTTTTCGCAACCAACCTATGGTTTGGGCACCGGTATAAAAATGCATACAAACCGGGGAATTATCTTTAATGACGGAGGAGAGACTGCTTCATTTCCACCAGAAGCACAACCGTTGAACTATAATTACATCAGGCTTTACGAAACGTTTTTTTTCAAAATCACAAAAAAAGTGTATTTCGGTATCGGCTATTGCCTGGATGATTACACAAAAATTGTCGACCACAAGTTAAACCTGGATACGATTTCGCAGACGATATCCAGCCATTATAAATATAGCACCGGTCACGGATTTAACCCGGAAAAATACACCATGTCCGGTCTCAGCCTTGAACTGCTCCTCGATAGCCGCGATAATTCCATCCGTCCGGTGAAGGGATTTTTGGCCAACATCGGCTTCCGGCCAAATCTTACTTTGTTGGGAAGTACAAAAAGCAGTTGGATGTTGAACACGGAATTCAGGACCTATATTAATGTTTCAAAACGACGTCCCGACCACCTGATCGGTTTCTGGTACCTCGGTCAATTTACTGAAAAAGGAAAAGTTCCCTACCTGGGATTACCTGCAATAACCTGGGATATGTACAATCGTGCCGGGAGAGGATATGTGCAGGGCAGTATCCGCGGTGTAAATTTCATTTACGGTGAAACGGAATACCGGTTCCCCATCAGCCGGTATACCGGGATATTGGGAGGTGTTTTATTTCTCAATGTGACCACTGCCAGTTCGGATGATAATACTCATAAACTG
Source organism: uncultured Bacteroidales bacterium (assembly GCA_903925275.1). Lineage (GTDB taxonomy): Bacteria > Bacteroidota > Bacteroidia > Bacteroidales > FEN-979 > CAIVAT01. The sequence goes on from CAIYES010000500.1 coordinate 19,894, forward strand.
TTCGAATCTTTTGATCCGGCCACGGGGGCAGGTTTACGGATAATGTTCAACAGAAAAACCCGGTCCAACCTTTGCATTGACGCCGGGTTTGGTGCCGATGGCACAATAGGTATCTTTTTTAACCTGAATGAGGCTTTTTGAACTTAAAATTCAAACCAATGAAAACTACCGTCAGCATGTTGTTAGCTGTCATATTAGCTTTTCCGCTCTTTCTTTCAGCTGAAAGACCAGATACAGTTATAAATTTTAAGCAACCCTTTCATAAAAATGTTATCAAATTCAATCCCACTCCGATGCTCCTTTGGAGTATGCGAAATGTGACCTTCAGTTATGAAAGGATTATCAATGCGCGTCAATCGGCATCCATTGAAGTGGGGTACCTTGCCATGCCGAAGTTGTTCGACGATACTATTGTGCACATGGTAAATATTATAAGCCATCAGAAGGGAGGCATGAATGTAACACTGGAATACCGGTTTTATCTTACAAAGCTTAACTCGCGGCCAATTCCGGCAGGTTTGTACATTGGCCCATACCTGACTTTTTATGGGTATAAGTTTAAAAACGGGCTGGATATTCTGGGTATACAAGGTGATAATAGCGGGATGCTCGAGGGCAATTTCTGGTCATTTAATCTTGGCGCAGAACTTGGCTACCAGTTTGTTTTCTGGAAACGGTTTACGCTCGACCTGGTGATGATTGGCTCATCGGTAAGCTATTATGGGGGGAGTGTCAATATTTCGGGCGACCTGGATCCTGAGCAGATCAAGTTGATCAATGAAGCGCTGTATGATAAGTTAATGGAGCGGTTCCCGGCTTTGCAATACATTTCGGTAAATAAGACGTACAGGCAAACCGGGAAACTTGACATTGTAAAATTCGGGTTCCGTTACCTGGTACAAATAGGATTTCATTTTTAACTCATAAATTCTCATTAAAATTCTACCATATGAAACTTTTTACACGGAGAATCCATCAGCTTGCTTTTTATTCAATGTTAGCGATCTGTATCACTGTTCTTTGTCCGAATATCTCAAACGCCCAGGAGTCCAATGATGTTGATCCGACTTTGGCTGACATGAAGAAAAATGTCGCACCGGTTAAAGTTGATGGTGTTGTGCTGTTTTACATCAGTGGTACTTCCTCTTCTCCGGCTGAACAACGGGCTCTCACCATCAGCAACAGAATTGAGAAGGTGGCTGCCAATCCTTACATTTCAGCAAATTCGGTGAGGATCATTGCTGAGGTAGACCGTCTCAAAATCTATGCGCGCAACGAATTTCTTTTGAATGTTTATGATGTTGATGCTGAAGCAGAAGGCATGGACCATGCTGTGTTTGGCGAGGTAATTCATAAAAAGATAACTACGTCCATTGATACCTACAGACATGAACGAAGCCGGCCCGCACTGATAAAAAAATCGCTCTATGCCTTTGTCGCGGCAGTGCTTATGGCCTGTATTTTATTTATACTTATGTGGCTGATCAGGCGAATTAACACCGGTTTGCAAAACAGGATCAAGTCAAGAATTGATACCCTGGAAAATAAATCGTTCAATCTCATCCGGTCAAATCAACTCTGGAAAGCCATCCAGATTTTCTTTAAAACAATTAAAATCATTACTGTCATTGTGGTTATTGCTTTGTTTCTGCAATATATGCTAGGCCTCTTTCCCTGGACAAACAGTATCGCAGCATATACCTTGGAATTATTTTTGAATCCCATTCTTGCCGTTGGAAAAGGATTCATTGCTTTTTTGCCCAGTCTCGCTTTTCTAATCGTTATTTTCCTGGTCACACGATATTTGCTTAAACTGATCAGACTACTTTTTGCAGGATTAAATCAGGGAGGAATGGAGATTAAAAATTTTGACCCTGAATGGGCCATGCCAACATATAAAATCCTGCGGATATTTGTAATTGCCTTTGCAGTCATTATTGCTTATCCTTACATTCCGGGATCTGACTCCAATGCATTTAAGGGCGTTTCTGTGTTTTTAGGTGTCTTGTTCTCCCTTGGATCATCGTCATTCATCGGGAATGTGATTGCCGGTTATTCCATGACCTATCGCAGGGCATTTAAAAAGGGTGATCGTATCGAAGTAGATGGAATGGTTGGTTTTGTGGAAGAGCAAAAACTGCTGGTAACCCGGTTACGTTCGCATAAAAACGAGGAGATTGTGATTCCGAATTCTGTTTTATTGAACAGTAATATTATTAATTACAGCGCAAAAGCCAAGACCTCGGGGTTGATACTTCATACTGTGGTTGGAATTGGATATGAAACACCCTGGCGCCAGGTGGATGCCATGCTGAAACTGGCAGCCGACCGCACAGAGGGGCTTCTCAAACAACCACAACCATTTGTCCTCAAAAAATCGTTGGGCGATTTTGCTGTAACCTACGAGATCAATGCGTATTGCAATGACGTGAACAGGGTTAACCAATATTACAACACTTTGATTCAGAATGTTCTGGACGTCTTCAATGAAAATAATGTGCAGATCATGACTCCGGCTTATGAAGGAGATCCTGAAACACCGAAAGTGGTTCCAAAGGATCAATGGAATGCACCGTTGGCAAGTGATCGGTGAAAGTTAATTTCGTATGTGGATTTGTGATTGATTTATTCGAAAATCGTAAATCACCCAACCGGAAATTTTATTTTCTTCTTACAAAATCATTAAATAACTCTTGTACCTGTTTCTCATTCGGGAAACAGGTTTTGAGTTTTTCGATATAAGTTCCGGCTTTGCTCCCGTTATGCTGCTTTGTTTGAAACACAAACATGGCATACAGCAAATCAAAATTGCACGGTTCCACCAGGAGCCCTTTCATGAAAGAAATTTCACATTTCTCATTTTGGTTCGTCATCTGGTAAAGTAATCCCAAATTGTAGAATACACGTGGATTGCTGTTGCTTTTGGTTGCTGCTGTTTCAAGTAAGGAAATCGCTTCAGTGTATTTTTTCTGCTCACCATAAAGCAAGGCGAGATAGTAAAAGCCATCCTGAGTTTCCGGATGATTTTTAATCAGATCAAGAAAGAGTTTTTCGGCAGGACCAACCTTTCCTTCCTTATAATAGAGCATGGCAAGGTTTATTTTTGCAGGATAAAAGAGGTTATCGATAGAAATCGCTTCCTGGTAATTTTCCTCCGCCCGGGTAAAGTCGTTCAGTTTGGAATAATAATTTCCAAGGTTGTATCTTCCGGTCGGAAAATCAGCCACATATTCCTGGGAACTCCTGTACTCATCAAGAGCCTTGCAGAACAGGCGGTATTGGGTTTCGTTGAAGGCGTCTTTCCTGTAGGTCGAAAGCCGGTATGCCGCTTCCATACGAACCGATTTGATCGGATCACCGAGAAGCGGGACCAGGATGCGGAGAAGCCCTGCAGAATCGGCAGCTATATAATTCTCTGCTGCTTCGCGGCGCAGCAAAGGGTCAGGATCGTTCAATGCTTTGCGCACTGCATCCTGGGCTTTTACACTTGGGTAGGTTGACAGGTAACCAATCGCGGTAGCCCGGATGATCTCAGGGTAGAGATTGCTGTTGATGATCCTCAACAGTCCGGAGTCAGCTCCTGTTTTTGCGGCTGCCGCTTCGGCAAGGATGGTTCCATAATGGGTCTTCTTTCGTTCGCCATACCATTTATTTACATTCTGCAGTGCCCACTGGTCGGTTTTATCATCATGACAATTGATGCACGCATTTGGTGTGCCAAGTTGTATGGATAAATCCGGTCTCGGAATCCGCATGCTATGGTCGTATCGCCTGTCAACTCCCATGTAAAACCGCCCTGGCATATGGCAATCACGGCAAAGATTTCCATCCCCCGGCCCAAGTCTCTTATTTAGTTTGTTAACGAAAGATGTTCCTGTTTCTCCTTTCGACTTGTGCATGTGATGGTTGAAGGTGTCGTATTCATCGGCCCGATGACATTGGGTGCATAAGGCATTCCCCTCAAACTTCCTCTTCAGGCTGTGCGGATCGTGACAGTCGCCGCAGCGAACATCTTTCATGTACATCTTGCTCTGGGTAAAAGAGCCGTATTCATAGTCTTCATCCTTGAACTGCCCGTCGATGTGATAGGTTGGCCGGGTTGGCAACTGCGGGATGGCATAACTCAGAAACTCACTGTGCGCATGATCATAGGGTCCGGTTGAACTCCTGCGGGCATGACAGGGCGCACACGATTCCACATACTGTCGTGAGGTGATTTTGCTGGTTTTTACCTGCAGACCAGTGTTATTGTCCAATGGCCGCGCCAGTTCCGGCAGCCTTGCCCATTCGATATGCAACGATCCCGGGCCATGGCATGCTTCACAATTTACATTGATGTCGTTCCAGGTTGTATGGTAAGATTTTGTTTCGGGATCGTAGTTTTTCTGGAGATTAGTGGAATGGCACTCGGCACACATGCTATTCCAGTTCTGGGCCTGGTTGGTCCAGTACAGCCAGTTGTCGGGTTTCAGGTCTTCCGGCTTGTACACCATGGCTGCCATGTGGAACCATCTATTTTCTATTGTATTCCATGCAATGGGGAGGCACTGGTATTTGCCGTTTTCAAAAGGGATCAGGTATTGCTGAAGGGGGCGGATGCCAAATGTATAGGTGATCTGAAACTCCTTCATGATGCCGCCTGGCCCTTCAGTGTATACATAAAACTTTCCGGCTCGTTTGTAGAACTTTGATGTTTTCCCGTTGAAAGTAAATTCAGCATTATTAAAGTTACCTTTTACTGAAGTATCGGATGCAACTGCCATGGCACTATCATGATCCGATCCCTTCCATAACCGGTATTCCTTCTGATGGCATTCGATACAGGCTTTGCCCCCGGTGAAAACTGCTACAGGCTGCTGAAGTTCCCCGTGGTTCCGGTTTAACAGCAAGGAAAGAGGAAAGCTAAGCACAATCACCACGGTGGCAACCAGTCCGGTAATTTTCCAGGATCTAAAATTAGTGGTCATCATGCGTAAATAAGTTGTTCTTTTCTAGCTGATTTTCGTTCTTTCAGGGTGCCGATATCGACCTTTACGACTCCATTTTCAATGAGCACAGGGTAATAATCAAGTGCTCTGGCAGCTGGAGGGTTCAAAACTTCACCACTGATATCAAAGGCAGATGAATGACAAGGGCAGATGAATCTTTTTTTATTTTCTTCCCAGGAAACGGAACAGCCCAAATGTGTACATCGCAGGGATAGTGCGATGAATCCTCCATCCTGCTGCCGGGCAAGGTAAAACCGCCCACCCATGAAAGCGCTTACGGAACCAGGTCCGAATGAGTCGACCAGTCCGGCCTCAAGCAACTGCTTAGGTGCAGTGGTTTTCTTGTTTTTTCCGGAGAAAAAATATGCTGTTATCATTCCAACCGACTCAATGGCAACAAGAATTCCCAGGCCTTTCCAAGCCATTCCAAAGAAATCACGGCGGGTAATGCCTTTACGCGTACCTTCTTCAGCGATATCTTTACCTGTTTTCTTCATGAATTATCCTCATTAAACATTCCAGGGGAATGTCAGTTCCATATCCTTTCCCCTGAAAAATATGCCTGTCAGCGACAGTATGATAAAGGCAACAACGATAAAAACAAAAACAGCCTGAACCAGTTCTGCCTTTGAAAGCCTGAACCCTTTCAGGTAAAATTGATAATAACCCCCCATCAGCAGGAACAGGATCAGAAGTGGGATTATCCCGTTGCTGATCAGAGCTGGTATGCCCTGCATGACTATTTCAAAGTTCAACACATAAGCATTGAAAAGTATTCCAGCAAGGGTGGCAACGGTGGCAAAAATGGCGGTATACTTTGACGATCGTATCCCTTTACCGGAGATAAACCAATGACCGTTCGGCGGTTCATTGTATTTAAAAAACGGGATCCATGCCAAAAACACAATCACACTCAAAGGAATAATAAAAGCTGCAAAGAAGGGATGAAAATGCATCAGCAACTCCTGCACTCCTGCGAAGTACCAGGGTGCCTTGGTCGGATTCATGCTATAAGATGGATTTGCCTTTTCGAGCAAAGGTGCATTGAATAGTGAAGCGAAGATGAGCAAAATTGCCATGAGCACAAGTCCCACAATAAATTCCCGGAAAACCAGGTTGGGCATTACCGGCACCATCTCGCTTTTCCCCGGGGTTTCCGGGAGCAAAACACCACCAGCTTTGCGCACCCGCCAGAAATGATAAAGAACAATAGCAATAAGTAAAAAGGGAAATAAGGCAGTATGAAAGGTGAAAAAGGTTTGAAGCGTGTCGGCATTCAATTCCATACCGCCAATAATTGAATTCCGGAGACTCTCACCAACTACAGGTAAATAACCAATAATATTGGTACTCACGGTAATGGCCCAATAGGCAAGTTGATCCCAGGGAAGGAGATATCCGGTAAAATTTGCAAATACGATGAGCACTAAAAGAAATAATCCGAAGAGCCAGTTGATCGACCGCGAATCTCTGTAAGCCCCGGTAAAGAATACCCGTAAAAAATGCAGAAAGGCGATCAATAAGAGGAATACGCCGCTCCAGTAATGGATGTTCCGGATAAACTGACCGAAAAGTACCTGGTTCTTCAGGAAAAGAACAGAGTTGTAGGCTTCAGCAGGGGATGGGACGTAATAGAACCGCAGAAGAATGCCCGTAATTATCTGAATTACAATGAGCAGGACTGCCATGCCTCCCAACCCAAAAGTACGATTAAATCGCAATGCTGTTTCGTTGACCTTGACCGGATGGAGATGAAGAAAAATTGTGCGCATTAAATCTTCCTGTTAATTTTAAGCAACATTTTCGACAAGCCAAATTTAGCGAAATTTCTAGCGGATCGGTCAAAACATTACAACCAAAAACCGAAGGAGTCCATCACACTTTCCAAAACAGAAAAAATATAGTTATGCTTTAGGTAGAATCTTATTCTCGGTTTTTTACGGATGTGCGCCTTTTCTTTCCTTGACAGATTCTACTATATTAAATTTTACCAGGAAAGTTCGTTATTATCGTGTTTCAATGCAAAAAGAAAAGAAAGGAGGGTTCCTAATTATGTTATTAGTACCACATTTGTACCTCCATATTATAACAACTGGTAACCAGAGCAAGTTAAATTTTAATTATTGCTTATCCCTTTCAGTCAAGTAAAAAACCGAACTCATCTCTGTTCCCCGTTCCCAACCCCGACAAGTCAGAATTAACCAGCCCCAGAGGGGCGTTATCTTTGTAGACAGGAAAGCTACAGAATTCAAAAGCCCCAGAGGGGCGATATAAACACAACATGATATGGCAGGCCAGTTTATATTTAAATAACATGAACGATTTATATCGCAGCTACGCTGCTTTGATTTCCTGTCCACACTCGTTAACTACAAAGATTGGGCAACTACGTTGCCAATTGGAATAATTCAAAACGTTTGTTGGGCTTTTAAAATTATTCGCCAACTTTCGATGTTGATCGATCACATAACGAAATTTGTTGAGAATAACATTACATAAAATTCCAACTTGACCGAAAGGGACAAGCAGTTTATAAATATTGAGCCTACGCTGAAAAATCAATTTTTATTATTTGCTGCTAAGAGGCAATGACGCAAACACTCCAAATTCAAGTACCTACTTATTATCGTCTTCGCGGTGAATACGGGTTTTCGGAGTGGACTCAAAAACACTTCCTTCTGAAATTCGCCTGGTTAAATCGCCCCCAGCTTTTTCCCGACTTTTTTGAATTTGTCGAGTGCAAAGCCGATTTGTTCCATGGAATGTGCGGCGCTGATCTGCACCCTGATCCTCGACTTGCCCTTCGGAACTACAGGGTAGTAGAATCCGATAACATATATTCCCTCTTCAAGCAGTTCATTGGCAAATTCCTGAGATAATTTGGCGTCGTTGGGCAGGTGCCCGAAAAGCACGGGTACGATGGGATGAATTCCCGGAACAATGCGGAACCCTGCATCTTCCATCCCCTTCCTGAACAACTGCGTATTTTCGAACAGCTTATCCCTGAGCGACGTGGTTTCTGAAAGCATGTTCAACACCTCCAGCGTAGCCCCTGTGATGGCCGGGGTAAGGGTATTCGAAAAAAGGTAGGGACGGGAACGCTGCCGGAGAATTTCAACGATCTCTTTTTTGGCCGAGATACATCCGCCCGAAGCACCTCCGAGCGCTTTGCCAAAGGTGGTGGAGATAATGTCGACCCTTCCCTGTGCATTGCAGTGTTCGATGGTTCCCCTGCCGGTTTTGCCAACAAATCCGGTGGCATGTGAATCGTCGACCATCACCAGCGCATTGTATTTGTCGGCCAGGTCACAGATTTTATCAACTTTGGCAATGATGCCGTCCATGGAGAAAACTCCGTCGGTCACGATCAGTTTAAACCTTGCTTCTCCGGCATCCTGAAGAACCTCCTCGAGGTCATCCATGTCGTTGTTTTTGTACCTGAAACGCTGGGCTTTGCAAAGCCTCACCCCGTCGATGACGGAGGCGTGGTTCAACTCATCCGAGATGATGGCGTCCTTTTCGCCGAGAAGCGGTTCAAATACCCCGCCGTTGGCGTCAAAGGCTGAGGAATAAAGAATAGTGTCTTCCATTCCGAGGAATTCGCTGAGCTTTGCTTCAAGATCCTTGTGAATCTTTTGTGTGCCGCAGATAAACCGAACCGACGACATCCCGAAACCATAACGGAAAAAGGTATAATTCGCTCCCGCCATTACCCGAGGATCGTTTGACAGGCCAAGGTAATTGTTGGCACAGAAATTAAGGACCTTTTGTCCGTGGTCGGTTTTTATTTCCACCCCCTGGGGCGTTACAAGGATTCGTTCCTTTTTATACAATCCTTCGGAAATAATTGAATCGAGTTGTTTTTGAAGATGTTCCCTGAATTTGCCGTACATGGTTTTGCTGGTTGGTAATTGGGGAACAAAATTAGGAATTTACCATAAACTATGAACCATGATACGCATTTATCCCCGAAACTTGGGTAATTAACGGGTTATTTGTATTCCTGGATCAACACATCCGTTGAAATATGGAGATCTTTATTCAAGCGTCTGATCATATCCAGGGACAATTTTCTTTTTTTACTCAGAACTTCAGTTACTCTGCTGCGAAATCCGATCACTTTCGCTAAATCCTTAGGTCGGAAGTTGAGTTGTTCCATTCTGAATTTAATTGCTTCAATAGGGTCAGGCAGATCAATCGGGGATACCTCTTTCTCATAACTGTCGATTATCAAACTCAATAATTCTAATTCATCTCCTTCAACAGTTCCGGGTAGTGCATCAAATATTTTTTCAAGTCGCTCTAAGGCCTGATTGTATTCGGTTTCAGTTTTGATCACTTTATATTGCATAACTCAGATTGTTTCAGCGTTAATTGTGTTGTATTCTTCGTGGGTTCCAATAAACCGAATCCAAACGACTCTGTAACCATAATTAATTTTGACGATTAACCGATACTGATTCCCTTTGATATTAAAAATAACCCGGTTCACCAAATCATTCAACAATGATCTTCCGCACCTGTGTTCCATTTTCTCCGGTCATCCTGAGCAAATATAATCCTGCCGGCTGGTTGAGCATGACCTCAAACCGACGCTCGCCTGCGGGAAAGTCAGCAGTGATCAGGTTCCGGATTGGGTTGCCGCTGAGTGATAAAATATCTATGTTTACGATTCCAGCGTGTTTCGATACGAATTTGACAAACATTTTGTCATGTGCCGGATTTGGATAACAGCTCCATTCGAACCCTGATATATCGGAAACACCCAACGTGCTCTCGGAAATAGTCATGGTAGTTGTTTTTGTCGCTGTTTTGGTCACTGCGAATGATCCGTAAAATATCACATCTCCCACATAAGCAAGCGGTGCTGTCCAATGAAAATTCCATACGGCCGGGTTGGTTGTAACGGCTGATGAATGGGTGACATATTTGTTTGTTCCGACCAGTTTGTTCCCGGTTCCGGCAGCCAATGTACCAATGAGGTTCCCGACAATATCCTGCGGAGAAATCTCAAAACCTTTTTTCCCGGTTCCGGGAGCAGTAGCGGTAATGGTGTAAGTGTTACCGGGCACATATCCCGTTGCAGGAACATCAGAGGTGATCCAGCCTGTAACAGCTGTTGCACTCCCTCCCATCCCAGCGCAATGGGAACAGTTTTGTCCGTCACCCGGAGAATTCGTGTATGCCGGAGGAGCACCTGTTGAGGTTTTCAGCCCATCACCGCCAAATCCGGCCAATATTACGACAACGGCTGTTAATGCAGCCGTAAAAAAAAGAGATGCATATTTTTTCATGGTGCTTTTTCATGTAAATATACTGATAATTTTTCCTTTGTTTCTGGTAATTGTTTATTATACTATGAACGGGATAAATTTATACATTTTGATTTAAGCATATTGGTTAACGATAGTCCGGCCATACTCACGATAGCTCTGGAAGAGCTAAATCTGAATAACCATGGGCAATGCCCATGATAATAATAACGATTACCAAATAAGC
>CAIYES010000501.1 GCA_903925275.1 uncultured Bacteroidales bacterium
ATTATAAATGATTATATCTTAATTGGAATAGTTATGAAAAATGTTCTTTTCGTATTCCTTATGATGGCCATCACATTTATCGGCTGCAAGAAATCAGGCAGCGAAAGTTCTCATGGCCAGTCTCCGTCAGCAGTCAGCAACCCGACACCTGTTTCCGGGGCTGTAGGGATCCTGCTTCCTATCGCGCTATATTGGTCGGCATCGGCCGATCCGGATGGTGACAATGTCGTGTACGATATCTATCTTGATACAATCGGCCCGAATCCGAAACTTGTTATCAGCAACTGGCCTTATAATTACTTCCAGGATCCGTCGCTCGTCCAGGGGAAAATATATTACTGGAAAATTGTGGCCAAAGACCTCTATGGCCACCAGACCACAGGGCCTCTCTGGAGTTTTAAAATCCTGAACACCGGTCCGGGTTCACAGTCCCCCGAGACGCCTGAAAACCCATATCCGATAAACGGTTCGACCAACGTTTTAAAGCCCGTGACGCTTTCCTGGTCAAAATGTCTCGATCCTCAGGCAGATCTGGTCACCTACGATGTGTACCTCGACACCGGTTCAAACCCGACGACACTCATTGCCGGGGATATTGCCGACACCTTTTTCATACCCGGCAATCTTGATGTTTTCGCAAAATATTACTGGAAGGTTGTGGCCCGTGATAACCACAACAATGTTTCAAGCGGGGCGGTCTGGAATTTCACCGAAGGCGATTTTAATTACGGCTCGTTTACCGACACCCGGGACGGAAGAGTATACCGGACCATCGTGATCAACGGGGTAACCTGGATGGCGGATAACCTTGCGTACATTCCCCCTGACAATTCAGCGTGGTTGTATCCTTCAAGAGATTCAGCCAATATTACGGAATATGGAATATTATATCAGAATGTCTACATGGCCAACCACAATCTGGCACCAGCAGGTTGGCGGGTGGCCAACGACCTTGATTATAATGCCCTGTTTGATTTTGTCGGGCGTGATGCCGGGAAACTGAAGGAAAAGGGATTCGCTCACTGGCTGGACCCCAATACCTCCGCGACCGATGCGGAGGGGTTTGATGCACGGGGCGCCGGAGATGGTGCCGACATCGGCTTGTCGGCCAACTTTATCGAAGGCCAACCCAACCAGATCGGGTTTACGATATATAATCTTATGTACAATAGCGGGCAGATTTCAGTCTACTTTGTTTCGACAAATATCCCGAGTGACTTATATTACTCCATCAGATGCGTGAAAAATTGACAATGTCAATCCTGTTTTTACAATTTTTTTAACAAGGAAATCATCCTTATGGCTATAACTGATTGGACTCCAGGATGATTCAAATATCACACCATTGCCATTCAAATCTACAGAAATGAGTAATTAAAAGATCTTTCATACAATAAGGTCGTGAGTATCCGTCTTGCCAACCCCATCTTTGCCGGTAGCCCTGCCAGGTTTACCTTTCAGACAAAAAACTGAGATACCATAATGAACAGAAATCAGAGGCAATGTTTGTCAAAACAGATGAATCAAAAAAGCGGTTTATTTTTAGATAATTTATTTGCCTTTATTTTTGCTGAAACCCTTGTTAATCCAAGGCCTTTATATATTTTTGTATTGGTATTGTTCATTTTGGCTGTTTGCCATTTGTGTTAAGAAAACGCTAATTTTTTTCATTATGTATAAGCTAATTCCCATTTCATTATTGTTTCTCCTGTTTCTTGCTCAAAAAAGCATAGGTCAAACGACTACTTATCCACCTTGTGAAACAAATGATGGATATGCACGCATCGTCAGAATAGATGTTAGCTCTTCTAAAACCAATATCAGAATGGTGGTTAAGGCAAAAACCAGTGGATTTTATTGGGCCTTTCTCTCAGGAACTTATATTGTAGAGAGTGGTAAACAAAATTATGGCAAACGGTTTTATCTCAGGAAGGTGAGCTATTGGAAGATCGGGCAAGATACGGAGTTCGATTTACCGCTTGATACCAGATACTATATTTATGCTGACACACAGGAGGCTTTTGAACTTGTTTTTGACCCTATTGATCCATATATTTCTCAGATAGACATTTTTGAGCCCAAAAAAGAAGGATTTACGGCTTCTTATTGGAAATCAATGGGAATTGCAAATGGTTTAGGCGAACCGAAAAAATTCCGATACGCAAATGGGGTCTATCAAGGCCCAGTTCGTAACGAGAAAGCATACGGCAAGGGTAAATTTAACTGGGATAATGGCGACGTGTACACGGGTGATTTTTTGGATGGTTATCTCAGTGGTACCGGTCTGTTAGTATATTCAAACGGGGAATCATATTATGGAGGCTGGACTCGTAGTAAAAGAGACGGACTTGGCAAATATAAATTTTCAAATGGATCTTATTATAAAGGTCAATGGGTAAACGATAACCTCGACGGGAAAGTATCGTTATATGATCCCCAGGGACTTCATATCGATGATTACATATACGAAAATGGTAAACTAATGAATAAAAGCAATTCCAGTTCTAACACACCATCTTTCGAAGATGCATTAGTAGTATTAGGTGCGATTGCCATTGGACACGCAATATTGTCAAATTCATCAGATAATTCTACATCCAGGTCATATAATTCTGCCGGGTCTTCCAATTCATCCTCCAATTCAGGTAGTCCTTCATCTGGGAGTAGCAATTATTCTTCAAGTTCCGGTAATTCCAATTCCAATTCCAATAGGACCTGGAAATGGGCAAATTCCTGGCAGAGAGCGTATGATAATGGCAGTAAATATCAATTAAGTAACCGTTTAGTTGTGAATGTTAATGGCAATAGAAAAAGCTTTTCAGTAATTTGTAATTTCGATTCAAAATGGGGAGAGCAAAGTATTTCAGTTCAACCATGTGAGAGCGGAAGTGGCAAAATCTATTATTACAATACTAATTCTTTAAAGATAAGGCTTGGTGGAAGTTCTGGTACAATTGGGTCTGCTTCCAGTTTAGAAAGTTCATTTGATAAAATTGCGGAGTATCACGCTCAAAATTATTCTGGCTACTAAAACAGTCACCATTTCAAACATCGAAGTCAGCGGCAGTGTTTGTCCATAACCCGGTTTTATAGATTAAGTGGTTTCGGTGGATCGTTATTCATATACTTTATCTGCAGGTTCTTTGCGTTCACCCAGTAATTCAAATGCCTGATCTGAAAGAGACAGAGAATACGCTGGTAAATCACTTTAGAAAACACTATGCCAAGGTAGTTGATGTTGATTTTTATGGGATGCGTATCTGAATCGCATTATTATGTATGTTTGTCATAACATTGCTTTTCCGGATTTATAATCTCATTCTTCCTGACCGGATTTATAGAAACTTATTTTAAATGATGAAGATCAAAATATTGATTTCCGCCTGTTGTTTGCTGTTTTGTTCTCTTTCATTTTCACAAAACCCCATTGAAATAAACTACAGCCAGGATTCCCGCGGATTTTACATTTTCAAGTGTGAAAACCACGACTATTGCAATTATACCGTAACAGTGGATTTTCCTGAGATCAGCAACCTCAGGGCAAATGTCATGCTTCCATATAAAACCGTTGTAAAACCGGGGATGAATGACTTGCTGGAATTAAGGCCTTTTGCAGATAACCAGTCGCCAAGCTTTAAACTAAGCTATTCTTGTATGAAGGGGTGTATAAATCCCGATGTTAACCTTGATTTTATTTATTTGTTGCCGGTTGGCAAGGGAAAAGAAACCCAGATTTTTGAATTCGAGTACTTAAGTATCAACGCCAAAGATCCTGAACCAAAAAACTGGTATGCCGCCGGATTTAAAATGGCCTGGCGGGATACCGTTTATGCTGCCAGGCGAGGGACAGTTACCAGTATGAGAGATACAACCATTTTAAAACTGTCTGATTATGGATATTCAAGTGATGATTATATTGAAATTGCGCACGATGATTGTTCCTTTGGGATATATGAAGTACTCAGCGGTGTTTTTGTCAGATTGGGACAACGTGTAGAGGCCGGAGAGCCGATTGGTCTGGCCGGTGGTGAAAAATATGTAATGGGTTCTCACATCAGGTTTTCAGTACATTATAATGAGGAAGAACAGGTTTGGCTCAATGACAATACATCTGTAAAAAGATATTGGGCTTTTGTTCCAATGATTTTTTGTACCCGGGAAAACAAGCATACAAGGTTATCTGCCGGAAATAAATATACCAGCATACAGCCTGATTCCGTAGTAACGCAGGAGATGAGCAAACAGCAGCTAAAGAAATGGGAAAAAAACAAAAACCAAAGCACTCCTTCTGTCGTTAAACTGAATACAAGGGCGCCGGCAATGCTGGAAAATGAATATGCCGCAATTGATCAGAGAGCACTTCAGCTTCCCGACTCATTGACCAGAACAACCAATGAAATTGCCAGTTACGTTAACTCAAACTTCAATACGGAAATGGATAAGGCAAGGGCGATCTTTATCTGGATCGCATCAAACATTCAATACGATATTGAAAACATGTTTGCCTTGAATTTCTACGAACAAAAGGAAGAAAAAATTTCCAAACCACTCAAAACACGAAAAGGAATCTGTGAAAATTATGCGGCCCTGTTCAACGACATTTGTTTAAAATCAGGTATCAAATCCGTGGTTGTTGAAGGCTATACCAAACAAAACGGATTCACCGATTATATCCCGCATGCCTGGTGTGCCGCATCAATTGACAGTTCCTGGTTTTTGTTTGATCCAACCTGGGGTTCAGGTTATGTGAGCGGCGGGAAGTTTTATCAGAAAATAAACAACAATTTCTTCAAAGCCGATCCGGTATCCTTTATCAGCTCGCACATGCCATTCGATTTCCTGTGGCAATTCCTCTTTTATCCCGTAACCAACCAGGAGTTTTATGAAGGCAAAACTCAACAAAATAAATCCAAACCATTCTTCAATTATGTCGACTCCATCAGGGCATTTGAAAAACAAAACAATATTGAACAGCTGATTTCCACTGCCGGCAGGATTGAACGAAACGGAATCAAGAATTCAATGATCTTCGACAGGCTGCAGCATATCAAAGTTGAAATTGACAATTACAGACAAAATAAGACCGTGATGCTGTACAATTCAGCAGTCATTGATTTTAACGACGGGCTAAACAATTACAATATTTTTATTCAATATCGAAACAAGCAGTTTATTCCCAAAAAATCAGATAGTGAAATTGAAAGCATGATGGATGCCTCAGCTAAAAAACTAGTGGATGCAAAAACGAAGCTGTGTGAAATTCAAAATCCGGATGCAACGGCCCTGATAATGGTAAAACAGCTTACAAAATCAATTGATGATGCCCTCCTGCAGGTGGCAGAACAACAATCGTGGCTGAAGAAATATTTCAGTAAAGCAAAACCGGAACGTAAATGGATGTTTTATGAGAACGTACCGTAATTTATTCAGTAACGGCTACTTCTCTTTTGCAAATTCAGCGTTGAGGACAATGGTTACGTCGTTACCTACCACGGCGCCGCCGGCTTCAGTAAGATTGTTCCATTTTAGTCCGTATTCTAGTCGTTTGATCGTTGTTGTTGCTTTGAATCCGGCTTTGATATTGCCATAGGGATCCTTCACTGTTCCACCGTAGGTGACAAGAAACTTAACCTTTTTGGTCACATCGCGGATAGTAAGATTGCCATGAAGTTCATAGGCTTTGGGACTTAGTTTTTTGAAGGAGATGCTCTTGAAGGTCATTTTCGGAAACTTTTCAGCGTTGAAAAAATCCTCTGATTTCAGATGTTTGTCGCGCATATCATTGTCGGTACTGATGCTGTTCACCTCCACCGAAAAATCGATCTGTGCATCGGTAAAATCTTCTTTGGAGGCAGTCATAGAACCGGTAAAGCTCTTAAAACTACCTTCAACTTCCGAAATCACGAGGTGGCTAACAGTGAATTTAACACCGGTATGTGCATTGTCAAGTGCCCATTTTGTCTGGGCAGAGCCCATGTTGATCATGCTAAAAATCAGCATGACAGGTAATAGAAATCTCATTGTGTTTTTCATAAGGGAATGGATAGATTTATTTGGGTACAAAGGTAACCAATTATTTATAATAATTCTAAATAAAGCATTTATTTTTGCTTTTCAAATACATCTACTTCGCGGAAATAGTATGGTCCATGGGGGGAATCTTCACTCACCCAGAGCAGGTAACGGTATTGCTTTGATTTGCCAGGTATCGGCATAATGGTATACAGCGCTTTGCTGTTGCGCCAGATATTTTCAGGGGATGCGGTCAGGATATAATTCCAGCCTGCAGCTTTGGGATTGCCTTTCACATCGGGGCTTTTGTTGCCGGGGGCTCCCCAGAGAGAAAAGGATTGTGCCCCCCGTTTGGTGTTTTGTGTAGTGAAAATATGGATGCTGTCGAGTTCGATCTCCTTCTGAAGATCCATCCAGAGGCGCCCTTCACCTTTTTCCGACCATTTGTCATTGAGTGAATCGCCGGGTAACAGATCAAACATGCCGTCGTTGATCGCCGAAACATTCATGCCATCGCTGATCGACCCCGTCAGGGTGATCGACCCCGTCAGGGTGGAGTCAGCCTCCGCGAAAAAGTATTGTGCTGTCACACCATTGGGTTGATGCATGTCGGCATAATCTTTCATGGTAGGTCGTGCAGACAAATCGGCCAGGCTGCGGTTATTGGTAACTACCAGTTTAGCTGTCGGTTCCATGTTTTCATCCACAAAACTTTTTGGCAGGATGAGTGACATGGCGGGGCGGTCGGTGAAATCATCATAGAGTGGCTGGGCTGGCTGAATTTGATCGGCGGGATTGTAAGCCAGAGAGATAGCGAAAATTTTAATGGCATCATTGTCGGGGAGCTGAAGTGTTTCACTAGCCTGGCTGGCATCAAATGTGTATTTGAACATATAGCCATACTGGTAAGGTACATTCACCGTATCTTTGTGAAGGTGCGTGGCAAACCATGCTACCTCATCGCGCTTGATATAGCCCTTCTCTAACCCCTTTAAACGTCCGAATTTATCCCATTCCCGGTTATCGAACTGACCAATGTTGCCGTGATATTTCTGGATCCGTACGGAAGTTTTGATACCACCAACTTTAAATACTCCGTTTGTATCGGCAAGCGCACAAGCCAAAATATACAGATGGTTAAAATTACCTGTTTTAGGCAGGGATATTTTTTGCCCCTTGCAGGAAAGTACGTTGTTCTTGTTATCTGTTTTAGGTCCGAAATGAAACCTGACGCCATCCACGACAAGTGTTTCCGGGAAAAGTTCAGCCGGAATGCTAAGTCCATGCTCATCGAATTGCCCCTTTTTTGTATCCTTTTCACTACTTACCACATCCTGATCATAGGTAAGCGGTAGTTCAATTGAATTTGGCTCCGGCTGTTTTTCGGCAGGAGGTTCCAACTGAAGTGCAAAACTGCGTATTGCGAATTTTTTCATGTCGAGGATCAATTTCCCGTTTTTCACCGTTGCGTCGCCTGTCCGGTGCTCCTGTCCATCGGTTTCATAGGCGGTTTTGATCTTTGCCGCAAGGGAAACCTCCACATTCCCGACATCGTTGCCAAAAAGTTCCTGCAGGCGGATAACGACATCTTTACCATTTTCACCTTTCTTAACCGTACGGATGTCAACCTGTTGTGTGGAAACCTTTGCAAAAGAAAAACTCTTTCCAAGAAAACCGGGGTGCTGCAACACCTGGAAGACCCTGATGGGCTGGTTGAGGCTTCGTCCCTGCCATTCTGAACGACCTATCCGCCAATCACCCTTATGACTGTTTATCCCGTAAGTCATTTCATGAATTCCCCAATCCTGGGTAGCCTGGTCATGATAAATATTTGCTGTCGGGGTATAAAGTAAGGTGAGCCGTAAGGTCTTGTCATTAGGCTTATCGGAACCAAATTTGCAATCTTCGGATATGGTTACGCCAAAAGTTCCCGATTTATCTGTGAGATCGAACCATTCGCGGGAGGGAACTTCAAATTTTTTTTCGTTGTTGGTGGCCCGTTCCAGGGTGCCCAAGCCGAGGTTGTAGGTTGCCTGGGTATTTGATGCTGTGAGCGGAAATGAAGCTTTCAGGCTGACGCCGCGCGATTGCCAGTTAATGATGTTACGGACAACAAGGTTATCTTTGCCTGCCGCGAGCTGGATGTACTGTGTAAATACTGAATTTCGCGCGTTCCGTTCAATTTTAAGGGTGGCGCGTACAGGGCCTTTTTCTATCAAGGTGATCCTGGCAGGACCTTTGACAAAATCGAATGGCGGTTGCTGACGGTCGTTCCAATCCATGTTCCAGGCAGGCCAGCATGACGGGTGCTCTTTTTGAAACTCCAGTCGCGATGGGGCTGAGAGCAGTTCCTTTCCCAGTTTTTTATCAATGATGCTTGAGATATCGCCATCGGCATTGACCACGATCTTCAGAAAGTCATTTTCGAGGGCAGTATTTGAGGATGAAAGATTGGTTTTAAAGGGGATCACCTCTTTCACCGGTTGAACATCATAGCAGGTCAACCCAAGGGAAGGGACGGTGGCCATGAATAGAATCCGGATGCTTCCTTTGGTTGTTTTCAGGATTTGATACGGGATCTGGTTATGATCTGCATCGACCAGGATCACGGCTTTCGGTACATCTCCGGGATAAAGAATTTCAGCTTCCACCAAATCGGTACGGTTTATGGCCAATGGGTTATAAACAACCAACGAGATTCCTTTCCCCTGCGTGTCCATGGCACGTATCACTGCTCCGGCAGAACTTTCAAGGGTGGAGGCGAATTTGTTCAACCCCAGCACCTCGTCGTTCCACGCATATTGATAGGCTTTCGGGATGGAGGTTCCGGGCAGGATGTCATGCATCTGGCAGCCCAGGATCAGCCACCAGGCTTCGTTAAGCGATTGCATCGGATATTTGAGCCCGCCGAGCCAATCGGCCATCACAGCTATGGGTTCGGCTGCCAAAGCGAGTTGTTCATTCTTGCGGTTCCAGCGTTTCATGGCGGCCTGTGATGTGAGCGAACCCGACGAGTGCTGCGTCAGCAGTAAATCGCCACTGTAAGAGGGAAGTTGTTTTTTCTGGGCATCAGTCAGGTCGCGGAAAAGTTGGTCGGACGAGCACAGATAGACCCCGATTTTGCTGTCAGGCTGATTGAGACTGCCTGCAGCATTTTTCACATCATCTTCGCGTGGTGCTCCACCCTCGTCGCCAACGCCATAGTAACGGTAATCGGCAAAGACACCATATTTGCGGCCGTTTTCCATGACACGGTTTATCCAGTAGCTTGCAGTATCCAGCCGCTTTTTAACACTGCCGCCATAATCCGTGGCATTCAGTGCGGCAACCACGCCATTGCCGTCGGGACCAATCCAGTTGCCAATGTTGAATGGGATACCGGCAGCCGATCCCCAGGATAGTTTTTGTGTTGAAAAACCAATTAATCCGGCATGGGCCAGTACCGAAGGAAGGTGCGCCTGAAACCCGAAACAGTCGGGAAGCAGAAAATCGATACTCTCTTTGCCAAATTCGGCACGGAAATAACTGTTACCATAGAGTACCTGCCTGATAACTGATTCAGGAGAGGGGATATTGGCGTCACATTCATCAACCGAAGAACCTCCTACAAACCACCGTCCCTGTGCTACATATTTCTTAAGTTTCTCATACTTTACAGGATAGTACTCCTTCATCATTTTATATCTTCTGGCGCCGGAAAAGGTGAAAACATAAGGTTTGTATTTTTCCAAGCGCTGGAAATTTTCATCAAGGGTGTTTTTAAGATATTCATTGATAGTTGTTTCGTAATCCCAACGCCATTCGGTATCCAGATGTGCATAGCCAACCACGTAAAGAACAGGATCTTTCGAAAGGTTATATTTTGGAACCAAAGGCTTCGGGGCTTCTGATTGGGTATGTCCGACTTCAAAAATCAAAAGAAACAGGATAACTCCTGACACAGAGAGGAAACGCATCATGGCGATAGAATTTTCCTTGTAAAAGTAGCTATTTATTTTATTCCGCAAAAACCCTTACTTTTGTGCAAACCAAATCAAATAAGGAGAACATTTTATGAAAAAAATTGCATTTATACTCCTCTTGGGTATAATCCTGGCGTCCTGTACAAAGAACGAAGATAAATTTACGATCAACGGCATCATTAAAGGTGTTGATACCGGGATGATCTATCTGCAGAAATATGAAGCTGATCATTGGATCAATGCTGATTCTGTCAAGCTGTCAAAAGGTGAATTTACCTTTACAGGCAAAATTGGCATGGCCGAGATGTGTCACATCGCCTTATCTGAAAAGCAGATTTACATTCCTGTTTTTGTGGAAAATTCAAAAATTGATGTGATGATTTATGTTGACAGTCTTGAAAAGTCAACCGTCAAAGGTTCAGCCACCCATGATATATACCAGCAATATCTGACGTTGAACGATGCCCTCAACAAAAAAATGGACGAGGTTAACATGGAGTGGAAAAAAGCCAGGGAAACCCACGATACGGCAACGATGATGCGCACCGATTCCATTTCGACCGAACTGGATAAAGAGATGAAGAAGCAACTTGTTGATTTTATTAAAACCAACAACAAAACGGTTGTTTCACCTTACCTGGTGATGCGTAACAGCTGGCAGTTCGAACTTCCCGACCTCGAAGAAATCGTAACGACGATGGATACCAGTTTGAACGCTTCACAATATACCCTTGTATTGAAAAAACGATTGGATATTCTGAGAAATGTTGCCATTGGCCGTATTGCCCCCGATTTCACCATGAACGACAGCACCGGGAAACCGGTGACACTCTCATCGTTGAAAGGAAAAGTGATCCTGCTTGATTTCTGGGCCTCATGGTGCGGGCCATGCCGGGCTGAAAACCCCAACGTGGTGAAGGCCTTCCAGGATTTTAACAAAAAAGGGTTTGATGTTCTTGGCTGCTCTTTCGACCAGAACCGTGAAAAATGGCTCAAGGCCGTGAAAAACGATAACCTTACCTGGAACCATGTTTCCGACCTTCAGGGCTGGGGCAATGCTGCCGGTAAACTATATGGCGTGAACTCAATCCCGGCCAACGTGTTGCTCGACAAAGACCAAAAGATCATCGGACGCAACCTGCGCGGTGAGGATCTGGTGAAAAAGCTTACAGAGGTTCTCGGACCTGTGACGGTGGAGAAGAAAACCCGGAAAAAGTAATGCAAACACTGCATTGAATTCAAACAATGCATTCAATGCAGGCAATGTTTGCAATGAAGGAATACAGATAATTTTTTAATTGATTTTATTAATTTTTTTAAATCATTATTTGCATTATTTGCATTGTCTGCATTGTCTGCATTGTCTGCATTGTCTGCATTCATTAACAACTTTTCTTATGAGATATATCTTGTCCGCAATATTTTTAGCCGTTTCGTGCATGCTGCAGGCGCAGAACTCCATCGATGGCACCATTCTCAGGTATGGGGGAAATAGAATTTACCTGATGAGCATTTATGGAGAAAAAACCTCCGTTATTGATTCAGCAAAGTCTGATTCTGAAGGACACTTCAGGTTTACACTGAACGGACGTCTTCCGGGCACTTATCGTGTGCAGTGGACCAAAGATGGTAATGTTGACATGATATGGAACCAGGAAGATGTGAAATTTATCACTACGGCAAAAAATCCGGATGACAGCCTGAAGGTCATCTCCTCCGTAGAAAACCAGATCAATCAGGCTTTTTCAAAACTCGACCGGATCAATCAGGCAAAGTTGCAGGTGCTCACACCCGTGGTTGATTATTACCCGGTGAAGGATTCCTTCTATATTTCGGTAACAAAGGAAATGGAGAAGACGCAACATATGCAACAGCAATATCTTGATTCACTGATTGCACTTTATCCCAATGCATTTGCCGTACGTGTGGCAAAAGTGTACCAAAACCCATTCATACCTGCAGGGTTGAACAAGGAGGAACGCCTCAGTTTTCTAAAGCAACACTATTTCGACAAGATTGATTTTTCGGATACATCCCTTTTGCGCAGCATGGTATTCACAAATAAAGCGATTTCATACTTGTCGCTGTATAGCAACAACCGGCTGCCCCAAAAACAACTCGAGACAGAGTTTATTAAAGCGGTGACGATCATGCTTGGCGCTGCATCGGTGAATCCGGAAATTTTTAAATTCTGGCTCGATTATCTTGTTGGCGGTTTTGATAAATTTCATTTTGATGAGGTGCTCACCTATATCGCCGATAATTTTCAGGATCCATACTCTTGTGAGGACCAGCAGCGGAAAAGCAAGTTGCAGAAAAAACTTGAGACATATAAAAAAATAGCAATCGGCAAGATCGCTCCCGAAATTGCTGTTCCTGACACAAAAGGGCGGGTGATCAGTTTGTCGGGAATAAATTCAGAGTACACCCTTGTGGTATTCTGGTCGAGCGAATGTCCCCATTGTGGTACCATGATGCCCAGGCTCAAAGAGCTCTATGAAGGGCAGAAGCCAAAACGGTTCGAGGTGTTGTCGGTTTCAATCGATACGAGCCGAATTGCCTGGACAACCTTTTTGAATGAACAGAAACTGACCTGGATCAATGTTTCCGACCTTAAAGGGTTCAATGGCAAGCCCGCCGACGATTTCAACATTTATGCCACCCCCACCATGTTTCTGCTCGACCGGCAGAAAAGAATCCTTTCAAAACCCATTTCGCTGAGAGAATTGGAGGAGGCCTTAAGGGAATATAAACTCATTCTGTAGAAGGGAAAGCTTTTGGCTGAGTGACGAATGACAAGTGACAAGTGACAAGTGACAGGTGGCATACGAGGATTTGGTTTTTTTTTGTTAAAATCAAATCTCGTCAATCGTCAATCATAAATATGCCTGTGTTGCCTCTCGGGCAAGTGAAAATTATGCAGGTGAACCGATGAAATTTTTACCTTTGCACTTTTTCCGGGAAAACCGGCAGGTTGTTACAATTATTGTCAGCGCACATGTACGAATTTATTACTGGAAAATTAGTAGAGAAAAACCCCGCCTATGCTGTTGTTGAAGCCAATGGTATCGGATATCTCCTGAATATTTCCGTTCATACTTATTCCCTGTTGAGGGAAGATGAACGGTGTACCTTATATACCCATCTTGTGGTTCGTGAGGATGATATGTTGCTATATGGTTTTGCCGAAACCGGAGAAAGGGAACTTTTTCGTCAGTTGATCAGTGTTTCAGGTGTTGGCGTCAATACAGCACGGATCATTTTATCATCGTCTTCTCCCGCTGAAGTGATAACGGCAATTGCCGGAGGCGATGCGGTTTTGCTTCAACGGATCAAAGGAATCGGGGCGAAAACAGCACAACGAATCATCATTGACCTAAAAGATAAGGTTTCAAGGGAGTTGATTCCCTATGAAAAATCCGGATTTATGCACAATACAAAGAAGGAAGAAGCGTTATCTGGACTGATCATTCTGGGCTTCCCAAAGATGCTTGCTGAAAAAGCATTAAACAAAATCATCGAATCGGAAGGAACAGGCTTGACAGTGGAACAACTGATCAAACACGCCCTCAAGGTTTTGTAGCGTGAAGGTTCCGGAGTTAAATTCACCTTTTTAAACTTAGTGAAGAAACGCATTTTATACTGTCTTATCTGCCTGGCTGTCCTGGTTATTCTTCGTTTTCCGGTTGTTTCCGGCGAAACGTTGGGAAACTCTGGATTGTCAGGGTTAATCGCTTTGTCTGCTGACAGTGTGGTAAAAGGCGATACCCTCCCGCTGCGGTATCCCTTTACAGATGAAACGATCATGCCAGGATCCGGAAAAGAAAACGGCATCTACCTGAAGAATCCTGCGAATGTTAAAACGATCGTCGAGTACGATCCTCTTACACGTCAGTACTACAATATCTACAAAATCGGTGAAACAACTTACCGAATCCCTACCACCTTGTCATTTGATGAGTATCAGAATCAGGATATGCAGAAAATGATAGACCAGTACTGGAGAGAGCGATCGGAGGCAGCAGGTATGGACAATGCCAAGGGGATCATTCCCAAAATTCATATCCCCGGAAAAGTTTTTGAAACAATTTTCGGCAACAACACTGTTGATATCCGTCCGCAGGGTTCGGCTGAAATCAACTTCGGGATTGTTTCAAACCGTCGCGATGACCCCATGCTCAATACCCGCCAGCGCAGGCAGACAAACTTCGACTTCACCGAAAAGATACAGATGAATGTTATTGCCAAGATCGGCGATAAAATTGAATTCAAAGTCAATTACAATACAGAGGCCACCTTCGATTTCGAAAACAAACTGAAATTGAAATACGAAGGCAAGGAAGATGACATCATCCAGCTGATCGAAGCAGGCGATGTGAACATGCCACTGAGCACGTCGCTGATCAGAGGCACTGAAAGCCTCTTCGGAATAAAGACCAAACTGAGATTCGGACGGGTTACGGTAACAGCCATCTATTCCCAGCAAAAAAGCGAAACCAAGAATATCGTTGTTCAGGGCAATGCGCAAACCACGAAGTTCAAAATCCGCGCCGACGACTATGAAGAAAACAAACATTTCTTCATTGGCCAGTATTTCAGGGATAATTATAAGGCGTCGCTGAAAAAACTACCGATTTTATCCACCAATGTGAACATTCTTAAAATAGAAGTGTGGGTCACCAACATTGGTTCGGCCGTGACCGATAACCGCAACATCGTGGCGTTCATGGACATTGGCGAAACAAGCCCCTACAATTCGCGGTTGTTTACCGGTACACCCGGTGCCAGGTACCCCTCGAACAATTCGAACACCCTTTTCCATGTACTTATTCCAACGGCCGCTGATTCAGCCAATATCCGGAATATCAATGCCGTTACCGATTACCTGAAAGGTTCGCCATTTTTCATGATTTCGGGGGAAGATTTCGAAAAGGTGGAAAGCGCCCGTAAACTGCTGCCTTCCGAATTCAGTTATAATCCCAAGCTGGGATTCATTTCGGTAAATTCAGCGCTGAATTCCGATCAAACCCTGGCGGTTGCATACCAATACCAGGTAGTTGGTGATACCGCGGTATATCAGGTGGGAGAATTTTCAGACCAGGGCATTAATTCGCCCAAATGCCTGATGATGAAATTGCTGAAGAGTACTTCTCTAAACACAAGAATTCCGACGTGGAAACTGATGATGAAAAACGTTTATGCTTTGGGCGCTTACCAGGTTCAGGCAACCGATTTCACCCTTAATATTCTCTATTCAGGAAATGCAAACGGGGTTCCTACTTCCTATCTTACCGAAAGCCGTATCAAAGGAACTTCCCTTCTCAGGGTGCTGAATTTTGATAACCTTGACCAACAAATGAATCCTCCCGGCGACGGGATGTTCGATTTTATCGACCAGGCTGCTACCCAGGGAGGTACGATCCAGTCATCAAACGGCAGGATTTTCTTCTCTGTTCTGGAACCCTTTGGTCAGGATCTGCGCGATTCGATCTATGATCCGGCTGATCCGAAAAAATCGACGGAGCTTGCCGACAAATACTGCTACGATTCGTTATACTCCATGACAAAATCGATGGCACGGCAATATCCGGATAAAAACAAATTCGTGCTTGATGGTTTTTATAAATCGGCATCCGGTTCCGAAATTTCATTGAATGCATTGAATGTTCCGGCAGGTTCGGTGAAGATTACCGCAGGAGGGATACAACTGCGCGAAAATATTGATTACACGGTCGATTACACGCTGGGCCGGGTTCGCATTCTCAACGAGGGGATTCTTAATTCAGGAACACCAATCAACATATCACTCGAGAGCAATGAGATGTTCAATGTGCAAACCAAACGGTTGATGGGAGCCCACATTGATTATAAAATAAACAAAGATTTTATCATTGGCGGCACGATACTCAACCTCAATGAACGGCCGTTGACCCAGAAGGTGAATTACGGAGATGAGCCCATGTCGAACACGGTGTGGGGCTTGAACCTTTCATACCGTACCCAGTCACGACTCATTACCCGTTTCATTGATGCATTGCCACTGATTTCAACCAAGTCTCCATCCTCCATTTCGGTGGATGCGGAATTTGCACAATTCATCCCCGGTCATTCCAAAGCCATTGGCAAGACAGGAACAACTTATATCGACGATTTTGAAGGAGCAAAATCGACCATTGACCTAAAAAACATCGGTACATGGTACATGGCCAGTACCCCACAGGGTCAAACCACTGCAGGGTTGTTTCCGGAGGCAATGCCGGGAACCGGACTGATGTATGGATATAACCGGGCCAAACTCGCCTGGTATATCATCGATCCGCTGTTTTACGATAAAAACACCAGCCTGATGCCTCCCAATGTTTCAAACCAGCAATTGTCGGCCCAATATGTCCGGCAGGTTTGGGAAACAGAAATCTTTCCGAATAAACAACCGTTGAACGGGGTACCGGTCAATATGGCTGTGCTCAACATGGCCTACTACCCTTCAGAGCGCGGGGCATACAATTTTGACATATCTCCAACGACCTATTCACGCGGGTTGAGTGCTGACGGAACCCTTTTAAATCCTGAATCCCGATGGGGTGGGGTCATGCGCAAGATAGAGACAACCGATTTCGATGCTACCAACATCCAATACATCGAGTTCTGGATGATGGATCCATTTGCCTATGACTCCCTGAATTCAGGGCAACTTTATTTCAACCTGGGAGATATCTCTGAAGATATTTTACGTGATGGTCGCAAGAGTTATGAAAACGGCCTGCCAACCAGTGCATGATCCCCAGGATGACATCGTCGTTTTTATCGCAGAATGCTTCAAAACCTATGCTGGGAGGATTTTTAAGGGTATAAAAGTGATAATGAGGATTGACCTGGTACTC
>CAIYES010000502.1 GCA_903925275.1 uncultured Bacteroidales bacterium
ACACTGAAAATCGTTCACGCCTGGGAAGGATATTGCCCGATTCATGACAATCTTACACCAGAAGCGGTGGATGTGGCCAGAAAAGCGCATCCCGAC
Organism: uncultured Bacteroidales bacterium; assembly: GCA_903925275.1. GTDB lineage: Bacteria > Bacteroidota > Bacteroidia > Bacteroidales > FEN-979 > CAIVAT01. The sequence goes on from CAIYES010000502.1 coordinate 97, forward strand.
GCGGTATTCATAGCTCATCCCGAATGCCGGAAAGCCATTCTTGATATGGCGGATGCCGTACTCAGCACCTCCGGCATGGTCAAGTTCGCAAAAACATCACCGCATCATTCATTTATTGTGGGAACAGAAGTGGGGCTGATGTATGCTTTGCAAAAAGCCTGTCCGGATAAATCGTTCTATCCGGCATCGGAGAGCATGATTTGTCCTGATATGAAGAAAATTCATCTGGAAGACGTGATCAGAAGCCTGGAAACCCTTGAAGGTCAGGTGAAGGTACCGGAATCGGTTCGCGTTCCAGCCCTTGAATCGGTTCAGAGAATGATTGCCATTGCGGGATGATTCTATTGTAGTTTTTCAGAAAAATAATGTGGTGGGGGCTTACACCCCCTATTTCGTTTCCCAAACGGGAGCTGGAAACCCCCGCAACATTACCGAGCATTTTTTAAAGCCGACTCATAATTTCATCCGAGATGTCCGCGTTGGTGTGAACCTTCTGAACGTCGTCACAGTCCTCAAGGGTATCCATAAGACGGATCATCTGCTCGGCCTCTTTTCCTTCCAGATTCAAGGTAGTCTGGGGCAGCAGCGTGACTTCCGCATTGCTGAAGGGAATGGAGGCCTTTTCCATGGCCTGGCGGACTGATTCAAAATCCGCAGGCGCCGTAATGATCTCGAAGCCGTCCTTATCTTCCCGAACATCTTCAGCGCCAGCCTCCAAGGCGATTTCCATAAGCTTGTCTTCGGTTGTGGCCTTGAGATCGACGCTCATGTAGCCTTTTTTGTTGAACATCCAGGCTACACACCCATTTTCACCAAGATTCCCGCCGCACTTGTTGAAGATATGACGGATCTCAGCCACAGCCCGATTTTTATTGTCGGTCAGCGATTCCACGATGACGGCTGCGCCGCCTGGGCCATAGCCTTCGTAAGTGCTTTCTTCATAACTGACACCTTCCAGCTCACCAGTGCCTTTTTTAATGGCCCTATCTATATTTTCTTTGGGCATATTTTCACTTTTTGCATCCAGAACTGCAGTTCGCAACCTGGGGTTTGATGCGAGATCTCCGCCTCCCATTCGGGCTGCAATGGTGATTTCTTTGATCAGCTTGGTAAATATTTTACCTCTTTTGGCATCGGCGGCGCCTTTTTTGTGCTTGATGGTTGACCATTTATTGTGACCTGACATGATAAGCCTCCTTAAAGCCAGATGGCGGACGGCGGAAGACATAAGGCGGAAAATATTCTTCTGTTTTCCGCCATCTGTCGTTCGTCATCTGGCATCTGTTTTTTTATCGTTTATTTAGTCCAATGATGTAAATTTCCCTGCTTGCCTTTCGGCTGCTCTGGGGCTTAAAAATTCGATGAAGATTAAACAGGGATTTAATCCGCTGGATGAACTGGTTAAAATCCTCGCCCTGAAATATTTTGCAAACAAAAGCCCCTCCGGGCAAGAGTCTGTTTTGTGCGGTGGTGAGCGCCGCCTGGCTGAGATCAAAGGATCTGGTCGCATCAACGGACTTGCTGCCGGTTGTTGAAGGCGCCATGTCGCTGATGACCACATGAAATTCCCGACCAATGGCATCTGATATCTCATCTGGCAGGGCCAGCATATCGGCGATAAACACACGGACATGGGAAGGAAGACTAACAGTCACGGGTTTCAGGTCAATACCGATGACGTTTCCTGCAGGTCCTGTGAGGGTTGCGGCCAACATCAGCCATGAACCCGGCGAGCAGCCCAGATCCAGAACGCTGTTTCCCTTTTGAATCAGATTGACTTTTTGCTGAATTTCCTGAAGCTTAAAAACGGATCTGGCCGGGAAATGATCTTTTCTGGCCTTCTGGGTGTAATGATCTTCCCATGGATTTTTTTTGGATCGGGGGCTTTGCATTAAAAAAGAATCTCCATGGCCTCTTTCAGTGACTGAATTCCGATAAGCTCTATTCCCTGGACTGCGGATGCCCGCTTCAGGTTGCTGGAAGGAAT
>CAIYES010000503.1 GCA_903925275.1 uncultured Bacteroidales bacterium
ACTCGACTTTTCTAAAATCAATCCTCATTATGTTACCCACTCAAAGTGATAAAGAACCAGAATTCAGATGCGCCACTTAATGTCAGGGTCCGGGAACATATCGGCGTGCATAAAAACATGCGAAAATGTACTTATTCAAACGATTATATAATGCGTTAGGCGATTGTCGTGTCTCATTTCGATGTTCTTACATTCGAAATTTCAACAATGATAATAAATTCAGGGCAATGTGTGAATTATGTAACTTATTTTAATAATTATATAAAGCTTATTTAACGGAATGCATTCAACTTTGTACCATCCATGCGAATTCGTTTATAACAGGCTTTAAAAAAAAATAACTGTTTGAAAATCTATATAAAATACATGGTGAGTAACCGCTGCAAAATGGCGGTGAAAGTTGCATTGAAAGAACTTGGATTGCATTTCATCGTTGTTGATTTAGGCGAAGTTGAGATCATGGAGAGCATTTCTGCGGATCAGCGTGGGCGCCTGGTCATAGCTTTACGCAACTCAGGACTTGAATTAATGGATGACAAGAGAGCTATTTTGATCGAAAAAATAAAAAATGCAATTATTGAAATGGTTCATCATCCCGATGATAAAATCAAAACAAACTTTTCTGATTTTATCAGTGAAAAATTAAATCACGATTATACATATCTCGCAAATTTATTTTCAGAAGTACAAGGAACAACGATCGAGCAATTCATCATCTCGCATAAAATTGAACGGATTAAGGAATTGATCATCTATGATGAATTAAACATATCAGAAATTGCATGGAAAATGAATTATAGCAGTGTCGCGCATTTATCCAATCAATTTAAAAAAGTTACCGGACTTTCGCCTTCTCATTATAAACAATTGAAGGACAAGAGGCGAAGTCCGATTGAAGAAATCGGAAATTAAACTATTCAGTGTGGAAACAACCCAAAGACAAGAATCCCGGTATGCCCGAAGTTTGATTGAAGCCAGCCTCGATCCATTGGTAACCATAAGTACCGAAGGTAAAATTACCGATATGAATGAGGCATTGGCGAATATTACCGGTATAACACGCGAAAAACTCACAGGCAGTGACTTCTTTGATTATTTTACCGAACCTCAAAAGGCGCGCGACGTTTATCAGGAAGTGTTTGCAAAAGGATCTGTTGCCGATTCTCCCCTTACACTTCGCCATAAAAAAGGTAAACTAACCGATGTGTTATTCAACGGATCGGTTTATAAAGATGAACAAGGGAATGTTCTTGGCGCAGTTGTAGTGGCAAGAGATGTGACATCTCAGAAATTACTTTCCAAATATTCACTTAGTCTGATTGAAGCTAGCCTTGACCCCTTGCTTACGATAAGCCCCGAAGGCAAAGTTACAGACATGAACCAGGCAACTGTGAATATTACGGGTTTGACACGCGAAAAACTCACGGGTTCCCACTTTTTCGATTATTTCACAGAGCCACAAAAAGCGCGTGAAGTTTATCAGGAAGTATTTGCAAACGGATCTGTTGCAAATTCTCCATTGACCCTTCGCCATAAAGATGGTAAACTTACCGATGTATTATTCAATGGATCAGTTTACAAAGACGACAGAGGAAATGTGCTGGGTGTTGTTGTCGTAGCCAGAGATATTACCGAACAAAAAAGAATTGCAACAGAATTGACGGAGGCAATTGTATTTGCGGAACTGGCAACAAGCATTGCTGAAGAAGCAAAAATAAAAGCTGAAGATGCCACAAGAATTGCAAAAAATGCCGTGAAGGCAAAACAGCAATTTTTATCAAATATGAGTCATGAAATTCGTACGCCGATGAATGCAATTATCGGATTTACCAAAGTGTTGTTGAAAACAGATCTGTCAACCAAACAAAAAGAATATTTACAGGCTATAAAAATCAGTGGCGATGCATTAATTGTGCTCATTAACGACATACTCGATCTGGCGAAAGTGGATGCAGGAAAAATGATATTTGAACAAACGCCTTTTAAAATGGCGTTATCCATTTCGGCCATGCTTCATTTGTTCGAGACTAAAATTCAGGAAAAGAATTTAGAGCTGGTTATAGAATACGACAACAAAATTCCTGAAGTACTGGTTGGTGACCCGGTGCGTTTACACCAGATAATTTTAAATCTTGTTAGTAATGCAGTCAAGTTTACAACCAAAGGAAAAATTTGTGTACGTGTCGTTATGCTGAATGAAGACAAGGAGAAAGTAACCATTGAATTTGCCGTTTCAGATACCGGGATCGGGATACCGGAAAACAAAATTGGCAAGATTTTTGAAAACTTTCAGCAGGCATCCAGCGGAACTTCACGGTTGTATGGGGGAACAGGATTAGGGCTTGCCATTGTAAAACAATTAGTTGAACCCCAGGGTGGCAGCATTCGTGTTACAAGTAAAATTGATGAGGGTTCTACATTTAGTTTTATTTTAAGTTTTCTTAAAACGA
>CAIYES010000504.1 GCA_903925275.1 uncultured Bacteroidales bacterium
GCTCTCTCTCCGCTGAAAACCTTTGTAAGTATCAGAAAATGTGATATTACAAAGGTTTTTTTATTTTGGCATGGTTGATCCCAAAATGTGTGTGAAATCTGAAATCTGAAATCCGAAATCTGAAATCTGAAATCTGAAATCCGAAATCTGAAATCTGAAATCTGAAATCGCCTCCCCTCCCCAGAAATTCCTCTTGATCCCACCCTTCCCACCAATCTCATGGTATTGTCCTCGGTTTTTTACAAAGATGAATTTTCTTTTTGAAAAACAAAGAATATTGATTATATTGTAATCGAAAATATGATTAAAATATGATCAAACATATTCCACTGCCCCGCCATTTCACCCGTTCACCCTTTTACTCGTTTACCCGTTTACCTGTTCACCATTTCCCCATCTCACCATTTCACCATGTACTTAAACACCCACTCTTACTACTCCCTGCGCTACGGAACCATCTCTGTTGAAAACCTCGTGGAAGAGGCAGTACGATGCAGGTTGGAGGCATTGGCACTCACCGACATCAACAACTCCACCGGCATCATGGATTTTGTGGCTGTGTGTAAGGCAAAGGGCATCAAACCCATTGCAGGAATCGAATTTCGTCGTGAAGATCACCTGCTTTACCTTGGCCTGGCGAAAAACAACGAAGGCTTCCGTGAGCTGAATGAATTCCTGAGCCACCATAACCTGCGTAATCTGCCTTTGCCCGACCGGGCACCACCGTTGGAGAATGTTATTGTGATCTATCCATTAAAAAACAGCGAAATTGCGAAATTGCGAAATGGCGGGATGGGTCAATCGCCAATCGCCAATGGTCAATCGTATATTGGCGTGCCCCCCTCCGACCTCAACCAACTCATCTTTTCCCGTCACCGTGACCTTATTCCCAGGATGGTACTTATGGCACCGGTCACGTTTCGAAATCAGCAGGAGTATGAACTCCACCGAAACTTCAGGGCGGTCGACCACAACGTGCTGCTGAGCCGGTTGGAACCCCATCAGATTGCAGCCCCTGATGAAATCATGCAACCGCTTGACGAGCTATCGGAGTGGCGCCACGATTTTCCGGAGATCATCCGAAACACGGAAAAGATAATGGAGGTGTGCTCCATCGATTTCGATTTCAAAGCCTGTAAAAACAAGAAGACCTTTACCGGCGACCGCTACGACGATCTGATCCTGCTCGAAAAACTTGCCATGGACGGACTTCAATACCGCTACGGGAAAGAGCATGACGAAGCGCGGCGCCGCATCAGACATGAGCTGGATATCATCGATAAAATGGGTTTTGCAGCCTATTTTCTCATTACATGGGACATCATCCGCTATTCCATGGCGCGTGGTTTTTACCATGTGGGTCGTGGAAGTGGAGCCAACAGCATTGTGGCCTACTGCCTGCGCATCACCGACGTGGATCCCATCGAGCTCGATCTCTATTTCGAGCGTTTCATCAATCCCAAACGCACATCACCGCCCGACTTCGACATCGATTATTCCTGGAAGGAACGGGATGAAGTGCTCGACTATATATTTAAAAGGTATGGCCATGCTTACACTGCCCTGCTTGGCGCCATGTCGACTTTCAGGGATAAATCAATCTACCGTGAACTTGGAAAAGTTCACGGGTTGCCGAAGCAGGAGATCGATGCCTTTATAAAGCACCCGGAGGAGGCGATCAACCAGAATAAAATCATCCGTAAGATCAACGAACTCGGAGAGATGATGGCCGATTTCCCCAATCTGCGCAGCATCCATGCCGGTGGGGTGCTGATCTCCGAAGAGCCGATCACCTGTTATACGGCGCTTGATCTGCCCCCAAAAGGCTTCCCGACCACGCAGTTTGACATGTATGTTGCCGAGGACATCGGCTTTGAAAAACTCGATATTCTGAGCCAGCGCGGCATCGGACATATTTACGAAACGGCGGTGATCGTGAAAAAGAACCGTGGCATCGGTGTAGATGTTCATCAGGTGCGTGCCTTCAAGGAGGATGAAAAGGTGAAGGAGTTGCTCCGCAATGCGCATACCATCGGATGCTTTTACGTGGAGAGTCCGGCCATGCGCGGATTGCTGAAGAAGTTGCACTGTGACAATTACCGCACCCTCGTGGCGGCCAGCTCGATCATCCGTCCGGGGGTGGCGCGCTCGGGGATGATGAAGGAGTATATCTTCCGCTTTCACAATCCCGGCAAGTTCAAATACCTGCACCCTGTGATGGAGGAGCAGTTGAAGGAGACCTTCGGGGTGATGGTTTACCAGGAGGATGTGCTGAAAATTTGTCATCACTTCGCCGGCCTCGATCTGGCTGATGCCGACGTGATACGCCGGGCTATGAGCGGTAAATACCGGTCGAAGAAGGAGTTGCAGCGCATCATCGACAAATTTTTCGAGAACTGCCGGAACTCCGGCTATCCCGAAGAGGTTACTAAAGAGGTTTGGAGACAGATCGAGTCCTTTGCAGGCTATTCCTTCTCGAAGGCACATTCAGCTTCCTACGCGGTTGAAAGTTATCAGAGCCTCTATTTGAAAGCACATTACCCGCTGGAGTTCATCACCGGGGTGATCAATAACTTTGGTGGGTTCTACTCCTCCTGGGTCTATTTCAATGAAGCGAAGATCTCAGGCGCCAACCTGCATGCGCCCTGTGTCAACCGGAGCGAATACAAAACCTGCATCCGGGGAACCGATATTTTTCTGGGATTCATCCATGTGGCCAACCTGGAAGCAGGGGTGGGGAAGGAGATAAGTGAATTACGAATGACAAATTACGAATTACAAAGTGAGGAAAAGCCATATATTGACCTGGAGGATTTTATCCAGCGCGTTCCGATAACCCTTGATCAGCTTATCATCCTTATCAGGGTGGGGGCATTCCGGTTTACCGGTAAACCGAAGGCTGCGATGTTATGGGAGGCGCATATGCTGCTGGGGAAAAACCAGACATCCGTACAAAATGGAGAAATGGAGAAATGGAGAAATGGTGAAAATTCTGTTTGCGATGCTCAACTTTTAATGTTCAATGCACTTCCTGCAAAACGTTATGAGCTTCCTGTCCTTGAAAAAAATCTCATCTCCGATGTGTACGATGAGATCGAACTGTTGGGTTTCCCGGTTACCTATAGCTATTTCGACTTGTTGGAAACGAAGTTCCGGGGCGACATTCTTGCGCATGAAATGTCCTCTCATGTAGGGAAGGTTATCCGCATGCTGGGATTGCTGGTTACTATAAAATATGTAAGGACGATAAAAAAGGAGTGGATGCATTTTGGCACCTTTATCGATGTAAACGGTCGTTTTTTCGACACGGTTCACTTCCCAAAGTCGGTCACGCAGTATCCATTCCGGGGAGATGGCGTTTACCTTGTCAAGGGAAAAATCGTTGAGGAGTTCGGCTTTCCCAGTATGAACGTTGAACAGATGGCGAAGATGCCGCTTAAGGGCGATCCGCGGGGATGATCAGTGCCCTGAAGGCAGTTCAATACAAACTTTTGTACCTTCATTTTCTTTGCTTTCCACGGTGATCTTTCCTTTCATCAGACCGATAAACTCCTTGCAAAGAATCAAACCAAGTCCCGTGCCGGTTTCCTCGTCGGTTCCACGGCGTTTTACCTTCCCATCAATAAGGAACAACTGGCCGAGGTACTCATGTGGAATCCCGATCCCGGTATCGGAGCAGCAGACGATCACGGATTTCTCTTTTTCAATCGCGGAAAGCGTAATGGTTTTTCCGCCCGGTGTGAACTTAATCGCGTTGTTGGTGATGTTCAGGATGCAGTTGTTGAACAGTATGGGATCTGCAAAAGCCATAATGTCCTCTGAAATCTCAATCCGGATAACAACTCCTTTTTTATCGGCCCTCGGTTTCAGCAGGTCGATGGTTTTTATGACATGCGGCTTAATTGCGATCATTTCGGGATTTGAAGTGAGCGTTCCCTGCTGTGCATGGGTCCACTCCAGCAGGTTTTCAAGCAACCTGTAAGTATTCTGGCTCGATGTTTCCAACATGGCGAGAATGTGAATCCGTTCCTCATCGGTGAACTCTATATATCCTGAATTAAGTTCATTTAAAAGCCCCAGCAATGAGTTAAAGGGCGATCGCAGGTCGTGCGAAATGATGGAGATAAACTTATCCTTGGTATGGTTGAGGCGTAAAAGCTTCTTACGGTTATAGGAAATAAAAATCAGGATCCCTGCGATCATCAGGATTATAAGGATAGCGAAGGCAAGGATGATCTCCTGATTTTTGATAATGCCCGCCTTTAGCGAATTTTCACGCTTCAGGTAATTGTTCTCTGAATTTTTCTGATCCAGTTCATAGGCAAATTCCTTTTCTGCCACCTTCATCAGAATTTCACGGTTGTGCAATGCCTCGGATATTTCGCCTGCCTTTTGCATGTATCGAATGGCCGACAGGTACTGACCACGGGCTGAATCTACCCGGAATAACAGCTTATAGCCGGCAATCTTCAGGTCTCCCGCTCCTTCTTTTTTGAGCAATGCCATGCCTTTTACTCCGTAATATTTTGCCGAATCGATTTTTCCGAAAGTCATCAGGCTTACACCATAGTTGATATAGATGGCAGCAGCGTAGGTTGATGGGATAAATTTATCTATCTTGCCAATGGCTTCATGCAGATAATATGTGGCCGAATCAAACTGCTTAAGTTCAAAAAATGCAATACCCAGGTTCAGGTAGATGATGTTGAGCTTTTCGTCGAGCTGGTAGTTCGTGGCGACATGCAATGATTTTCTGAACATCAGCAGGGCCGAATCATAATTTTCCCCGACAGTCAGATACAATTTGCCCAGGTTGTTGTAGTTATTAGCCCAGAAACGGCCTTTCATATAAAGTTCAGGGGTGATAAGGAAGATCTGTTCATAATAATACTTTGCCTTTTCGAAGTTGAGGAGGTTGGTATACATTACGCCGAGACTGTTGTATGCACTCCGGAGCCTGATGGTATCCCCCGTTTTTTTCATCGAGATCATGGCCGGTAACAGGAATTTCAGACTCTGCTTAAAATCGTCACGGGATGAATACCAGCTTCCAATATCGAGTTGGAGTTTAGCATGACGTTGCATGCCTATCTCCGGTGTCCAGCAGGCCATGGCAGCCAGAAATGAACGGATGGCGCTGTCCTGCATGCCATAGTTGAGATAAAGGGATCCCATGTTTTGGGTAGAAAGAAAATATCCGAGATTATAATGATGCTGCAAACTGTATTGACGGGCAAGACTCAGATAATGGATGGCAGAATCAGGATTCCCCCAGAGAAAGGCTCCGGTCATCATAATACCCCGGGCTATCCCGGGAATAAAGCCTGCTTTTCGGCTCAACTCCACAAGTGAATCTAATGTTCGCCTGGTTTGTGCACTTCGGTCGCCCGACTCAAGTACCTTGATCATCGCAGGAATAATCCCGGCTGTGTCGTATTGACCGGTTCCGGAAATGGGTTGATGTTTTCCGGAGCCGGAGGGTTGACAAGCCTGCATCGCAACAATCAGGATGAAAAACAGGGATAAAATTGCGGAGGCACCGATTTTCATTAGCTAAAATTTTTGCTAAGATACAATCATTATCGGCTAAAATCAAACCCTTTCAAATCAATTTATCGCAAACGGATGAGAGGTCACTACATCAATATTTCTGTGGATCAGCTTATGAATGTTTTTCAGGTATGGTTTTTCATCCGTTGAACAAAACGACAATGCGGCACCGGTCTCACCTGCCCTGCCTGTCCTTCCGATGCGGTGAACATAGGTTTCCGCCTGTTCCGGGATCTCATAATTGATCACATGGGTGAGTTTGTCAACATCAATGCCCCTGGAAGCAACATCGGTGGCGACCAACACGCGGATGCTCCGGTTTTTAAAGTCTTTCAGTGCCTTGTCGCGTGCACTCTGCGATTTATTGCCGTGAATAGCCTGTGCCTTGATGCCGTTGCGCATCAGATCTTTGACAACTTTATCGGCACCATGTTTGGTACGGGTAAAAACAAGTACATGCTTAACCGCATCATTTTGCAAGACATAGGTAAGCAACAATTTCTTATTCTCTTTTTTTACATGATAAACCGATTGCGAAACAAGAATCGGGGGCATGGCATCGGGAGAAAGATTTAATTGAACCGGATGGTGAAGCAGCGATGCTGCCAGTTTTTTGATTTCCTCAGGGGCAGTGGCCGAGAAAAGCATTGTTTGCCTTTTCACCGGCAGCTTTGCCGTGATCTTTCTGATGTCGTTGATAAATCCCATGTCAAGCATACGGTCGGCCTCATCAAGTACAAGATATTCCACCTTGTCGAGATGGACAAATCCCTGGTTCATCAGATCGAGGAGTCGTCCGGGGGCAGCAACGATGATATCAACACCTTTTTGCAGTGCCAAGGTCTGTGCCTTTTGTGAAATACCACCATAAATGGTAACAAGGCGGATGTCAAGTCCTTTGCCGTAATTTGTAATCTCTTCGCTGATCTGGGCGACCAGTTCACGGGTAGGGGCGAGGATCAATGTCCTCACAGCCCTGCGCTGGTTGCGGTCTTTTTCGGTTTCAAGCAATTGGAGGATTGGTAGTGCGAAAGCAGCGGTTTTACCGGTGCCGGTTTGTGCGCATCCAAAAATATCTTTTCCCTGGAGGATGATCGGTATCGCTTTTTCCTGGATTGGTGTAGGGTTCAGGTACCCTTTCTTATTTACAGCATTCAATAAAGGCTGGATAAGGTTCAGATTTTCAAAAGTCATTTAATGTTTATTATGTATATAAAATTGATTATCCCCGGTTACAAAGCTGTTAAACAACGTTGTAACGGAGTGTCTTTAAAAAATGTACGTTAGGCTGAATTGTAAAAGTGGGAGGATTACAGACAGATTGAAATACAATCTTTCAAATGAGACTGCAAAGATACGTGTAATTTCCGGATTGAGAAAATAATCCTCCACAAATCCCGAAGCAGGGAAAATTAATCCGGATTTATGGCGGTCAGGCAGAAAAGAACAACATTAAAAAACACATAAAACACTACGCCTTCCTGCCTTTCAAGCATTGATTCAAAAAACATGCTAATACCCACAATGAACAAAAAGGCGAAATAGATATAATTTTCCCTTCTAAAGGATAAAATGGCAGGTGCTATCATCATGGTAACTAAAAGAAGTAGTCCTAAAACCCCAAGTGCAATCAACGTCTGAACGTACTGATTATGGGCATTGAGATAATGTTTCAATATAGCAATGACATCTCCCCGCCTGTATTCCTCCATCAGTTTATCCCTGACGTCTCCGGTTCCGACGCCAAAAAGAAAATTCTGTTTGACAATCTCTTTTGACGACTTCCAGATTAAAACACGGTCACCTGTACTTCGCGCGGAGTTTCCAATTGAGTCGGCCGTTGATATATCCTGTTTTGCCTGTGAAACCCGGCTGACTGCAGTGGGGAATAGAAACAGAAAGAGTGCAAAAACGGTCACCGAACAACCAAAGAACAATGCCCCTGTAACCCTTCTTTTGTATCGGAATATAAGCAGACTGGTGTAAAAAACCACCACGGCAAGCCATATCAGAAGACCTGCTTTGGAGCTTAACAAAACGATCATCAGGGTAAGAAAAAGAAGGATCAGGATATGCGCTGCCACCTGCAGAAAACCGCTTACAGTTTGACGGATCAGCAAAAAGCAGATGATATTAGACATGGCAAAGGCGAGGTACATGGCATAGTATCCCGGGTGAAAGTTCCAGGAGAGCCTGGTATAGTAATATCCACCGGGTTGGGAAAGAAATTCACTGAAATAGAAAGCACGACCGATCAAAAGCAAACTACCTGCGATGCATCCGGCGGCGAAGACCTTTAAAATCAGCCATGTCTCTCTTTTACTGAACTGAAAATCGGAGGTGGCA
>CAIYES010000505.1 GCA_903925275.1 uncultured Bacteroidales bacterium
GAGGATGGCTGTGGTGATCAGCCAGGAAGGCAGCGATAAGGAAGAAGAAAAAGTATTCAGGGAAGCCGGTCTTGATATCAGACCGCACAGGGAATTGATCGATCATCCCGATGATGACGGACGCAATATCGAAGATTATTTCAAAGATCCCAACAATACCTACCGGATTGTATTTGTTACGGCCATGTGGATGACCGGGTTTGACGCACCCTCTGTATCAACATTGTACCTGGACAAACCGTTACAGAACCATTCGCTCATGCAGGCCATTGCGAGGGCAAACAGGGTCATTGAGGGCAAGAAAAACGGGTTGGTGGTCGATTATTTCGGGGTTTTCAGAAACTTAAAAATTGCATTGGCTGCCTATGCTGAAGGCACCAAAGGGAAAGAGGCCGCAACCGGGAATGAGGATGACGAATACCCTGCAAAAGAGTTTGAAGAATTACTGGTATTACTGGAACAGGTAATTTCAGAAGCTAAAACATATTGCAAAACATTGGGAGCCGATGTTGACAGGATTTTGAACCTTGGCGAAAGGGGATTTAAAGAGATTGAACTTTTTCAGGAATTCGCGAATCTCATTTTGAGAAAGGATGAATTTAAAAAGCAGTTAGGCTTGTATGTGAATACCATTGTATCATTGTATGATTCAGCTAAACCGGAAGTTTATGACTTTCCATTGATTAAGAAGCATAGGGATGTTTTTCAGTATCTCCGGGATGTGGTTGACCGGAATGTCGATCAGGATGAAGCAGTTGAGCGGGCGAAAAAGAAAATAGATGATTTGCTGGATACCAGTATCCTGGGTAAGGGCGATTTAGGTTCCGATATAAAGGAAGAATATATCATTGAGCATTCTAAGCAAATTGATTTAAGCAAACTGGATTTTGCTTTATTAAGACGTGAGTTTCCAGAAAAGCAGCATAAGAACATTCAATTTGCCGACCTCAGAGAGTTGTTGGAAATCAAGGTAAAACAAATGATGGCTCAGAATAAGACCAGAGGATCATTCCTTGCTGATTTCCAGAAAATCATAGATGACTATAATTCCGGGAGTTTATCCATTGATGAAGCATATGAGGAATTATTGAAGCAGGCTGAAGCAATGAATGAAGAACAACAACGGGCGGCCAGGAATGAGATGACGGAGGCAGAACTGGAGTTGTTTGACCTGCTGAAAAAAGAAAAGCTTACCAGGGAGGAAGAGAAAAGTGTGAAACTTGCGGCTCATACACTCCTGGAAAAACTGTTTGATGCAAAAAATAAAATCCTGATCCAGGAATGGTGGCAAGAAAAAGCAACGCAGGAGAGGGTGAAACGAGAGATTCAACTCATCCTTGGTGAGCATTTGCCCATAAGCAGCTACGATAGAATGATCTTTTCACAGAAAGTTGATATTACCTTTCAGCATTTTTACGAATTAGCACAAATGGGCAGAGGTGTTGCGGCGTAAATCGCAGGATTCCAGTTAAAATGTATATAGCCAGCCTTCCGCAAGAACTGAACATTGAGCTAAAGTACGATCATGCGGATCCATTCTCTCACAAGGGGGAAAGGCGAATTATTGAACCTAGCTCCTGGTTCTTATTATAAAAGTCTAAAGAATGTTCAAATGTTTGCCTGACTTCTGATTATTTCGAGAAGTTCTACGTATGTTTTACTTTTATCGAAAAAATAGTCTGCTCCGTTTTCAAGGCAGTTTGCTTTAAACTCTTCTGATGAATAGTTGGTAAATATGGTTCTTTATCACTTTGAGTGGGTAACATAATGAGGATTGATTTTAGAAAAGTCGAGTTTTCCGGTGAGCAAATAGATAATTGCTTTGATGGTATCATATCGTCGATAACCCCGGGCTTTCGCTTTAGCAGCCTGAAAA
>CAIYES010000506.1 GCA_903925275.1 uncultured Bacteroidales bacterium
GAAAATCCCACTCTCAAAAGGAGCCTTTGCCAGAGGTTTTTTAACAGGCGCGGCGGCAGTTGAGTCGGTAGTTGCATCCTGGGCAAACGCCACGACCAGTCCCGAAAAAATGAACAATATACTGAGGATAATCTTTTTGATTGTCATAGTAATAGCTTTATTCATGTTAATACTTAATTATTTAATGCGCCCTGGTTAATCCAGTTTTTGATCAGAGCGGCCTGGCTAGCATCGAGGAATCCCGACATGGACCCGGTGGAAACTTTCTGGTATAAAATACTGGAAGCAGCATCTCCGGCAATGACCATTTTATTGTCTATCAGGCTCTGGTAAGAGGCTCCGGCAGCCAGGTTCGGAACTGGTCCGCCAGATTTATGGCATGTACAACCCTGTGTGAAAATCGGCTGGATTTCGGTTGAATAAATTACCGGAGTACTTGGGGAGGGATTGTCGGGTACTATTTTGGCGTATTCGCAGGCCATTAAAACGGAAAGTACCAATAGAACCGAGAAAAGATTGAATAATTTTTTCATTTTTCAATGTTTGTGGTTAATGATAAGTATTTGAGATTATTTACTTTTTTATGAAAAAAGGCTTCAGGATTGCTTTTCCTGAAGCCTTTTCTAACATCGGTAAAAGGATTATTGAGCACTTATATAGGAAATACCTGCATCAAGCATATCCCTGATATAAGCGTAATTGTGAATGCCCATACTACGGTCTGCATCAACCATGCAGAAGTTCCAGTATACGGACAAGGTTTTCTGCGTGAATTTCTTAGGTTTGGCAGCACTCATGGGGCCTTTAAGAAGCATAGTGACCGTGTCGAGAATACTCTTCTGAGCCAGTAAAACTTTTAATTGGTGGTATTTACCCTCAATTTCGGTCTGTTTTCCACTCAAATCGAATGTAGTGCCGATTGAAGTGTGGCAGGGTTTACAAACAGCAACATTGTCACCAGATTCTGCACTTGTCATCCAGAGAGTATGGCCTCCGACTAAATCACCCTGAGCCGGACCCATATGGCAATTTCTGCAGGTTGCATTTCCCTTATGATTGGTGCTTGCAAAAGGAGCACTACCCATTTCAAAAGCGCCTTTACCGGCTAACATCAGGAATTGTGGCCCATGATGCGGTCCCCAGCGGGTACTTGTAACTGCAAGAGAATCAGTGCCTTTGGGGTTGGTAATCCAGGGGCTTGCTTTTCTTGCCTGGTGGCAAAGACCGCAAAGGTTTGAAGTACCATCAGGTGTTCCGCCCGGAATAGTCACGGTAAGGTCAATGGAAGAGGTACTGTCAATGTAGGGATTAACGGGGGCAACACTTCTCAAAGCCCAGTCGGCATCGGAATAAGTTACGTGAATGGTATGACAGGTGCGGCAATTGACCGGAGCAGCGTCATTATAAGCCTGGGTCACAGACGAACCGGTCTGTAATTTTTCAAGGAAACCTTCGTGACTGTGGCATCCTGAGCAACCAGAACGGGCGCCTTCAAATGCTGTGCTTCCGGAAGCATGCTTCGAAGCATCATACTGGAAAATCTTCACAATCACAGTGTCACTGAAATTATGGCAGACGGTACAAGTTGCGTTGGCATCCTTACCGTTTGTTCCATTGGCGCCGGTCGGTCCCTGGGGCCCTTCCTTTGTACATCCAATAAAAATTAAACCGGAAACCGCCATAACCATGATCCCCGATAGAACAAGCATGAGTAATTTTTTCATTTTCTTTCAGTTTTTGTTAGTTAATAAATACATTTATGATAGCAGACAATGGTGCAAAATCATGAGCTACAAAAATATTGAAAGTATTTGTGAGAAAA
>CAIYES010000507.1 GCA_903925275.1 uncultured Bacteroidales bacterium
GAATTATTAATTATTAATTATTAATTAAATATGGTAGAGCATTTGACAAAACAGACTTTCATGGAAAAGGTCTTCAATTTTGAACAGAATCAGGAGTGGAAATTTGAAGGTTCATTGCCTTGCATCATTGATTTTTATGCCGATTGGTGCGGCCCATGCAAAATGGTGGCTCCCATTCTCGAAGACCTTGCCATTGAATATGACGGAAAAATAAACATTTATAAAATTGATACTGAAGCGGAACAAGAGCTTGCCGGTGCATTTGGAATTCGCAGCATTCCTTCGATGCTCTTCGTTCCGATGAACGATCAGCCACAGATGTCAGTGGGTGCGTTGCCGAAAGATTCTCTGAAACAGGCCATCAGCGATGTATTGCTGAAGGAAAAGGAAAATTAATGCCGCTGCTGATTGCAACTTCCTATCTTCCTCCTGCCTTGTATATGGCTGAAATTGCCAAGGCAGATGAAATAATTGTCGAAGCATTTGAAACCTATACAAAGCAGACCTGCCGTAACCATTGTTTGATCTATGGGCCAAACGGCAGGCAAACACTGAGTATTCCCGTGATCAAAGTTAACGGGAACCATACCATTACCAAAGATATCCGGATTTCGACCCATCAGCCCTGGCAAAAAACTCATTGGCGTTCGATTAAAACAGCCTATAGCAATTCACCTTTTTTTCTTTTCTATCAGGATTATCTTTCCCCTTTTTATGAAAAGAAATTCAATTTTCTTATCGATCTGAATATCGGTTTGCTCGAAACCTTGATGCATATCATGCATATCGACTGTGAGATCAGGTTGAGTGCCCATTTTGAAAAATCTCCTGCAGGTGTAATTGACCAAAGAACTGAACCTGTTGCGAAACATTGTTTGCATCCAATAGCCTATCCGCACTATACCCAGGTTTTTGAGCCCACTCATGGCTTCATTCCCGGATTAAGTATCCTTGATGTACTCCTCAACCTTGGGCCTGAAACATCTGGTTACCTGAAAACCCTGCAACCTTAAAGTTGCGCCTGCTCCGAAAAGTCAAAAACAAATCAAACTTTTCTTATCTTTGCATTAATTTAATCTAAATTAATTGATTACCCTCAACGAACTTCTTCAAGGAGAATCGGGTCTGATCACGAAAGTGAAAGGCCGTGGTGCATTCCGTAAGCGTATCACAGAGATGGGGTTTGTAAAAGGCAAAGAGGTCACAGTTATCAAAGCAGCACCACTTCAGGATCCCGTCGAATATAAAATCATGGGATATCACGTTTCGCTCAGGCAAAGTGAGGCCAGCCTAATAGGGGTTGAATCTGCGGCTGACCATTTAAATTCCGTTGCAACTTCACAGGATGTCAACTTTTACAATGGCACTATTGAAGAGGAGTCGCAACGCATCGAAATTGCTGACAGGGGCAGGATAATTGATGTTGCGCTTGTTGGAAACCCCAACTGTGGGAAGACAACCCTTTTCAACTTTGCCTCCGGTTCGCATGAACGGGTCGGAAATTTCAGCGGGGTCACAGTCGATTCCAAGGAGGCTAAATTCAAACAATCAGGGTATATTTTCAACATCACCGATCTACCGGGTACTTACTCTCTTACTGCCTTCTCGCCTGAAGAATTGTTTGTGCGCAACCATATCATCGAGAAAGTCCCTGATATTGTTGTTAATGTTGTGGATGCTTCCAACCTTGAACGCAACCTCTACCTAACAACACAGCTCATCGACATGGATATCCGGGTTGTGATTGCTTTGAATATGTACGATGAATTCGAGAAACAGGGGCACCAACTCGATTACAAAGCGCTTGGGCAACTACTTGGAATCCCTGTAATTCCCACAGTCAGTTCAAAAGGGGCAGGTATACCGGAACTTTTCGATCGCCTCATTGAGGTATTTGAAGATCGCGACCCCATTCTCAGGCATGTTCACATCAATTATGGCAGCGAAATTGAACGATCAGTGAAAAAAATCCAGGATGTGATCTGGCATGATAAATCGCTGACTGACCGGATTTCATCGCGATACATCAGTATCAAATTGCTGGAGAAGGACGTTGAAATGTTGGAATCTTTAGAATCTTTTCCGAATTTCCAGTCAATCCGGGATGTAACCGAAAAGGAGATTCACAAACTTGAAGCGAGCTTTAAAGAAGATTCTTCCACTTTGATAACCGATGCAAAATATGGTTTTATAGCCGGAGCCTTGAAAGAAACGTTGACGCCTCACCAACAGGAGGTTCCGAAAAAAACCGCAAGTGAACTCATCGATACGGTCTTAACCCACAAATGGCTGGGGTTTCCGGTTTTCATCTTTTTTCTGTGGATGATGTTCCAGTCGACATTTTCGTTGGGAGAATTTCCCAAACACTGGATCGATCTTTTAGTTTCTTTATTTGGCAGACAGGTCAGCATACTCATGCCATCCGGGCCGCTTAAGGATCTTATCGTGGATGGCATCATCAATGGGGTGGGAAGTATCATTGTTTTTCTTCCCAACATCCTGATCCTGTTCTTCTTCATCTCCCTGATGGAAGATACCGGATATATGGCGCGTGCAGCATTTATCATGGATAAACTGATGCATAAAATGGGATTGCACGGCCAATCGTTTATCCCACTCATAATGGGTTTTGGTTGTAATGTACCGGCAATTATGGTCACCAGAACCCTCAAGAACCGCAATGACCGGTTACTAACCATGCTGATTAACCCGTTTATGTCGTGCAGTGCACGGTTGCCAGTCTACATCCTCATTGCCGGAGCAATATTTCCAAGCCATGCCGGCACGGTTATTTTCGGACTTTACATAACAGGCATCATCCTGGCGGTGCTTATCTCTCTTGTTTTCAAGAAAATACTTTTCAAAAGCAACGAGGCTCCCTTTGTCATGGAACTCCCTCCCTACCGTATGCCAACATTTCGGGTTATCATGCGACACATGTGGGAAAAAGGACAGCAGTATTTGCAAAAAATGGGTGGCGTAATCCTCATCGCAGTGATTCTGATCTGGGCACTTGAATACTTCCCTGCCGGCAGCAACGCCAGTCCCGAAGAACGTCTGCAAAATTCCTATATCGGAAAAATCGGAAAAACCATTGAACCGGTGCTATCCCCGCTTGGATTCGATTGGCGCATGGGAGTCAGCCTGATTACCGGTGCAGCAGCCAAGGAGGTTGTGGTAAGCACCATGGGTGTACTTTTTGGTTCATCCCATTACCATGATACAAAAGACCCCCAAACACTGGGTGTCAGGTTGCAGCAGGCTACCTGGCCGGATGGTACACTTAGTGGCAGGAAGCTTTTTACGCCTCTTGCAGGAATATCATACCTCCTTTTCATCCTGATCTATATGCCTTGTGTGGCCGTAGTTGCTACCGTTAACCGTGAATCGGGAAGCTGGAAATGGGCACTTTTTCTCATTACCTATACGACCATTCTGGCCTGGGTTTTATCGTTTGCAGTATTTCAATTAGGCAGTTTAATCTTTTCCTGAGATGTTGATGCAATTCCTGATCGTTGGTGCAATCGTTATTTCTGCTCTTATGCTGACCACGATTCGTCTTTTCCGTTTTTTTAAAACACCGGTATCAAAATGTGGCGGATGCAGCGGGTGTGCATTGAAAAAAGCTTAATGCAAGCAATGCAGGCAATGCAGGCAATGCAAGCAATGTAGGCAATGATTCGGGAACTATTCTGGAAAGTCACACAATTGTATTGCTATCGAAAAAGATTTGTAGTTTTGATCTTTTCAACAGTTTATAAACAGTTTGCAGCGGTTAAAAATGAGAATCTGGTCCATACATCCTAAATATCTTGACTCGAAGGGTTTTGTGGCACTTTGGCGTGAAACTTTGTTAGCAAAGAATGTTTTGGAAGGTAAAACAGTAGGTTATCGTAATCATCCACAACTTGATCGCTTTAAAAACTCCCACAACACACTTGACGCAATTAACCAGTATTTAAGCAATATTTATGATGAATCTGTTGAAAGACACTTTACTTTTAACAGTACTAAATTTAAGAAACCAATTGTACCATTATTCCTTACAGTCAGTGAAGGACAATTAATTTTCGAATTCGAACATCTGCTTTGCAAATTAAAAGAGCGGGAAATTAATTTATATAAAACACTAAAAGAAACGACGTCCATTATTCCTCACCCAATGTTTAAAATCGTTCAAGGAAAAATTGAGAAATGGGAAAGGGTAAAACAGGATTAACAAAGGTAAACTGCTGATAAATCTTGTGTTCCAAACACAATAGATGCCACTTCGTGAAGTAAATTGATTCACACCGGATATTTTCTTAACGCTCCGCACTCTTCCTCTCTCTTTATGCCATACACTCGTTTTTGGCTATCGAAAAAAGATTTGTAATTTTGAACTTTTTCCACAGCTTTATTCCGGTTTTAGTAATCATTCAACCAAAAACATAGAAAATGGAATTTGGTATATGTCTTCATAGTGTGATCCCGGTGAGGTTTGAACCTTCGCATAAATCGGAAATGGTAACACAGGTATTGTTCGGCGAACTTTACAGGGTTGTTGAAAAAGCAACCTTATGGATCAGAATTCAACTTCTATTCGATAACTATGAAGGGTGGATTCACATTCTTCAAACTGATTTCATTGATGAGTCTGAATTTCTCCGCCTGGCCGGCACAGAAACTGCCATGGCCGTTGATCTGGTTCAACTCATGCTGAATGAAACGAAAAACACCATGATTCCGGTTGTTCTAGGGAGTTCTCTGCCCGGGTTAGCTGCACAACGAATGCAAATTTCCGGTGATGTTTATTTGTACGAAGGATCCATTGCAGATTCATCCCAGTCCGAAACAACAGCAGATTCGCGTAAAATACTGAAAATCAGGCAAAGTATAATCGAAAATGCCATGCTATACTTTCATGCGCCATACCTTTGGGGCGGCCGTACACCGTTTGGCATCGATTGTTCCGGTTTTGTACAGATGATTTATAAATTAGAGCATATCAAGCTGCTGCGCGATGCCAGCCAGCAAGCAACCCAGGGTGAGGTGATCAGTCTGCTTGCCGAAGCAGAACCGGGTGATCTTGCATTTTTCGATGATGAAGAGGGAAATATCAACCATACAGGTATAATCAGCACCCATCACCGGATTATTCATTGTTCAGGCAAAGTACGAATCGATGCACTCGACCACGAGGGTATCTACAACGAGGAATTGCAAAAATACTCGCATAAACTACGGCTGATCAAAAGGGTATTGTGAAAACCCCACCCGATATAAGCAGGGCACAAGGTGCGGGTTATTCCTGGTTATTGTTAGCCTTTGGGGGCTGTTTTTCAATTTTTTCCTGATTGAAAACCCAGGTGAGGCGAATGGTAATCACGTTGTTATACTGATATCGGGTATAGGCAGTTCTTGGCATGGTATTCCTGTTCGTAACCAACACGGTTCTGTTGCTTTTCATTGAATATTGATAACGGACACCTGCCCAAAGTTTACTCCATAACCGAATCTGAACGTCACCGATTACCGAATATTCATTGTTTGAAAGACCAGTCTGATATCTGAAAAGGCTATCATAAAAATTGTTCTTAGTCTCCTTGTAATTGATCACCTGCCCGTATGAAAAACCAACTCCTCCTGAAATCAGTTTTTTATCGGTAAAATGAACAAGAAGAGGGATTTCAGCATAGTCGAGCGTTAATCGATAATTGGTTGAATCGGTGGCTCCACTATGGTAACTTCCTTTTTGCGAGTACAACAATTCCATGCTTACCGACCACTTTTTATTTTTGCCAAATGGAATAATCACCTGTGGTCCAACATTCAGCCCGATTTTATTGTATCCATAAAACACATCCCCATCAACCTGCGTCAGGTTCATTCCCACACTAAGTGCCCCAAGAATATGCTGAGCCAAAATCTTTTCAGAAATAACAATCCCGCTTGCGAAAAGGAAGAAAAGTAAAACAAGACGCTTAACCATTTTACGATTTATGATTTTTTAGGTGGTTGGATTGGTTAAAATAACGGCTAAACTTCGGGCTTAGTATGCTGAATTTTCATGGTCAGTTGGATTCGTTTGCGTTCCAGGTCAACCTCCAGCACTTCGACCATCACCTTCTGATTTAGTTTAACTACCTCATTGGGGTCTTTTACAAAACGGTCGGCTAATTGGCTGATGTGTACCAGTCCATCCTGATGAACGCCCATATCGACAAAAACGCCAAAGTTGGTGATATTGGTTATGATGCCCGGAATTCTCATCCCTTTATGCAGATCGTGCATGGTATGAATGTTCTTGTCAAACTCGAACATTTCGAACTGCTGGCGCGGGTCGCGCCCGGGTTTGGCAAGTTCCGACATGATGTCTTGCAATGTTGGCATTCCTACCTTGTCGGTTGTGAACTCCTCCAATTTGATCCTTGACCTGAGTTCGGCCTTCGACATCAGTTCATCAATGGAACAATTCAGGTTCTTTGCCATACGATCAACCACTGGATAGCTTTCAGGATGCACTGAACTCCGGTCGAGCGGATTTTTTGCATCGCGGATGCGCAGGAAGCCTGCTGCCTGTTCAAAGGCCTTTTCCCCAAACCGGGTTACTTTTTTGAATTCGGTGCGCGATTTGAAAGGTCCGTTTTCATTGCGCCAGGCGATAATGTTTTTCGCCAGGGATGGGCCAAGTCCCGAAACATAGGCAAGCAATTCTTCACTTGCGGTATTAACCTCCACTCCTACCTTGTTGACACAACTCACAACTGTATCTCCAAGGCTTTTCATCAGTGCCGTTTGATCAACATCGTGCTGATACTGCCCGACTCCGATCGATTTTGGTTCGATTTTCACCAACTCTGCCAAGGGATCCATCAGGCGCCGGCCAATGGATACTGATCCACGAACCGTTATATCGTAATCGGGAAATTCCTTACGGGCAACGGCAGATGCGGAATATACCGACGCCCCGCTCTCGTTTACCGCGAGTGCTATGACATCGCGGTCGAATCCGATAGCGCGAATCAGGCGTTCGGTTTCGCGTCCTGCTGTGCCGTTTCCTATGGCAATGGCTTCTATTTTATATGCATTGACAAGGCTTTTAATTTTATGAATGGCTTCTTTCACCTCATTTTGAGGAGGATGCGGGTAGATCGTTTCATTGTGCACTAATTTTCCCTGACGGTCGAGGCAAACGATCTTGCATCCGGTACGAAAACCCGGGTCAATGGCTAATACATTTTTTTGTCCGAGAGGTGGAGCCAGCAGAAGTTGCCTCATATTTTCAGCAAAAACACGGATAGCTTCTGTATCGGCCTTTTCCTTGGCCCACTGCCGCATTTCTGTTTCAATAGATGGAAAAAGCAAACGTTTGCAACTATCTGCAATCGCCGACTTTACCAGCATGGCAGAGGCATTGTTCCCCTTGACAAAAATTTTATGCAGGATTTCATGTGCCTGATCCTCATGCACATCAACTGAAATTTTTAAAAATCCCTCATTTTCACCCCTGAACATGGCAAGCAGCCGGTGCGACGGGATTTTATGCAATGGCTCGTGATAATCGAAATACATTTCGAAATTGATCCCATCCTGTTCTTTTCCCTTCGCCACGCGGGCAGAAACCTGAGATTCTTTCTGGAAAAGATGACGAACACGTTTGCGTGCATAGCTGTCTTCATTCACCATTTCGGCAATGATGTCGCTTGCACCCTGAATAGCCTCCTCTATTGAGTTTACCCCCTTTTCCGGGTCGATGAATTTTTCAGCCCTGATTTCAACATCATCATACCGTTGAGAAAAAATCAGAGTGGCCAAAGGCTCCAAACCTTTTTCACGTGCAATGCTGGCCCTGGTTTTCCGCTTCTGTTTGTAGGGCAGGTAAATATCTTCCAGTTCGGCCATGGCAGCAGCATTTGCTATGGCGAGTTCCAGTTCCGGTGTGAGCTTTCCCTGCTCGGTAAGCGATTTCACGATGGCTGCCCTGCGGGAATCCAGATCTTTAAGCTGTTGCAGACGATCACGAACCTGTGCGATCATAACTTCATCCATCGAGCCGGTCATCTCCTTGCGGTATCGGGCGATGAAAGGAATGGTAGCCCCACCCTCAAGCAAATTGATGGTATTCTGAATAAAACCTGCGGAAACATTCATTTCCACTGCAATAAGGTCGGTGTATTTTTCTTGGATCATCGGACAAGTGTAACTGTACGTTTTAATTTGACATCGTCCCGGGTGATGAAATCCTGACCCGGTTAGTTACCAGCCTGAAGCCAGAACATCAATGATATGCATCGTTTTAATCGGAAGGTTGTGTTTGTCAATGTAGGCCTGCTGGTTCATCAGGCATGAGGAATCGGTTGATACAATATATTCCGCGCCGGTTTCAAGTGCACGGTTTACCTTTTGTTCAGCCATGGCTGAAGAGATCGGTTCAAATTTTACAGAAAAAGTACCGCCGAAGCCGCAGCAAACCTCATTTTCTTTCATTTCACGTAATTCCAGACCCTTCACGTTTGCCAGTAGCCGGCGAGGTTCATCCCCGAGTCTGTATTCTCTGAGTGCAGCACACGAATCATGATAGGTGACTGAATGCGGAAAGGAGGCGCCCACATCTTCAACCTTCAGTTCATTGACCAGGAAATCGGTAAATTCAAAAATATTTTTTTTAAGCTGCTTGTATTCAAGGTGATTCGCCGTATTGTGAAATAGCCAGCCATAGTAGTTGCGGACAAATCCAATGCAGGATGCTGAAGGGCCAACAACCGGACGATCGTTTGGAAAATCCTTGAGAAACTTCTCACCCATTTTTTTCGCTTCATCCCAAAAACCACTGTTGAAAGCCATCTGACCACAACAGGTTTGGTTTCCGTTGTAATTTACAGCGATATCAAGTTTTTCAAGAATCTTTATCATGTTCATCCCGGTTTCCGGGTAAACCTGATCTACGAAACAGGGAATAAAAATATCAACTAACAAGAAAAAAGTTATAAAATGTAAACAAATGAATTGTCAATAGTCAGGGGTTAAGGTTCAACAAAAAACTGCATGTTCCTGCTCTTACTTTTTATACCCGTCAATTAACCGGATACCCTCTGAAATGCAAAGGTCAAAAATAAGGAATTATGATTAAGGTGAGAATGATTTTTATAAAAAGTTATCAGATCAATCCTTTTTCGAATAAAATTTTGACAAGTTCTGCAATGTTTTTGGCGCCAAAGTTTTCCCGGATATGCTTGAGCGTCTTTTCAACAGTGGATACACTTATTTTTTTCTTGTCTGCAATTTGTTGCTGGGTTAGTCCGGCGCACAACAAGATGATCAGGTTCTGCTGGTTGACTGTAAGATGATTCCTTTTACCGGACAACAAATTGGAAAGTTTGTTCTTATTTTCAGGTTCCGCAATACCAGAAAAAACAATCTGGCCTTTGTAAACCTTATCAAGGGTTGTTTTTATCTCATATTTATTGGCGCTTTTTAGCAGATAGGCCATTACCCCGGCTTCAAACATTTTATGTTTCCAGACGGAGGAATCCTCTGATGTAAATATCACGATGGGTTTTCCAGGGAATTTGACTTTCAATTTTTTCACATTTGAAAAAGGATGTGCATCGGGGAGCAACAGATCCAATAAAAAAATGTCGAAAATGTCCGGATTTGCCTGTCTGACTGCCTCGTCAACATTTGAAACATCACCGGTGACTCCGATTTCGTCGCGTGAAGGGCGAAAAAGATTTTTCAATCCTGTTACGGTTACCGGATGATTTTCAATAAGAAAAAGTCTAATCATGTTTGTTCGATTTTTTTATATCATTCTGATGGTCAACATGGAAGATCATTTCTAAAATAATTCATTCAATGAATCCGGCAATAATCACCATTGGATATCAAAACCGGCTATTTGCAAATCCTTCCAGAATTGCGGATAGGATTTTGCCACAATATCGGGATTCATGATTTTAAGGCTGCCTGATTTCATTACAATCGGAGCCAGAGCCATGGCCATGCGATGATCGCCATATGTTTCAAAGATCAGCCCGCTTGGGAAAGTCGATTTTGACGAATTAATTTCAAGGGTGACCAAATTTTCCCCCTGGGTTGATATTTCAACAGCAATTCCCAGTTTGCTGATTTCATTTTTCAGTGCATATAATCTGTCTGTTTCCTTGATCTGCAGGCTTTTTAACCCTTCAAAACGACCACGGATGCGCATCCCTGCACAGGTAGCAATTACCGCCTGAGCGATGTCGGGATAATCGTTAAAGTCGAAATAAAAGCCATCAATCTTCTTTCGCATTTTGGTTAACCGAATGCCATTCCCGGTAAATTCGGTAACGATGCCGAAATTTTGATAAACTGCAGGCAAAATGGCATCTCCCTGAATACTATCCGACTGTAATCCAATGAGTTCAATATCCACTTCGTCGGCAAAAACGGCTGCTTCATACCAAAATGCTGCTGCCGACCAATCAGACTCAACTTTGAAATCACATGGCAGATATGAACCCGGTTTGACATGAATCCGTGTTTTCCCCTCTTTAACCTTTGCTCCGAACTTCTGCATCAGTTTAATGGTCATGTTCACATACGGGGATGATACGGTTTTGCCCTTCAGGTTCAGGATCAGTCCATCAGGAAGATAGGGGGCGATCAATAACAATGCGCTGGTGAACTGGCTGCTCACACCTGGGTCAATAGTAAGTTCATGGCCATGCATTGCCGTGCCCCTGATCAGCAGCGGGGGATAGCCTGGTTTTGCAAGGTAATCAATGGATGCTCCCAAATGCTTCAAACCATCTACCAAAATGCCGATGGGACGCTGTTTCATACGTTCTGAGCCCGTAAGTATCCATTTACCTGGTTTCATGGTTAACCATGCGGTGAGAAAACGCATAACCGTTCCCGCCAAGGCAACATCGAGTTCTATCGACTTTTTCTGGCCAATAACGCTAAGAACATATGCAATCTGTTTTTGCAGCAAGCAGGTATCGTCAGCCTCTGATAAATTATTGATCTCAAAATGCCTGCCACTTATGGCCCTTATCATTAACAACCGGTTGGATATGCTTTTTGAGGCAGGAAGAAGGATACTTCCCCTTAAAATTCTATCAGATTTGCTGATGACAATCGATTTCATGTGATATTATTTATTTTTTTCGGGTCACATGGAATACCCATAATTATCATTCACGGTTTGCATGAACTTTAGTCTTATGGGTATTTCATGTGTATATAATTTCTATTTCAATGGTCACATGGAATACCCATTATTATCATTCACGGTTTGCATGAACCTTGTTCTTATGGGTATTTCATTGGCATATCAGTTTACACTATCCTGACAAGGTGGCGTTGAAAAACCCGAGGGCTTCCAAAATTTCCTCCTGATCACACGATATGTTGATCACCGGATTACCGGGTTTTGAAATAAGCGTAAATTGCAGATGACCGTTTTTTCTCTTTTTATCATGCACAATCAGTTCCATGACGGCCGGCATGGAAAGAGAGTCGACGGAATAAGCCGGGAACCCATCGGTCAGATAGGTTGTTATGGCCTCCATGTCGGGCGCCATAAGCCCTGTTTTTTTATGAGAAAGGTAAGCAGCGCAAATCATGCCGGCTGCAACTGCTTCTCCATGCAGAAGTGGTTTGCGGGAATCGAGCAGCGAATAAGCTTCCAATGCATGGCCTATTGTATGTCCAAAATTAAGCACCTTGCGCAATTTGTTTTCCTTGTAATCTCTTACGACCACCATGTTCTTATATTTGATGGTACTGGTGAGCATCTCGTGCCAGAAGGCATGTTCTACAGGTAAAGAAAGGATTTCGGTAACCGGATGGTTTCGAATCCGGCGCCACAACCGTGCATTGCCGACAAGGGCGCACTTGATAATTTCTGCCATTCCCGAGCGCATATGATCTTTAGGCAATGTATTGAGAAACCCGGGAAAAATGAAGACACTTTTTGCCGCATGGAAAAATCCAATCTGGTTTTTGATGCTACCAAGATTTACGGCAGTTTTTCCTCCGATTGCCGCATCCGACTGCCCCATCAGTGTGGTAGGGATATTAAGATAATTGATTCCGCGTTTGTATCCAGCGGTAACAAAGCCACCCAGGTCGCTGATTACACCACCACCAAGGTTGACCAATAAACTTTCGCGACTTGCACCCGATGCCAGAAGTTCGTTCCATAGTTTTCCGGCCATTGCAATGGTTTTTGAATCCTCTCCCCCGTCAATTTCCAATAACCGGGCGCCCGCCAGTAAAGCCGATTGTTCCAATAAGACGGGCAAGCAGTAGTGCCGCGTATTTTTGTCAACCAGTATGTAAATACCATCATGGCCAAGATGCATGGAACGGATAACTTTATCAACAAATGACAAAGCATTATCTCCAACGTAAATCGGAGTTCGGTCGATGGTGATTATCCTGCTGGGAATTTTCATTATCCTCGCCGGTTTAATGAAAAGCGGCCATCAATAGGCTGATATCCTGAAAAGCAAGATTATACAACTTGCTGATAAAGATATTTGTGAGGATACCGTTGTAGATATACACTCCTTGTCTGACGCCATAATCGCGTTTGAGCAGGTTTTCGATCCCACCTTCGGAACCGATATCAAGGATAATGGGCACGATGATATTATTCAAAGCCTGCGACGAAGTATGGGGTACTTTAGAAGGGATGTTCGGAACAGCATAGTGGGTTACGCCATGCAACTTGTATACCGGCGATTTGTGTGTAGTGGCTCTCGAAGTTTCAAAACACCCACCCTGATCGATGCTCACATCGATGGCTACAGCGCCGTCTTTCATCTGCCTGATCATCTCTTCGCTGATGATGCATGGGGTTTTACCTTCGTGGGCATGGACAGCGCCTATCAGAACGTCGGCCGTTCTGAGAGATTCAACCAGTACCTTGGGATGTAAGATGGAGGTAAATACACGCATGCCCAGGTTATTCTGGATACGGCGAAGTCGGTATACCGAGTTATCAAAGACTTTAACCAGGGCACCCAGCCCGATTGCCGACCGTGCTGCAAACTCGCCAACAGTCCCAGCACCTATGATTACTACTTCAGAAGGAATGATCCCGGTAAAACCACCAAACATTTTTCCTCTTCCATATTCAGGATTGGCAAGGTATTCGGCAGCAATGAATATGGAAGTACTCCCGGCTATCTCGCTCATCGCCCGGATAATGGCCAACTGGTTGGTTTTATCACGGATAGTCTCAAAGGCCAGGGCAGTCACTTTTTTTGATAACAATGCACGAAAATACTCTTCACATTGCATGGCAACCTGAATTGCAGAGAAGAGCGTTTGCTTTGGCCTCAGCCATTCCATCTCTTCACGGGTAACCGGCCCAACCTTCAGGATAAAATCAGCTTTATAGACCTCTCCAGGAGAATATACAATCTGTGCTCCTGCTTCACTATATTCATGATCACTGAAATGTGCCGTGTTGCCTGCACCTGCCTCCACCATTACCTGATGGCCATTTCGGCACAGCAAAGCTACTCCATCAGGCACTAAGGATACACGGTTCTCCTGGGTTGAAATCTCTTTTGGAACGCCAATCAACAGACTGCGACGCGGGTGGGCGACTTCGAGCATCTCTTCCTGTGGCATAAGCCGGTCAACGGGTAACATACGGATATATTCCGGTCGGGGGTCTTCCATGCATTAAAAATTTACACGAAGATATGATAAAATAGCGAAATAGCCAAATAGCCCATCATTGTTGGGGCACAAAATATTGTGCCCTTTTGCCAGGGATGCTATCCGATGCGGCTTATTTTATTCAGGGCTTCCAGATCGAGGATTTCCATTTCGTGATCCGATATCCGTATGAGACCTTCCTTTTGGAAATCGCGCAACAACTTCACTGCACTTTCCCTCGACATGGCCGATAGATCTGCCAGTTCAGACCGTGTGAGGATCATCGGGAATTTTGGTAGATTAAAAATTTCATCATGCAGATAGAGCAATGCATCAGCCATTCTCCCAGGCATTTGTTTCTGCGTTAAGAAGATCAGGCGGTTGTACACAGTCAATACATCCCGGCTGAAATCCTTCAGAAATTCTTCTGCAAACAATATATTTCCACTTAGAATTTTTTTAAACACCTGCAGGTTAATGAAACATACGGATGAATCAACAAGGGCCGTAATGGAAAAATGATGCCGCTGGTCAAAATATATCCCCGGGCCACCTATGAAATTTGTAGGTTTCACAATGCGCAGAATGGCCGAACGGCCTTCGATTCCCTCTATGTAAAGCTTGGCAAAGCCACTGTTGACAGAAATCACATGAGACATAAAGGTCCCCTGCTTTTTAATTGTCTCTCCCGCTTTGAAATTAACATGGATTTTATTTGCATCAACGACCTGCAACTCCTCCTCGTCCAATAAACAGAATAACTGGGACATACATTGGCAGTCGGTACACCGTTTTTGAGATTTATCAAAATACTCCGTCATCATTGAGGGGTTTTAACCTGTATCAGCGCATAAAAGTAGTGGAAAAATTGATATATGTCAATGTTAAATAAAGGTTATTTCCATTCCTGAAACAAAATAATTCCTGTTAAAAGTGGCAATATTGACACATCATATTCCAATAACTGAATATATATCCCGGTAGCTTTGACGATCTGAAAAACAGAACCCCGACCTTATGAAAAGTCGTTCATCCAATCGCAGAAATTTCCTGAAACTTGGAATAGCCGCAGGAGCCACAGCCCTGATTGCCAGTGGCGGAAACCTTATATCAGCCATCGCCAGTACAGAAAATAAAGAGACCGGTGAGAAAATCAAATTACTGACGCCCGAAGGAAAACTTGTGGAGGTTGACAAGGGGCACATGTGTTGCCAGCCGGCATCGAATCTTGAAGCGCGGGAAGGACTGCCTGACAAAAAAATGGTGATGGTGGTCGATCTGGCTAAATGCCGGAATGCGCGTAAATGCCTGGAAGGATGCCAGAAGATGCACTTTCTGCCTCCCCACATGGAATGGATCAAATTTTACCTGATGCGCGACAGCGAAGAGATGTCGCCCTATTGGTTTCCCAAGCCCTGCCTTCATTGCAATAACCCGCCCTGTGTCAAGGTATGTCCTGTAGGCGCTACCTTTAAACGTACCGACGGGATTGTCCTGATCGACAATGACCGTTGCATCGGATGCAAATTTTGCATGGCTGCATGCCCATATTCATCAAGAGTTTTCAATTGGGAGGAGCCGAAAATGGATAAAAGCAGGAAGCCTGGCACTTATTCGCCCGAAACCAGCACTCCTCCAAAACTTGGAACAGTAAGTAAATGTGACTTCTGCCCAGATATGGTCAGGAAGGGAGAATTGCCTTCATGTGTTACATCCTGTCCAAACGGTGTGTATTATTATGGTGATAAAAATGAGGATGCCGTCACCAATGGAACTGAAACCGTTCGTTTCAGCGAACTGCTCGAAACGCGGGCTGCATACAGGTTCATGGAGGAGCTGGGTACCGAGCCAAGTGTCTATTATCTGCCGGCTGTCGACCGTGCCTTTGAGTACCAGGTTGGATTTGAAGGACTTAGCGAAGAAGAAATTGCATTGTATAAAAATGAAGCCAGGATCACAGAATAAAACAGCAACTTATGAACGAAGAAGAAAAATCACTGCAAAACCTGCTTGCATATAAACCCCATTTAGAGACCATCAGTAAAAAAGGGATTGCCCTGATTGTGTTTCTCTTACTGGTAATATTATTTGGGGTTGTCTGCCTCTACACACAGGTTACTGAGGGTCATGTCGTGACCGGGATGCGTGATAATGTAGTATGGGGATTGTACATCGTCAATTTTATCTTTTTTATCGGAATCAGTTATGCCGGCGCTTTGATCTCCGGAATCCTTCACCTTTTAAGGGTTCCCTGGAGAACGCCCATTATCAGAATGGCCGAAATGATCACCGTGATTTCAACAATGATCGGACCTTCATATATATTGTTGTGTATCGGTCGGCTTGACCGGTTGCCGAATTTATTACTTTTCGGAAGAATCCAGTCCCCAATCATATGGGATGTCATTGCAATCACCACCTATTTATCAGGCAGCATCATCTTTTTATACCTTGCCATGATTCGCGACATGGCTTTGCTGCGTGATAATCCGGTGAAAACGGCGAAATGGAGGAATCCCGTCTATCGTTTCCTGGCTGTTCGTTATAAAGATACCACCAAGCAAAAAGAGCTGTTAAATGTTTCGACCGATTTGTTGTCGATCGTGATTATACCCTTGGCTATTCTGGTTCATTCGGTACTTGCCTGGATATTTGGCATGACGCTCCGTCCGGGGTGGCACAGCACCATCTTTGCACCTTATTTCGTGGTTGCAGCTGTTTATTCAGGTACAGGTGTGCTCATCATGGTGATGTGGATTTTCCGCAAGGTATATCACCTGGAAGCCCAGATTACAAAGATCCATTTCAATTACCTTGGAATTATCATGATCGTACTGGGTGCCTTGTACGGTTATTTTACCTTCAGCGAATATCTGACGAGCTGGTATGGCTCCATCAAATGGGACATGGAAGTACTCTTCCGGCTGTTCAGCCCCAATCAATATTTCCTGGAGTTTGTTTTTGCGGTCTTCATTGGTGTCCTGGGTCCGATAATAATTGTAACGGTTCCGAGGTTCAGGAACATCAATACCATCGCCTTTGCCGCTGTTATTGCCGTGATCGCACTTTGGGTGAAACGATACCTGATCATCATCCCTACCCTTGAATCTCCGCTTTTGCCCATCCATGATCTGCGGCCTGAATATGTACATTATTCTGCCACCTGGGTAGAATGGGGCTTGACCTTTGCGGGTATTGCGATGTTCATCCTGCTTTTCTATCTTTTTTCAAAGTTTGTCCCGATTATTCCGGTGGTCAGAAGCGGTGAAGAGAAAGACTATTCAAGGTTGAGAAAAGTCGTTTTCGAAAAGCAGATGAAAAAGGTCATCAATGAGAACAAAAAAAGTGGTACGATCGTAACCGGAATCATGATATTGCTGATACTGGCATCATCGCATTACGCCATGGCGCAGGATGATGCCAAAATTCAAACGGTGCTAAAACTTGAATATTTCCATGCAGATTCAGTCCAAAAACTCAGTGCTACCCTGCGGGCCAAGGTAGAGGGAAGGTACCGGCCACTTGCGAATATGGAAATTAATTTCAATTTTTCTCAAAACAGTAAAGAAACGTCAATGGGCAATGCACTTACCAATGAGAAGGGCAATGTGACCATTTTAATACCCGATGATATCATTTCTACCGGAGGAGATAAGGGGATTTATTCATTTGATGCTTCGTTTTCCGGTAAAGACAATTATGATAAAGCGACTGCTAACACGACCATGAAACCCCTGCGGCTGGAGATGTCGTTTTTTCAGAAGGACCAGGAAAAAATGGTCAGTTTGAAGGCTTTTGAAAACGGAAAAGACAATGAATGGGTCCCGGTTGAAAATCTTGAGGTACAACTTTATGTCCCGCGTACATTCAGCTTGCTGAAGGTCGGACAGGCTTCTATAACCAATGGCATCGCCAGCCTTGCGTTTCCGACCTCTATCCCCGGAAATCAAATGGGATATCTCACCATCGTGGCTAAAGTGGAAGAAAACAGCCTCTATGGAAATGTTGAAGCAAGCGGCACCATCAATTGGGGGAAGCCATTGCCTCCGTTAAAGATCATCAAGCGCGGATTGGGCGATACCAATGCCCCATTATGGATGGTATACACACTCATCGTGCTGCTATCACTTGTGTGGTTTCATTACATGTATGTTATTTTCACAGTTTTCAGAATACGGCATTTAGGCAAATCATAATTATAAACAACTACTAAAAACGAAGATTCTATGAAATCAAATCAACTCAGGTTAATCGTAATTTCAATGGGGATGTTCCTCCTTTTTTCACTCGGTAACGGTTTGCAGGCACAAACGACAGGCTGGAATATCACCCCTGCGATCAAAGCAACTAAAAATCCGGTTCCAACAAGCAAAGAAAGCAAAGCAGACGGTAAAGAATTGTATAACAAACATTGTAAATCATGCCATGGATCTGCCGGATTGGGTGATGGCACCAGAGCTTCAACCCTTGATGTAGCCTGCGGCGACTTTTCCTCCTCCAAGTTCCAGGCTACCACTGATGGTGAAATTTTCTTTCAGATATCAGCAGGAAAGGGAAAAATGCCCTCTTTTAAAAGACTGATACCCGAAGATAACGGTCGCTGGGCCATTGTTAACTACATCAGGACACTGGCAGCAAAATAAGGAGACATGCGATGCCGCAAGAAAATCAGGATCAATCGGGCAACATCAGTGAATTACTTGAAAAAGTAAATTCACTTGAACTCAGAATCGGCAGGATTGAAGGCCAACTTGAGGTAGCTGTTCGCGGGGTGGTATCGGTTCATCCGGACCGAAACCACCCCGAACAGGTAAACAACATGGGGGAAGAAGAACTTGCGGTTGACAGTGGTTTGATCGAGTCGAACATTTTTGAATACGGGCTGGCATGGTTCGGAAGCCTTGTGTTGCTGTTAGGGATTATTTTCCTTTCGAATTTTGCGGGGAATTACCTGAATGGTACATTGGCCAGTTTAGTTGGATATGGAGCCGTAGCCGGAATATTTTTTCTGGCCTGGTATCTCAGGAACTCTTTCACGCACCTTTCCTTCATGCTGAACCTCAGCGCCCACCTGCTTATCTATTACATTACACTGCGGTTGTATTTCTTTATCGACCATCCTGTAATTCAGGCAAAAGGCATCGTCTTATTCCTGCTGATCATTGTAATTTGTATTCAATGTTATTTTGCGATCCGCAAAAATTCTGAATTACTTGCAGCCATCGCGCTCTTGTTATCCCTCGCAACGGCATTGTTTGCAGATGCAACCTATGTCAGCCTGCCACTGATCATCATAACTGCAGCATCGTCGATGTTTCTGTTTATACAGTTTGGCTGGTGGAGGCTGATGCTGATAACACTGATCTTTGTTTACATTTCACAAAGCATATGGTTGCTGAACAACCCGGTAATGGGGAATCCCATCGGGGCATTTGCGACGCATCCCTTCAATTTGCTGTGTCTTTTTGTCTATGGAACTATCTTCTCATTTGTTCCGATGATCAAACAGGATAAGAAGTTTCCCGAGAGTATTTATCCCGCAACCATCATAATCAACGGCATGGGTTTTTCCGCTGTTCTCCTGTTTGTAATTGCCTCCTTCTATGCAGGCAGTTATGTCTGGATATTTACCATGATCTCTGCGCTTTGCCTGTTCTATTCAATTTTTCTAAAATACAGGACAAGCCGGATATTCGACCCGGCATTTTATGCGATTTACAGTTTCATGGCCCTGAGTGTGGCAGTTTACGGTTATTCGAAACTTCCTGATGCATTATGGCTATTGGCCTTGCAAAGCCTGCTGGTGGTTTCATGGGCGTTGTGGTTCCGTTCAAGGATCATCGTAGTAATGAATACCTTTCTCTTCACCGGAATCCTGGCTTTCTACATGGCATTTTATCCACCGGTGGATAAAGTAAATTTTGCATTTGTACTCGCGGCTTTTATCAGCGCGCGGGTTATCAACTGGAAAAAGGAACGCCTGACACTGAAAACCGAAATGCTGCGGAACACTTACCTGATCGTCCTCTTCTTTTCAATGTTGTTTGCATTGTACCATGTCGTTTCCAAACAATATGTAACCTTGTCGTGGACAGCGGCAGCCGTGTTTTATTTTACCATGAGCCTTATTCTGAAAAACATCAAATATCGATGGATGGCCATCGCAACCGTGCTGTTTACAGGGTTTTACCTGTTCTTTGTCGACCTGTCTCATCTCGAAACCGGTTACAGGGTACTGGCTTTCCTTTTCCTGGCGCTGATCTCACTGGGAGCATCCCTTTATTTCACAAAAAAAATGCGTAAAAAATTGAATCCGGAAGCGAACATCTCAGAGACACCCGAGCATAAAGATTTTATCTCAGAAAAACTCTGACAGATCAAGAGACCAATAAAGAACTATCCGGTGATGTTCAATTTACAGAGAATGCAAAGGTCAGCAAAGCTGCTGTGTCAATTCATATAAAAGATATTTCTTTGGGTATATCCTTTTCTGAAAAAGATTCCACAAAAAATATCCTTGTAAAAGCAATTGGAGACAACGAAAAGGGTGAAAAAATCTCCGTTCGTGATGTCCCGGTTGAGTTTTATACAAAGCGGTTGTTTTGTTTATTCAGGAAGAATGGGTGGAGATTGAACGATTAGATTCCGGGAGACTAAGATTGAGGAATCAAAGTTTCAGGAAATCAATTCAATCACCCTTTCATGCTCCCCGGCAATACGAATGCGTATGGTATCTTCAGGAAGCAAGGATTCAATGAGTTCAGGCCATTCCAGAAAGCAATAGCAGCCTGAATAAAGGTAGTCTTCGTAACCAATATCGAAGACTTCCACCGTTTTTTTGATCCGGTAAAAATCGAAATGGAAAATGGAATCACCCGAAAATGTTTTGTACTCATTGACAATTGAAAAGGAAGGACTCTGGACAATATCCGTTACACCCAACACTTCGCAGATGGCTTTTATAAAGGTAGTCTTACCTGCTCCCATATTCCCATAAAACGCAAAAACCCGGGCAGCCGGAAAAAACTCCAGCAACTTCCCGGCAGCAGGCAACAGATCGGATTCAGATTTACAGGTAAGTTTCAAGGTTCAATATGGTAATATTTGTGATTAAAATAGGCAATAGGCAATAGGCAATAGGCAGTAGGCAGTAGGCAGTAGGCAGTAGGCAGTAGGCAGTAGGCAGTAGGCAGTGGGCAGTGGGCAGTAGGCAGTAGGCAGTAGGCAATAGGCAGTAGGCAATAGGCAGTAGGCAGTAGGCAGTAGGCAATGTGGCATTTTTAATTTCCAACTCATTGTTTTTTTTCATTGTTTGCATTGCCTGCATTGCCTGCATTGCCTGCATTGCCTGCATTGCCTGCATTGCCTGCATTGCCTGCATTGTCTGCATTGTCTGCATTGCCTGCATTGAACTATTTAGGTTTCAACGTCACAAAAGGAATCATCACCTCCTCCATCGAAATGCCTCCATGTTGAAAAGTGTTTTTATAGTAATTCACATAGTAGTTGTAGTTATTGGGATAGGCGTAGAAATCGTTGCTGCGGCAGAAAACAAAAGAGGAGTTGACATTGACCCTGGGCAGGAAAATATCAGCAGGGTTGCGTACTTCAAACACCTCATTTTGTTCGTATTTCAAAGCCCTGCCTGTTTTATAGCGGAGGTTTGTGTTGGTGTTGCGATCGCCAAGTATCTTCACCGGGTTATCCACCCTGATCGAGCCATGGTCGGTGGTGATGGCCACATTAACATCCTTTCCGGCCAGATATTTCAATATTTCTATCAGGGGCGAATGCTGAAACCAGCTTACCGTGAGTGAACGATAGGCCTTTTCATCATCAGCCAGTTCCCGGATAATCTCCATCTCGGTGCGGGCATGCGACAACATATCCACAAAATTATATACGATAAAATTCAACTTATTGACCATCAGGTTTGGCATTAACTCCACCAACTTTTTACCATAGGTCTGGTTCAGTACTTTGTAGTATGAATATTTAACATCGCGACCATAGCGCTTTAGCAGTTCGCCCAGCAATTCACTTTCAAAATTATTTTTTGGTCCCTCCTCATCCTCATTGACCCAGTACTTCGGGTACTTTTTTTCGATCTCGGTCGGAAGGAGTCCGCCAAACAACGAATTCCGTGCATACTGGGTTACTGTAGGCAGGATACTGTAATAAATTTCTTCCTTCTCAACCCTGAAGTAATCTTCCAGGATAGGCTGCAGCACTTTCCATTGGTCAAAACGCAGGTTGTCGATAAGGATGACGAAAACAGGCTTGCTATCGTTCATCAGCGGAAAAACCTTTTCCTTGATGAGGGTATGAGATTGAACCGGTCTGTCCTTGCCTTTCCCGCTCATCCATTCCAGATAATTCCGTTCAATGAATTTACAGAACACCTGGTTGGCCTCATCCTTCTGCATTTTGAGCACCTGGTTCATGCCATCGTCC
Source organism: uncultured Bacteroidales bacterium (assembly GCA_903925275.1). Lineage (GTDB taxonomy): Bacteria > Bacteroidota > Bacteroidia > Bacteroidales > FEN-979 > CAIVAT01. Next base: position 22,099 of record CAIYES010000507.1, read on the forward strand.
ATCAGTTGGCCCAGTTTTAATTCCCAATAGGTAAGCTTTTTATAAACTTCAGTCCATTCTTCAAAGTTAAGCCGGCTGCTGATCTCCATGCCGATGCTGCGGAATTCCTGCTGGTATTGATGTGTGGTTTTTTCACTCACTAATTTTCTGTTTTCCAGATTTTTTTTGAGACATAGAAGTATCTGGTTTGGCTTTACAGGTTTGATGAGGTAATCGGCAATGTTTGAACCAATCGCATCTTCCATGATGCTCTCCTCTTCGCTTTTTGTTATCATTACTACAGGAAGGGAGGGAAGGATTTCCTTGATGCGCAACAGCGTTTCAATTCCGGATAAACCCGGCATCTGTTCATCAAGGAATACAATATCAAATTGCCGGGACTTGATAATATCGATGGCATCATGGCCATTGTTGACCGTAGCGACATCATATCCTTTATCTTTCAAAAAAATAATGTGGGGTTTTAACAGGTCAATCTCATCATCCACCCACAAAATCGTGATCTTATCCATAGTTTTTGTTTGTTTTAATAAATGTCGTAAGTTTGCTTTTATTGTCCTGTCGCGGCTTGTTTTATATTTCTTTAACAAATTTACCTGAATTTGGCCACAACCAATAAACAAAAGATAATCAACGATCCGGTTTACGGGTTTATTACTATTCCAGATGCTTTGGTGTTTGATGTTATTGAACATCCATGGGTTCAGCGGATGCGAAGGATCAAGCAACTCGGGCTTGCCTATTACACTTACCCGTCGGCCCAGCATACCCGTTTTCAGCATGCTCTGGGAGCCATGCACCTCATGGGACAGGCAGTAGCGGTATTGCGGGCCAAAGGCATTGAAATTACCGTTGATGAAGCCCAGGGATTGAATCTGTCCATCCTGCTTCACGACATCGGCCATGGTCCTTACTCACATACACTGGAACAAACGATTGTGCGTGACCTCACCCACGAAGATCTTTCCAAACTCTTCATGGCTGAGTTAAATGTTCAATTCGGAAATGAACTCACAATTGCTTATGCAATTTATAACGACACCTATCCAAAAAAATTCCTGCATCAGCTTGTATCGAGCCAGCTCGACATGGACCGCCTCGATTACCTTGCCCGCGATAGCTTTTTTACCGGGGTTGCTGAAGGGGTGATCAGCTATGACAGGATCATTAAAATGCTTACAATCAGCAATGATGAGTTAGTGGTTGAAGGAAAAGGCATTTATTCCATCGAAAAATTCTTAATTTCCCGGCGGTTGATGTACTGGCAGGTATACCTGCATAAAACCGTGATCGCTGCCGAACAGTTGTTGTTAAGCCTGCTGAAGCGGGCAAAATTTCTGGGAGAACGCGGTGTTCCGCTCTTTGCAACGCCGGCTTTTGAGTCATTTCTGCGGAATAACCCGACCAAACATGATTTTGAAACCGATCACCAGTGGCTCAACCGTTTTGCACTGCTGGACGATTTTGACGTTTTTGCCTCAGTTAAAGTCTGGGCATCACACCCCGATCCAATATTATCAACCCTATGCACCAACCTTGTTAACCGGCGCCTTTTCAGGGTTGAGATGCAGACGAAACCCTTCGACCCGGGCTATTTGGAACTGATCCGGCTGAAAACCATCGCTTTGCTTAACCTTGAACCGCAAGACGTTGGGTATTATTTCACTTGCGATAAGGTCGAAAACAAAGCCTATAATCCACGCCATGAGCGAATTATGATCAAAGGAAAATCAAACGAATTGACCGATATCTCCGAAGCCTCCGAACAACTCAACAATGCTGTGATGCCCACCACAGTGAGCAAATACCTCCTGTGCTACCCAAAGGAGATACAATAAAACCGGCAGAATTTGCAATGTTTAAACTCAGAAATAGCCAGATAACAGTCTGACAATCTGATTGTTTAAAAATTTTCATATCTACATGATTAAATTTTTGGTAAATTGCGCCACTTTTTGCTGCACTTTATAATCACGAAGACAAATTAATGGAATTCACTGCTGCCCAGATTGCCGGATTTCTTAACGGTACAGTCGAAGGAAACCCCGAAGAAAAGGTTTTCAACCTCTCAAAAATTGATGAAGGAAAACCGGGGACAATGACTTTCCTGGCTAATCCGAAATACACACCGCATATTTATACTACCGGGGCATCGGTCATTGTGGTCAATGCTGATTTTTCAGGAACGCAGGCTATTACACGAACGCTGATCCGTGTTGATGATGCCTATTCCGCGTTTGCAACCATCCTGGAGATGTTTGATCAATCGCAATCGGGAAACACGGGCATATCAAACCTTGCTTCTATCGCACCATCTGTGAAATTGGGTGAAAACGTTTCGATTGGTGAATTTTCTGTTATCGGCAAAAATGTAGTACTCGGAGACAATGTTGTGATTCATCCGCAGGTATTCATTGGCAATAACGTTACCATTGGGGATCATTCACGGTTGTACCCGGGAGTCAAGGTCTATCATAACAGTGTAATAGGTACCCATTGCATCCTGCATTCAGGCGTGGTTATTGGTTCCGACGGATTCGGTTTTGCACCGATCGCCGATAACAAATATCAAAAAATCCCTCAACTGGGGAATGTTATCATTGAAGACAATGTAGAAATCGGTTCCAATACTACCATTGATCGCGCAACCCTCGGGTCAACGATTATCCGGATGGGCGTTAAACTCGACAACCTTATCCAGGTGGGACATAACGCTGAAATTGGCGAAAACACAGTTATTGCTGCTCAGACCGGCATCAGCGGTTCAACGAAAATAGGTAAAAACTGCCAGATTGGCGGGCAAGTCGGCATTGCAGGTCATCTCACCATTGCCGACAATGTAAAAATTGCTCCCAGCTCGGGAATTGAAGCGAGCATCACAAAGGAAGGAGTGATTATGCTTGGCACACCGATAGCCCTCGAAATCAGCAAAGCCCGTCGTAACTATATTCATTGGCGTAATCTCGATGAGATTGTCAAAAAAATCTATTCCATCGAAAAACAATTGAAAAAATCACATGAGTGAAAAACAGAGAACAATAAAGGACCCGGTAAGTATCTCGGGAGTGGGCTTGCATACCGGCAACGAAGTTATGCTCACCTTCAAACCCGCACCCGAAAACTATGGCTATAAATTTCGCAGGACTGACCTCAACACCGGCACCCTGGTGGATGTGGATGTTGACCACGTGGTGGATACTTCCCGTGGGACAAGCATTGAACAGGAAGGTGTGCGCATTGATACGGTAGAACATGTCCTGGCAGCATTGGCCGGTCTTCAAATCGACAATGCCCTCATCGAACTGAACCAGTCGGAAACCCCGATCCTAGATGGCAGTTCCCAAAAATATGTGGAAGCACTTCTTTCTGTTGGTATTGTTGAGCAAAAGGCACTTCGAACCTACTATGAGCTCACTTCCAATATCACCTACACGAATCCGGAAAAGAAGGTGGAGATGATCGCCATCCCATCCAATGAATTCCGGGTTTCGGTAATGATCGATTATGAATCAAAAGTGCTGCAATCGCAGAATGCAGCACTCAACAATATCCAACAGTTCAAGGATGAGATTGCCTCCTGCCGTACCTTTGTTTTTCTTCATGAACTTGAATATCTGGTTAACAACAATCTCATTAAAGGCGGAGACCTGAGCAATGCTATTGTTTTTGTTGACCGGGAAATGTCCCGCACGGAGCTTGACCATCTGGCTCATCTCTTTAACAAACCCGAAGTTGAGGTATTGAAGGAGGGGATACTGAATAACCTCGAACTGCAATATACCAATGAACCGGCACGTCACAAACTGCTCGACATCGTAGGTGACCTTGCACTGCTTGGTATGCCGCTCAAAGCACATGTTATTGCAACACGCCCCGGCCATTACTCCAATGTACAGTTTGTAAAACTGATCAAAAAACAACTAAAAAAAGAACGCCATTCGGAAATCGGGCATAGTTTCGACCCCAACAAGCCGCCGCTTTACAACATTAACCAGATTAAGAATATTCTTCCCCACCGCCCACCGTTCCTTTTTCTCGACAAGATCATTGAAATGGGAACAGACTACGTTGTCGGGGTTAAGAATGTAACGATCAATGAACCATTCTTCGTTGGTCATTTCCCCGAAGAACCTGTAATGCCGGGTGTGCTGATGATTGAGGCGTTGGCACAAAATGGAGGTATCCTAGCCCTCAGCACCATGGAGGATCCTCAGAATTACCTTACCCTGTTTGTCAAGATCGACAATGTAAAATTCCGGCACAAAGTTGTACCAGGGGATACCCTTGTGTTCTTTTGTCAATTCAGCAGCCCGATGCGTCGTGGATTAATCTGTATGAAAGGGGTTGCTTATGTTGGTAACAAAATCGTAATGGAAGCCGAAATGATGGCGCAACTTCAACGTAAATAATAATTCGTCATGAACCAACCATTAGCCTATGTAAACCCTCAAGCGAAAGTTGCTGCCAATGTGGTAATTGAGCCATTTGTTTCGATTGATAAAAATGTAATCATTGAAGAAGGAACCTGGATCGGTTCAAATGTAACCATCATGGAAGGCGCCCGCATAGGTAAGAACTGTAAAATTTTTCCCGGTGCCGTCATCTCCGCCATTCCACAGGATCTGAAATTTGCCGGCGAAGATACCATCGTAAAAATCGGCAACAACGTCATCATCCGCGAATTTGTTACGATCAACCGAGGTACCAAGGCCAGTTATGAAACAGTTATTGGCGATAATACCCTATTGATGGCTTATGTACATGTGGCTCATGATTGTGTTATCGGAAATAACGTTATCCTGGCCAATGCGGTAATGCTTGCCGGTCATATAATTGTGGATGATTGGGCCATTATTGGGGGAATGGTTCCTGTTCATCAATTCTGTCACATCGGGGCACATTCGATAATTGCAGGTGGATCAGGTGTAGGTAAAGATGTTCCTCCCTATACTAAAGCAGCGAGAGATCCTTTATCGTATGTCGGGGTAAATTCGATCGGTTTGCGCAGAAGAGGATTTACACCAGAGGTGATCAATAAAATTCAGGAAATATACAGGATTATCTTTCTTAAAAACTTCAATGTTTCGCAAGCCGTAGAAATCATTGAAGCCAGAGTGGAAGCTACACCCGAACGTGATGAAATCCTTTCCTTTATTGCAAATTCCAGTCGGGGGCTCATGAAAGGTTATTCTAAAATCCGTGAGAAATAGCATAAAGTGCCATGATGCGTATTGAACTTCAGGATATCGGGAAAAAATTCAATACGGAGTGGATCTTCCGCAAGGTGACTTTTACATTTGAAGAAAATTCCACCTCAGCAATTTTAGGTCGAAATGGCTCTGGGAAATCAACCCTCCTGCAGGTTGTGGCTGGTAATCTGCAACCCAGCTCAGGAAAAGTGACTTATACCCGGAATGGTCAGTCAATTTCAAGTGATGACATATTCCGTCAGATCACCATGGTCGCCCCCTACATGGAACTGATCGAGGATTTTACGTTGCAGGAGATGTTGGAATTCCATTTTTCATTTAAACAATTCCTTCCTGGATTTGATACTGCAACTGCAACAGAAATGCTGGGTTTTTCGAATGTGAATCATAAGCAGATCCGCCAGTTCTCATCGGGCATGAAACAAAGGGTAAAGCTGATTTTGGCCATCCTGAGTGATGTGCCGTTGCTCCTGCTCGATGAACCAACCATGAATCTCGATAAAGCAGGAATCGACTGGTATCTTGAACTTATTGGCAATTTTTCAGGAAAACGAACCATCATCATTTGTTCAAACCTACACCAGACAGAGTCGGCATTTGCAAGCAAAGCACTGCAGATAGAAGAATTTAAATAGCGGATTAGCGAAAATTTTCAGTTCGCGATTTTTACGGGTGCCCTACGAAATAGTATTCACTTCCATTCTCAAACATGCTGCGGAACTGCGATTCGGTCAAGGCAGCAGCATTGTCAAGATAACCTTTGAGGGTGGAAATTTTCATATTGCATTCACCCGTTAAAAATGAAAATAATTGCATGGGGTTGGAATCGTAAAAATCTGCAGCACCAAGGCCATATTCGAATATGATTACCGGTTTGCAGCGCTTAAGTGTGGCAGCTCCTCCCTTCATCACCCTGAATTCAGCTCCTTCCACATCAATTTTAATCAGATCGATGGAAAGGTCTGAAGGAATAAATTGATCCAGAAGTCCGGTCTCCACCGTTATCTGATCGATATCGACATGTTTTCCGTCGTATTTCCGTTTCTTGATTCCGCTGTAAGCCGGTGCATTCAATACATGCTGGAATGTGGTGCTTCCTGCTTTGTCGTAAAGCGCTGTCGGGTAAATAGTGACTGTAGGATTGCTTTTGTATCTGTCGGCAAGATAACGATACAACTCCGGGATTGGTTCAAACCCGATTTTTTTTCCATCAGGGGCATCTTTGATCATCAGATCGAGAATTTCACCTTTGTGACAGCCGATATCAATGCAGTTTGAACCTTGTTTAAGGCTTCGTTGGATAATTTTCTGAGTATATGCATCATATTTCTGATTACGGGTAACCGAAATATGCATAAGGGAAAGGAGTCGTTTCAGGAGTTTTTTCATCAGCGGACTTGAGACCTCAATTTTCAAAACAGCCGCAAAATTAACATATTTAATTCAAGATTTTTAACTAATTTTGCAGCCCCTTTAAAATCAACTATCAATAAGTTTATATGGCTACAACAGCAGATATCAGAAATGGTCTGGTAATTGAATTCAACAACGACTTGTACAGCATCGTGGAATTTCAGCATGTAAAGCCCGGCAAAGGTCCGGCATTCATACGTACTAAATTAAAAAGTCTGAAACACGGCAGAGTTATTGCCAACACCTTCGATTCGGGGGCAAAAATTGAAATTGCCCGCGTAGAACGCCGAAAATATCAATACCTCTTTAAAGAGAATTCGGATTACCATTTTATGCATACAGAGACTTTTGAGCAAATATATGTTCCTGACACACTCATCAATGCACCTCAGTTTTTAAAGGAGGGTCAGGAGGTTGAAATCCTTTTCCATGCTGATACCGAGACTGCACTTACATGCGAACTCCCTCCCTTTGTTATCCTGAAAATCACCTATACCGAGCCTGGTATGCGGGGCAATACCGCAACGAATACACTTAAGGACAGTACCGTTGAAACCGGCGCCACCGTTAAGGTTCCCCTCTTTATCGGTGAAGGTGAAACCATAAAAGTTGACACGCGCACCGGGGAATATGCGGAACGAGTGAAAGTATAGTGACGAATGACGAATGACGAATGACAAGTGACAAGTGACGAATGACGAGTGACGAGTGACAAGTGCGATTTCGGATTTTCGATTGAAATCAGTTTTAATGACTTTTTGGCTTAAATCCTATTCAGATGAAATTTCCTGCTCCGATTAAGCTTGCTGAGATTGCTGAGTTTATCCATGCTGATGCAGATGGTGATCCTGATCTTTTAGTGACCGGAATAAATGAGATCCATATGGTTGAAGCTGGTGATCTCACATTTGTTGATCATCCAAAATATTACGACAAGGCATTGCATTCAAACGCCACTACGATCATCATCAACAAAGTGGTTGAATGCCCTGAGGGAAAAGCCCTGCTTATTTGTGAAAAGCCATTTGATGCCTATATTTCCCTGGTAACCCGATTCCGTCCGTTTGAACGGGCAGTTGCTGCAATCAGTCCCTCAGCCTCCATCGGAGAAGGAACGGTGATCCAGCCAGGTGCCTTCATCGGGAATCACGTGAGTATTGGCAAACACTGCATCATCCATGCCAATGCAAGCATTTACGACCATACGTTGATCGGCGATCATGTAATTATCCATTCCGGAACTGTGATTGGTGCTGACGCATATTATTTCCAGAAACGCCCTGAAGGTTATAAAAAACTCGAATCATGCGGCAGGGTCGTACTCGAAGACTTTGTCGAAATTGGCGCTTTATGCTCAATTGATAAAGGGGTTTCAGGCGATACCATCATTTCAAAGGGTACCAAGTTTGATAACCATGTTCAGGTAGGACACGATACCTATATCGGAAAGAATTGCCTTATCGGATCGTTTTGCGCCATTGCAGGGGTGACTCGAATTGAGGATGATGTTATCTTATGGGCCAACGTTTTAGTCAACAAAGACCTTGTGATCGGTAAAGGCGCTATTGTTCTGGCAGGTGCAGGCACTGAAAAGTCGCTTGAAGGAGGTAAAACCTATTGGGGAATCCCCGCGATCGAAGCCCGGAAAAAATGGCGCGAGGTCGCAGCCCTGAAACAGTTGCCGGATATTCTGAGCAAGTTGAAATAAGCAGCAGGAAGCGAAAAAGCGAAAATCCTGTCAGTTCCCAATTTCCACATTTCCATTCTCAATTTTCCCTTTGGCCGTTGATGTATAAATATCAAGGGCAACGATAGCAGCCATGAAACCCCACACAGGTACGGAGGCTTTGTCGGTGTCGAGAAAATTGTTCATGGTGCCGTGCAGGAAATAGGTAATGAGGGAAAGCATGAGCGAAAGGCTCAGCATCTTAATTTCGGGATCATCCGAACGCCGGTAAACCTTCATGGCTGTGGTAATGAACAATATAACAATTCCAATTACGAGGAACATCCCGGGTAATCCTTGTTCAGCCAGCGGACCGATGTATTCACTGTGTGCATTTCCCTTATCACCTGCATTTGTGCTGATCAGTGTTTTTTCTTCCGATCGCTGAAAAGGCGCATATTCAAACTGATAAGTTCCCGGGCCATAGCCAAAGACAGGTCTGTCTTCAAACATACGAAATGCAGATTGCCAGCGGTTTATGCGTTCAAGATTTGAATTGTCGGTGGAAATATTGGAAATTGAACGTAAATGTTCCACAAAATTGGCAGATGGTCCCTGCCTGTTCTTCTCCAACCTGTCGAGAATTTCAAATGAAAAAATATAAAAAACGAATCCGAAAATGATTGAAATAAATAGGATCCATTTCATTTTGATGCGAAAAATAACAACGACCAGAACAACCAGTGCGAACGCAAGACTAAGCCATGCAGCGCGGCAGTAAGAAAGCACCAATGCGCCAAGAAGGATCAGCAACACTGCAAAAGCAAAGAAACGGGTTGTTGTTGAATAAACCTTGCTGAATGTGAAGCCGCAAAACATTGGAATAAAAAGCGCAAGAATAGCGCCGTAAGCAGTATGATCATTGTAAAATGGCTCCATCACCCAATGGCCGGCCTGCTCATCAAACCCCCAGAGGGAATGGTTGTAAGTGGTATATGCGATTACCCCGATGAGCGGAACAGCGTAAAACCAAATAAAAAGATTGATATTTGACCGTTTTCTGAACAGTTTTATGCCAAGGATATAAAACGGGATCACAAACCAGAGGCGTGCAAGCAGATGCTTGAACGATACCAGAGGCAAATCGCTGGTCAGGCTGGTTACGAACATCCAGACCAATTGAAGCCCAATAACAATTGTCAGCGGATGTGTCCATATCTGATGATCAAACTTGTTATCGTAAAACAACTTGATAATGAACATGAGCAAAACGCCCAACATCAAGGGTTCCGAGGGAATTGAAATACCGACATTGAACTCAAATTGGGTAATGTTGATGGCAATTGGGGTCACAAAAACAATCAGCAGCAGGACTTTATCCAGCGAATAAAAATAGAGATACAAAATCACCAGGAACAGCGGAAAGAATAGCAACCAATATATCTCATGATATACGAAATAGCAATCCAGTCCGATAAAAATCGCACTCAGCACATACAGGATGGTAATCCCGCGTTTGCCGCCAAAAAGGTAACTACGTATTTCTGTCAGTTTATCCTTCATGCCTTGTAGTTGCCAGGCTCCGAAATTTGCTCCTTTCAATCAAGCCTATGATAAGAATTGCCATGAAGAAAGCGGCAACCGTACTAAATACGACGATCAGCCATCGGATGGGATAGCCTTTTTTATCAGGAACAAACGGCTTGCTGAGTACATTTACGTACGTGAAATTCCTGTTGTAATCGAGCAATGCACGATCGGCATCCAGTTTCATTGTACTAAACGCATATGATTCCGCACGCATCATCTCCAGCAACATCATAATTTCCCCGCCCTTTTCCTCCAGGTTTTTCTTCATGCCTTTGGCTTCGGCCGAACGAACAGATCCTCCGCCAGTACCCAAATAGGCACGCAGTACTTCACGGGTCTGAGACTGGTATTCAAGAATGCCATACTTCACACCCAGTTCTTCGGCACGGTTTTTCAGGGAATCCATGTAATTTTTCCGTACATCCATGATGTAGTTATAGTTGAGAACAACCTCGCCGAATTTCTCCTTGTGCATGTACCTGATCTTTTTATTGTATGCATCAAGCATGCCATTGATCAGATCGCGTGCCATTAAAGGATCCTGATCCCACACTTCAATTTCAACTGCGCCATAGGGAGTTTTGTTTATCCGAACCCGCTGGCTGTATTCCCAAACGAGTGTACTTTCAAAGTGTTTGTAGCTGGAATCTATTCCCCAGTGTTTTGCCAGATCGTACTTTTTCACAATCGAATCGCGTATATCCCTCGATTGAAAAATCTGCACACTCTGCTCAGTTTCACTCTCATCGGAGTAAGGTGCGATATTGGATGGATATAACAAGCAATTGGACTTGTATAACGGTGTAATAAATATCGGACTTGAAAATAAAGCAGATAGGAGGATTGCAGCAACAACCACCACGACAAGTTGCACCTTCCATTTTAATATTATACCGATGATATTTTGACTGTTGAAAAAACTGTCCATACGTTGGATTTTTGATTATGATTGACCGAGCTGAAATTTTTTATGTGAATTGTAGTCTGAAATTTTCTCCATCACCATGATAACGATGATAGCCATGAACAGTGCCGCAACCGTTGAAACGATGATGATAAGCCAGCGAATCGGATATGAGTTTCTTTCGGCTTTGAAAGCATCGCTTACTATAAACTTCTGAGGAAGGTTTTCCTCGGCATCTACTTTGGCTTGTTTATATTTAGTTTCCAGCAATGTAAGCTGTTCTGTTTTAAATTCCAGGGAATTCTTCAATGCCATATAGATCCCGCCATATTTGCCCAATACATCTAATTTTTTCTGAAGCGCAACCTGTGCTGACTTGTTTCCGTTCATTATGGCAATGGCATACTGCCCGTTATATACCTGGGATTGATATTCAACGTCATTCACGCCTAAACTTCCCAGGGTTATAAGGGAATCAACTATTTTATCCTTTTCAGCCTTTAAAGCATTGTATTCAGCTTCCACAACTTTGAAACCCTTGACCGACCTTTGACGCATCATGTCATTTTTTGCAGAGTCGAGCAGCGAGGCAATCGTATTCGCAATGTCGGCAGCAGTTTGGGGATCGGCATCATAAACAGCGATTTGGACTGCCAGGAACTCAGTACGCCTGAAGGTGATGTTGTTGTCGTACTCTTTAAACAACTTTGAGTATTTATAAGCAGAAGTACTGTCGATGTTGTAATGCTTCATCAGGTTAAATTTACGCATCACACGATCACGGATCATATTCGAGTTCAGTATCTGAAGCAGCTGTTCGGCCTGGTCATCTTCGCCGAAAGCTGTTATATCCTGCCCTTTAACTGATTGTTCATTGAGCAGTGATTTGGAGATAGAACTGCTGCTGGCCGGGAACATGATCACTGTTGATTTAAACTTGGGTGTAATAAACCAAGGTGATGAAAAAAACCATGAACCCACCATGGCAACCGCCATTATAATAAACAGGGGTTTTCGCCATTTATAAATAAAAATCACGAGGTTAGAGGAATCGAAATCTTCTCCTTTTTTCATTTCATTGGACATAGAAGAAATATCAAAATTGTTGCCAAAGATAGCCAATTTTACGAAATAGACAAAAGTAAGTTAAATGGAAACGCTAATTAATCAGCGGTCTTCGCGCAAAATCTTCAACAACGACCCGAAACTCCACAACCGTAGAATCAGGGCCAGCATAGCTGAGCTCAGAAGCATCAAAGCAAAATTGCCAAGCCACGCTTTTGACGCTGGCAAAAACGACCAGTGAATAATGTATGTGTGTGATAAAATGTTAAAACTGATCACACCTATAACAAAAATGAACAGGGTTAACAAAAAGCGATAGTTAATTTTGAATTTGAACACCCGTTGCACCATCATGACTTGCAGCAGTGCCATGGTAAATTGCGTTACTAAGCTGGCGATAGCTGACCCCGATGCTAATAAACGGGGTATCAACAGGAAGTTCAGTATAAAATTAATCAGCAATCCGCCAATGGCAATTATGTTAAGTTGCTTCAGGTTGCCGTTGGCTGTGAGCAAGGTTCCGAAAATATAAGTTGTTGAAACTGCAATAAAACCTAGGATCAGCAACTGAAAGACATGGGTCGAAGCTGCGATATGGGTGTCATAAAGCAGATCGATCAATTCGAAGCTGTAAAAAAATGAACCGAGCGCAACGATGATTGCAAGGGTGATGATGAGGGTAAAGGAAAGCTTCAGCATGTGTTCAATTGATTGCTTCTTCTTGATCATCTTTGAAAATATCGGAACCAGCAGTACTGCAAAAAGATAGGCGATCATGTTTGCAGCATCGAGCAGCCGGAATCCGGAGGCATAAATCCCGGCTTGAAAATTACCTGTTCTTTCGGACAGCATATTCTCCAGAATTACCGGATTGAGATGGCTGACAGTTGCAAAAATCTCAACCTGTAACTTTGAAACTTTTTCAGGCAGTAAACTTTCCAGCATCACCGGATCAAGACGGTTGTAAAAGGTCATCAGCAACACCAGCAAGGCAAAAGGAAGACTTTGTTTGATAATCATCAGAAAAAACGGCCAGTTCCAATTCAGTTTCCGGAACTTGGCTTTTTTTACCACGATCAGAAATGCCAGCAGCGCGGTGACCGAATATGCAACAGTTTGGGAATACACAAACCACTCGATCCTGAATTGAGCCTTGGTTACATGACCCCACAGCAGGACACCACAAAGAAGTATCATGAGCAGACGATCCAGCACTGACAGGAAACTGTCGGTTTTGAACATCAAAAATCCGGATATGTTCGACCGAAGGTAAAGAATAAAGGAAAGCAGGAACTGGTTGAGCGCAAGCCATCCCAACAACCAGAATTGGGCAGTACTGTATCTCAGCACCGTGGCAATAACGAAAGCAACGACTACAAACGCAACGCCAAGCAGCAACTTCAACACCAAAATCCCTGAAAAATGTTTGTTCAGCAGGTGATTATGCTGTGCAATGTTACGGTTATTAAAGTTTGTGATACCGAAGTCGAGAATAATGTTGAAAAGGAAGGAGAAATTGAGGATCACAAAATAGAAACCGTAATCGCCTACCCCAACATTCCGCTGCACAGTAAGGTCAATCCCAAAAATCCAAATGGGTTTTATGAGAAGATTTAAAAAAAGGAGCAACCCCAGGTTTGTCAGGAACTTCCGCTGCATGAACCAAGAATAAAAGCTACCCGGATTGGTAACTTTTAATAATAACTCAAAAAATATTCAGATATTTGCTACAAAGTTAGAAAAATTAATGAACATTGCTGTCAACACCCGGCTACTCATCCATGACAAGCTCGAAGGAATCGGGTGGTTTACCTATGAATCCCTGAAAAGGATCACAACGCAACATCCTGAACATCACTTTTTTTTTATTTTTGATCGCGAATATGACCCCGGGTTTCTCTTTTCCGATAACATTACGCCTATCATCCAGTTTCCACAAGCCCGCCATCCGGTGCTGTATTATGCCTGGTTTGAAATAGCCATCCCCAAACTGCTTGAACGGATCAAACCCGACCTGTTTCTTTCACCTGATGGATTTTTATCACTGAAAACACCGGTAAAATCAATGGCCGTGTTTCACGACCTTAATTTCGAACACTATCCGCAGGATATTCCCTTCTGGACCCGACGGTATTACCGTCAGTACTTTCCGAAATATGCAGCCAAGGCAGTACGCATCGCGACGGTTTCCGGCTTTTCGAAAGATGACATTGTAAAACAATATCACATATCACCCGATAAAGTTGACGTGGTTTACGACGGTGCCAATGATGCCTATCATCCGCTTACCAATCCGGAAAAGGAAAAGGTTCGTGAGGAGTTCACCAGTGGCCTCCCCTATTTCGTATTCATCGGATCGCTTCATCCAAGAAAAAACCTTGCAAACCTCTTCCGTGCCTTCGACCTTTTCAAGAAATCGAATCCATCAGAGGTGAAACTGCTGATTGTTGGGGCTAAAAAATGGTGGACGCGCGACATTGATTTCGCCTATAGCCGCATGGTGTTTTCTGATGATGTAATTTTTACCGGACGGTTGAACATTGAAGAACTTGCCGGTGTACTTGGTGCCGCCCTTGCACTCACCTATGTTTCCTATTTCGAAGGATTCGGAATACCCATTGTGGAGGCCTTCCGTTGCGATGTTCCGGTAATTACTTCAAATGTCACCTCCATGCCCGAAGTTGCGGGCGATGCTGCCCTGCTGGTTGATCCATTTAATCCTGAATCGATCGAGGAAGCGCTTTATAAATCCTACCAATACGAAAGCATCCGGCAGGAACTTATCATCCGTGGCCGCCGGCGCAAAGATATGTTCTCATGGCAGCAAACTGCCGACCGGCTGTGGGAATCGATTGAAAAAGCTGTAAAATCCTGACAATTTATGAATATCCTTCTGCTTGGTTCGGGTGGCCGTGAACATGCACTGGCATGGAAACTCACCCAAAGCCCCCTGCTTTCTGACCTTTTCATTGCTCCAGGAAATGCAGGAACAGCCAGTCTTGGAAAAAACTTAGCCATCCCTGTCAATGATTTCCACAGCATTAAAACTGCGGTGTTGTTTCATCAAATCTCCATGGTGATCGTCGGCCCCGAAGATCCATTGGTTAATGGCATTCATGATTTTTTTCTATCGGATCCCGATTTAAAAAATATTCCTGTCATCGGTCCTGTCAAACAAGCGGCCATGCTCGAAGGAAGTAAAGATTTCGCCAAACAATTCATGCAACGCCATGGCATTCCTACCGCCAGTTACAAGACGTTCGATAAATCCACCATCGCTGAGGGCGTTGAGTTTCTTGGATCTCTAAAGTCACCTTATGTGCTCAAAGCTGACGGACTGGCTGCAGGCAAGGGCGTCGTTATCTGTCAAACCCTGGAAGAAGCAATCCTTGAATTCACCGCAATACTCGGCGAAGAGCGGTTCGGCGCTGCATCTTCAAAGGTGGTGATCGAAGAATTTCTGTCGGGAATAGAACTGTCTGTATTCATCCTTACAGATGGAAAAAATTATAAAATACTGCCTGAAGCCAAGGATTATAAAAAAATAGGTGATGGCGATACCGGTCCGAATACCGGAGGCATGGGATCCGTCTCCCCCATTCCATTTGCCGATGTCGTGTTCA
This sequence comes from uncultured Bacteroidales bacterium, assembly GCA_903925275.1. Classification (GTDB taxonomy): domain Bacteria; phylum Bacteroidota; class Bacteroidia; order Bacteroidales; family FEN-979; genus CAIVAT01. The sequence continues at coordinate 37,570 of CAIYES010000507.1, forward strand.
TGGAACAGGTCGAACAAAAAATTATCCTTCCAACTGTAAACGGGCTTCGTGCTGAAGGAATTGAATACAAAGGTTTTATTTTTTTCGGATTGATCAAAGTAAATAAC
>CAIYES010000508.1 GCA_903925275.1 uncultured Bacteroidales bacterium
ATGAGCACCTTCGGGGTATCAGATGCTGTAATTTATAAATGGCTTGCTGTTCGTGAAAAGCGCAAGGAGGATTGGAGTAAACAAGAAAAGCGGGGCAGGCCTTCACAAATAAGCCTGACATCAAAACTGGAAAAGCAGGCCAAGAAGATGATTATTGAAAAATGCCCGGATGATTTGAATCTCCCTTTTACTCTTTGGTCCAGGGCAGCGGTGGGCGGACTTCTACAGGTTTATTTCGGAATAGTTGTCAGCCCCTGGACCATTGGCCGGTATCTTAAGACATGGAGGTTAGTTCCCCCGGATCCGATTTACAAAAACACCCAAAAGAAAAGTGGGGAACTTAAGAAGTGGCTGAAGAAAGATTATCCGGCTATTCAAAAAAGGGCGTTAAAAGAAACCGTTGAAATACATTGGGGGGATGAAATGGGAATGAAAAGCCATAATCTGGCGGCCGGGACGTTGCCGGTAAAAGGAGAACCCGCTATTGTCAGTAAAACCATGATGAGATACCGGCTGAACATGATCTCTTCACTGACCAATCGGGGGAAACTGCAATTCAGGCTTTTTAATGGAGAATTTACCGATGCCATTTTTATCGATTTCATGTCCAGGCTAATCAGTGGTAGTCCCCGTAAGGTGTTTTTGATTGTCGATGGGCATCAAATACATTTGAATAGGAGCGTAAAGGAATGGTTATCCGGGCATGCCAATCGAATTGAATTGTTTCTTCTTCCGGGTTATACTTTCTATATCAAGCCTCAAAATTTTATTCAATAATCCAGGCCGGTTAAGTTTTTGGCAAACATTTTTCCGAGAAAGGCACTGTTTTTCCCAGGGACATTCCAGGGACATTCCGGGGACATTTCAGAGACAAAACATGGCAAAATATTTTTTCAGGGCAACTGAATGGAAATTACAATTGAGGAATGTAAAGCCAGAAAACGTTATGAAGCTCTTAGGAAACGGTCAAATCTCTGTTCAAGTCTCTCCCGGTCAGGGTAGTTTTTGTGGTGGTTCGGCAGAATTATCTTTTGCTTGTCGAGCGCCTGAAGACCATATTTCAACATGGGTCCGTCAGTTTCTTCAAGGATGTCATTCCTTACCTGAATATGGTAGTCGGGATTAATTCCAATAATGTTCTTGTCGAATGCTGCATGATGGATTTTACATAGAGAAAGTCCATTTTGCACGATAGGATCACCAAATTCTGCATTATCCCCAATTATGTGAGCGGCATCAAGTAATTCAGGATGTTTTAAACGGCATAAGGTGCATTGATTCCGGTAGGCAATCAAGACGCGTAAACGGAACCCCTGCTGATGTATTCTTATCTTAGCAATTGTTGTCGCATATGCTCTGCGGAACAACATAGTATTGGGATCTTCAACCATCATCTTTGAATCAAGAGCTTCAATTTCATCGACCTGGACTGTAAAAATAAGTTTGAGGGGATCAGCATGCGTAATAAAAGTTGGGAAGGCAACATAGTACTGTCCTGGTAATAATCCAAAAAAATAAATAAGGGGCAATTTTTTTTCCATTACATGGTAAAGTCCAACATTGTCCCAATTATTTGGATTGGTTCCTCGATATCGGTACTCAATCAGTCCGTTTTTATTCAGTTTATCAGGATACGGTCCTTCAAAGGCTGTCCTGATTGATAGTGGCAATTGCATTACCTGAGGTTTCCATATTCCAGATTGCCCGACTAGATGAATACGCTGATTATTAAAAATAAATCCATTTGTCAGCATGGTCCATGGTAAAACCTCTCCGTGTATTTGGACTTGTTCTTTTAACCAATCAAAAGCGGCCAATCTGATCTGATCATCATCCATTGACTTAAAATTAAACCGTTAGTTTATAAGTGATAGTACTTTCTCAAATCTGTTGATCCTATGCCATTCAAGGTTTTCTTTCAAAGGATAGAATTTTTTTTCTGCCGGCAATAGTACGCTTTGTCCTTCAAACGCTTTAATGCTATAAATACCTCTCTCTTCAGTAAAAATCCCGGAAACCTTAACTCTATAATCATCATCAATTGCAATCAATCCTCGGTCAAATGCCCTATGCAGGTTGGGACATAAAGCTATTCCGTTGGTGATTGTATCATCGAAGCTATGACTGAAAGGAATAATATGACATGCATCGACCATCGACACGGAAGAGGTAGCGCTGATCTTCATGCCGGAGATGCAGCATGTATAGTTGTAAATCTTGGGAATTTCACGTTTAAAGAGGCTTCCGCGAATAAATATTTCTTCTTCATCGTTTTGCTGCAGTAGTTTTTGAATTTCGGTTTTGTATTCCGCAGCATCTTCATGTAGAATTTTTTCCTCAAGGAGATTGAAAAGATATAGTTGCCCCCTTTCTGAGTTGATGAAGTTTGATTTTGTCCCCGGAAAGTATTCATCCAGTAAAAAGTGTTGCAGAATTCTGTTATTTCGTTCATCTTTCATCAGGAGAAAGAGGTCGTCCGAAATTAGAGCAAAATCAACAGCGGCATTTAAAGTGGAGAAACTCTTCATGACCGAACCCATCTGATTGATGTTTTCGAACCCGCTTTTTGGTACCAGCCGCCAGAATTTATCACTCTTCAAATAATAAAACGGATAGGAAATCCTGCAATCGTGCTGTGTCGTAACCAACAAACTCCAATTCGTTTTAAAGAACCCTACCAATTCAGGCGTCAGATAAATCCTTTGATCTAAAATCTGATTGTTTTGAAACGATTGTAATACGGACAGCAGCAGAATCGGTTTGTGCGGAGCAATACCATGTGCCCGGTCAATGTGTAGCTTTTTAAATGCGTATAGGTATTTCGAAAGAATTTCCAAGGGAAGATCAGCTTATGTGGATTCTGTTTTTCAAAAGCGTGCTAGAAATGTTAATTTTCCGATAGGATCTCCAAATATACATTACAATCTCTTTAGTTTTTTCAAGCAGTCTGATAAAAATTCAAATTACATGGGTTAACTATATCTCCTCTTTTGTTTATTTTTATGAAAAATTTTAATCCCGGACTTTATGGAAAATCCTTTTGAATTAATCGAAAACAGATTGGTAGTTATTGAAGAAAAACTTGAGGGTTTGATTCAAAGAATAGACAATCCGTCTGTATCTTCTCCCACCTGGATAACATCCAAGCAGCTTGCTCTGCACCTTGGCATATCAGTAGGGGCTGTGACTAGTCTTAGGTCAAATAAAATCCCCTATTATAAACTTGGCGGGAGAGTTTATTTTAAGAAACAAGAAATTGATGAATGGATTGAAAAGACCAGGCACAAAACTGGGGAAGAGCATTTACATGAATGGTTAGGAAGTAACAAATAGAATCTCAAACAATATTGATATGGAAGACAAGATTTTAAATGAGCTAAAGCAAATTCGCGAGTTGCTTTCAGAATTGATCGGAACCGCTGAATTACCCGCCAGCGAGAAGTTCTCAAAAACAGCGATCGCCAAAGCTGCCAAGGAATTTCGAAAAATGTCTATTGAACGGGGAGAATGGATTTCAAATGATAATATAAATACAGTGATCAAAAATGTTCCGTGGGTGGATCCTGGGAAATTTATTATTGAACAATTCGGCTTCAAAAATCATTTTAGACATCTGAATAAATTGTATTTAAACAAAAAAGATTTAATAGCACTTAGCCAGGAGTTGAAAGAGCGGAATATCAACCTTAAGGAGTATGCGGACCTTTTAGCGGATCAGTCAAAATTCAGGATCCGTGTAACCAGTATCAATCTTTCAACCGGAGCTAAGAAGAGTTTGCATTATAAAATACCTGATGAGCTTAGGAATATAAATTCAAAACCCTACTCTCCTGCAATAGAACAACTCGCCAAAAATGAAATAGAAACTCTGATGCAAGATTATAAACAGTTTGATTTATCAGTATTCATCAATCTACATCAAGGGAAAACATACGCTTTATTTAAATATGAATCTGATTTAGAACGTTATATAGAACCAAAATTAAGAACGTATTACGAAGATTGGTGTTTCAGATTCAATTACGCAAATGATGCATTGAAGAGGATTCTGGAGATCAAGGCTGAAAGTGAAATTTAGGTGTTTGCGAATCGCGAATCTCTTGTTGCTCCCTACTGAGATAATTTACTCAATGTATTGAGTAAATTCTGAAACGTCAGTATTTATTAGTTCTAGATGAGTTTTTTAGTCTTGAAATTAGAACTATTGTTCATTATGTTATACCGTTCACGTGTACGTGAACATGATAAAAACGAACAGAAAGAAATAATTCCACTTGGATCATTCTTGATTTTCTAAAAAACATGGGCACGGCTTGCCCAAGAAACTGAAACAAGGGTAAAATTTTGAAAACATTACCCACGTATTAAAATCCCGGGGTTGAACACCGACCCAGCATTTGTCTATTTAAACTATTTTCTCTGACGATTTCTCCTACTTTTCTCCGACGTTTTCACTGACGTTTCTCTACAATTATCTCCACAGTTTCTTCCACAGTTTCCTCCACAGTTACTGGAAATGGTTTCTGAAACTAGTTCATAGTATCGACCTGCCAAAAGAAAGCAGAACGAAAAAGCATTTCAAGATATCAGTGAACCTTAGGGGGGGAATTGATAATTTCTTCTGGTCAATAGTTGTGCTGCATTTTTCTTTCAAAGTGATCGGGCGCGAAACGGGTCACAATGTGATACCTTTCGCGCTTAAAAACTTATCAGCTGACCAAGTGGACAAGCTGTCACGAAAAATCAATGGCAAACCGGATGAACTATTTTTCCAGCCAACCAGCTTTTTTTCAACCTTATGTTCCAGAAAATGCATACTGAATGACATAATTGGTTCCTAAAAATGAAAATATTATACATTATTATGAATGAAAGTATGGTTTCAAATTCTTTCCAACTCTTCCATCAGTGCCCTTCGCAATGGATACTTTTGCTGCAATTGCTTTATCAGATCATCGGCCTGTGCTGCTGTACCGAGCTTTTTCATTCTCCGGATAAACCGGGTGGCCTCCTGGTAATGGTTCCTGCCGGTATTGCGCTCCAAAAGCTCCAGGATCCCGTGTGTATAAATTGCGGCGAGTTCTTCGGGGTACCGGTTTGCAAGATATTTTTCATATTCAGCAACCCCTTGAAGTGTGAAATGCCTTCCGCAGACTTCCAGTAATGTATTCCACCGTTCCTCCTCTATACAGATCCAGGCTAAGAAATGGGAGTCACTCCATCTTCCCCCGTCAGAAAGTTGCTTTATCAAATCATCAATAAAAGATGACCATTCATTTGCATCCACCTGCGATTTCAGGATCTTATAATAATGGCTGTGATCACGATTGGGCTGGACTAAAAGATAGCGAGCCCGTGCAATAACTTCTTTCTGGTCCTTTCGCTTCAGGGCGATCTTCAATAGCCAGTCCACCCAGTTGTCCGCCAGTCCGGGTTTGTCTTTCTGATCCTGCTGAATCCCTTCTTGTGCGATCTCTTTTGCCTTTTCCAGATTGCCATTATCCATGGCCGTTTTAATTGCCTGTTCTCTGAAGGCGGGGTTTTTGAAATGACTCGATTCAAACTCTTCAGCTTCCGCAGTTCGCCCGCTTTTCCTGAGAATAGTCGACATGATCTCCTGGATACGTTCTTCCTGGTATTCGGAGAAGGGCACGGATTCTATCAATTCCAAAAGGATTGAGGACTCTTTTTCTCCCTGTGCCAGTTCTCCTGCAAGAAACATGATATCCAGGTCCCAGTCCCATCCCGCAAACAACCTCTTTTTAATGGCCGTCACGGCATATTCAAACAACCACTTCCGGTTCTCTTCCGGAAGCTTTTCCGTTGAAGCCTGGTAAAGGATCTCCATGGCCTCCTCAATGTTGCTGCCAATGTCACCGTCACTATCATCGGCAAACTGCAGGGCCTTGACCATCTCTTCCAGCACAGCACATGAGATCAGCAGGGCTGTCTGGTAATTCCTCTTTTCGAGGTTTTTTCCAGCATTTCCAAGCAAGTCATTCACAGCTCTGCCCACCGAAGCGGTCCTGTTCCATTCGATAAAGCCCCCACGGCCTTTGGCTGAATGAAGGATCGTCCTGACCTGTTGTGCGTAAACCGCCTTTGATTCCCCCTCCAGGTGGCGGGTGAATTGCGCTATAAAAAGCCTCCGGAACGCGGGATCACGGAGACATTGTTCTCGAATAAAATCTGCCTGGAGTTCAGACGACAAATGAGTCAATATCTCGTCGACCTGCTCCCGGACAGTTTTTCGACCTTTTATACTCCCTTTCTTTGCTGATAAAGGAGACGAGGTTTTTTTCCTCAGTTTTTTTTGAATTCCCAGCGACTCTTCCTGCAAGGCAAATAAAAGCGCGACAATATGCTTGCAAACCGGCCCCATATCGTAGGGACAGGTACAGGAGTAGTCTGTCACTTTCCTGTCCTGAACAGTGACTGTCACTCGGTAGGGTTCAGATCCTTGTACGATAGCTTCAAAGCATCCGTGCGATAATTCTTCGGGTTCTTCCACCAGTCCCTGCCTGAAATAATTTAACCCTCTTTTCAGGATGGTTTCATCGATAATCTGTTCGAACTGATCTAAGGGAATATTCATGGTACCATCGGTGTTTCCAATTATTTAGCAGGAATCTTTAGCTATTATTCCTTTGCTTCCTTTTTCGCCAGAGAATTTCAGATAATCCTGCTGAACCGTTCCTCGATAATTTTACTCAATAGCTCTTTAAAGTCGTCACTTAAAAAGCTGATCCCGATAAAATCTATCCACCCGGCTTTTGCATTTACCATTTTCCTGAAAATGTTTTCCTGCTGCTTCGTGTCGAGATTCAGCGTCCGGAAAGCAGCGATGAAATCGTTTCGGGTTATTTTTTTCTTTTTCCCGTTCAGGGTCAGGGCGAGATCTTCTTTGTCTGCCGGATTTACCAAAGCAGTTGAAACAAGATCATAAGCAGGGGCAAGGACATTCCCGATACCAGGCATTCGGATCAGGGAGAAATTCTTTAAGTGCATATCGGCATTACCTGTCAGAAAAGAGAATAACACCTGTTCAAAGAAATTTACGACATCAAGGCCAGGGTTCGAAGA
>CAIYES010000509.1 GCA_903925275.1 uncultured Bacteroidales bacterium
AATCAAATGATTAACACACAATTAAGGGATATGATTTGGCAGCACATCCCCCTCCCCTTCAAGGGGAGGGTCGGGGAGGGGTCATATTCAGTAACATACAAACAAAATATCATTTAATAATACATTAGAACCCAATAAACTAAGAAATTTACACAACCTCTGAGTATTTGTGAAAAAAATCACAGAAACGGTCATTTTTTTCGTACCTTTACAATCATAACCAACACCAACCATCTGTATGCAAAAGCCCTTACTCCTGATTGCCGGATTGCTTCTTATTGTTATGGCGGGAAAAGCCCAGCCTACGGCGAAACCGGCTGCAAATGACACCGCAAATTTTCCATACTGGGTCCAAATGATGAAGGATCCGGATGCTAATTTTTTCAAGACCCAACGGGCCTTCAATCTCTATTGGAAAGACCGCAAAATAACCAGAGGTTGTGGGTGGAAGGTTTTTAAACGTTGGGAATATATGATGCAATCAAGGATACTCCCTGATGGCAGCCGTCCTGCGCAGGATGCAATCTTCAATGCATACAACCAATTTCAGCAAATCACCCGTTCGGCCAATGGTTCATGGGTCAGTCTGGGCCCTGCAGATATTCCTGCTCCCGGTCCTGCCGGTTATGAAGGGTTGGGAAGGATCAATGTTGTTGCCTTTCATCCTTCCAACCCGGACAAATTTTACGTCGGCGCACCTTCAGGGGGCATGTGGCAAACTTCTGATGGAGGCTTAACCTGGTCGACTCATACAGATACCTTACCCACTTTAGGCGTTTCCGCCATCGTTGTTGATTATGCCAATCCTGATAAAATCCTGATCGGAACCGGCGACAGGGATGCCGGGGATGCTCCGGGCATGGGAGTTTTCAAAAGCATGGATGGCGGGCTTACATGGACTCCATCGAAAACCGGCATGAACAACAAGACCGTCGGCCGGATCATCCAGCATCCTACGAACTCTCAAATATTTATTGCAGCAACCGGCGGAGGGGTGTACCGTTCAACCGACGGCGGAGCAACCTGGGTAAATACCAAGACAGGGGGCTTCCAGGACATTCAATTCAAGCCTGATGACCCGAACACCGTATATGCCATAGCGGGGCCTTCCTTTTTCCGTTCTACAAACAACGGCGTTTCATTTTCACAGATCACTTCCGGACTCACGGGAGGGCAGCGTGGCGTTGTAGCGGTCACACCTGCCAACCCGAATTACGTCTACTTTCTCCAATCAGATAATAGCAGCGGGTTTCAGAGTCTGTCACGCTCGACTGATGCCGGGCTTAACTTTACTACCCGGTCAACTTCGCCCAACATTCTGGATTGGTCTTGCAATGGCACCGACACCGGTGGGCAGGGATGGTACGATCTGGCACTGGCTGCCGATCCCAACAACGCTGAAACGATCTATGCCGGCGGTGTTGATGTTTGGAAATCAACAAACGGAGGCACTACCTGGGTTATAAATTCACACTGGTACGGCGGATGCAGCGTTCCTGCCGTTCACGCCGACTGCCATTTTCTCACCTTTTCACCGGTCAATGGAAAACTCTATGCCACGAACGACGGTGGTTGCTGGTCAACTACCAATGGTGGATCATCCTGGACTGACCACACTGTTGGCATGACGATCGGGCAGATTTACAAACTTGGCCAGTCACAAACCGTAAAAAACAAGGTAATCAACGGTTTCCAGGATAACGGAACGTATGGACTTACACCTGACGGCTGGGTTCAGGTAGGTGGCGGAGATGGTATGGAATGTGCGATTGATTATACCGATGCAGCCTATACCTACCATACCGTATATTATGGCGATATCTATCGCCGCATCAACAATGCCGATGAAACCCATATAGCCGGTGAAGGTACAAACGGAATTACCGAAGGAGGTGCATGGGTTACGCCGTTTTGCCTGAGTCAGGCTGACCACAAAGGTATGTTTGCCGGGTACAAGAACATCTGGCGGAGCAATGATGTTACATCATATCCGGTGACTTGGACGAAAATCTCGAACAATCTGGCCGGAAACAACTCAGTCGATATGTCTGCTGTTGAAAATTCACCGGCAAACCCCAATATCCTATATATTGTGAGATCAGATGATAAATTTTTCCGTACAGATAATTGCCTTGCCAGCAGTCCCTTGTGGATGGATCTGAGCAGCTATCTTCCCGCCTCCGGAACCATCACCTCTGTTGAAGCCAATCCTGATGACGAAAACATCGTATACATCGCAAGGGCGAACAGCATTTACAAATCTTCAGACAAGGGTAAGACCTGGACCAACATCACAGAGAACCTTCCTGCCGTGCATCCGAATTCCATTGTTTATTACCGGAATGCTCCCGAAGGATTGTATGTTGGTACGGATGCCGGGGTGTATTATAAAGATCAGGCATCAGCCGGCTGGATTGCCTTCAGCCTTGGATTACCTGCGAACGGACGGATCACCGAGCTGGAAATTTATTATGACAACGACTCTATATCCCAGGATGTCATCCGGGCCTGCAGTTACGGGCGTGGGCTTTGGGGATCAGACCTGTATCATACCGCTCCCCATGCCGATTTTACAACCGCCAACACCACCATCCCGGTATCCTGCCCCGTAGGTTTCACCGACAGTTCGACAGGAGTTCCCACCTTTTTTCAATGGACATTCCAGGGAGGAACACCCTCCGTTTCAAACCAGAAAAATCCGGTGAACATCGTTTACAACACACCCGGGCTATACCAGGTAAAACTCAAGGTCTGGAATGAATTCGGAGCTGATTCCATTACCAAGCTCAACTACATGACAGTCAGTGGTACCCTCCTGCCCGTCGTCGATTTCGTCGCTGACAAGTTTGTTCTGTGCAACGACAATGTGGTTCATTTCACCGATCAAACAACCAATTGCCCGATCTCCTGGTCGTGGCAGTTCAACCCAAACACAGTCACCTACAAGGATGGCACATCAAATGCAAGCCAGAATCCGGTGGTGCAGTTCGATGCACCCGGAACCTACGATGTGGTTCTGAATTGTTTCAGTGCAGTAGGTGGCCCTGTTACAGCCACCAAACTGCAGTATATCGTCGCCGGTGGATATGCGTTGCCATTTGAGGAATCTTTTGCTGATGGATTCGGCACCAAACATTGGGAAATCCAAAATCCCGACCTGTCGATTACCTGGGATACGATTACTGTTGCAGGAACCATTCCCGGTTCAAAGGCTGTATGGATGAACTTCTTCAATTACACGTTGATCACCCATCGCGACCAATTGATCAGCCCTGCGCTGGATTTCATCGGCTACGGATCAGTGGTTCTCAGTTTCAGGCATGCTTATGAACAACGCGTCCGTATCGACTCACTGATCATTAAAATTTCGCAGGATTGCGGAACCAGTTGGGAACGGATCTGGGCCATGGGGCCCAATGGTACTCCGAATGTTTTTGTTACTCACCAGAGTACCGGCACTGCGTTTTATCCCCAGTCATCAGATGACTGGTGCGGAGGTAGTTACGGCGTGGGTTGCTATTCCATCGACCTTACACCGTGGGCTGGTAACGCTGAAATCAAGGTGATGTTCGAATCTTATGCCTATTTTGGAAATAACCTGTTCCTGAATGACATCAGGGTGAATGGAACGGTTGGTGTTCAGGAAAACACCAAAGACAAACCGGCTGTAACCATATACCCTAACCCAAATCAGGGGCAATTTATTTTGTCAATCAGAAATGGCCATCAGAAGGTTGCCATGGATGTCATAAATCTGCAGGGACAGATTGTTCGCTCCGATGCGTTCCTGCTGAAATCCGGGACAATCACACAACATCTTGATTTCTCTGGGTTGCCGAAAGGAATATATCACATCCGGTTAACCGATGAATCATCGACACAGGTTCAAAAGCTGGTTATCCAATAAGTTACCCGCTTCTATGGTTGCAAATCAGGAGGCATCTCCGAAATGGTATAATCATTTTTAAACCGCTAAGACGCTAAGACGCAAAGATTTCTCATTCAGGTATTTGCATTTTAGCGTCTTCGCTGTGAAAAGCACTTTTCGGAGCGGGATCAATCAATGATTTGAAGAAAGCAACCGGTATTTCTCAATTCCTTACCTTTGCGCTGCAATTTAAGTTTATGCAGTTGTTTTATATCCGCGAATTTGAAGGGAATACCTGTGTGCTGGGTGAGGAAGAGTCGTGGCACTGCACCAGGGTGCTCAGGCTCCGCGAAGGTGCACAGATAGACCTCACCGATGGTAATGGAAAATTTTACCAGGGAATCCTGACAAAGGTCCATCACAAAGGCTGTCTCGTTCAGATAACCCAGGTAATACCCCATGACCAGAGCAACAACAGCAAGCTTCATGTGGCCATAGCCCCTACCAAGAACATCGAACGGCTTGAATGGTTTCTCGAAAAAGCAACCGAGATCGGAATTGATGAAATCACACCCTTGATCTGTGAACATTCCGAGCGCAAAACCGTAAAAGTGCAACGTCTTGAAAAGGTAATTGTTTCAGCCATGAAGCAATCGCTTAAATGCTGGTTGCCAATATTGAATGAACCCATTGATTTCAGGGGATTTCTTTCAAAAAGCTTTACCGGACAAAAATTCATCGCATGGTGCGAAACCGGCCATGAATCTGAACTTCACAGTATATATCAGAAAAATGCTGATGTGCTGATCCTGATTGGTCCGGAAGGCGATTTTTCGAAAAACGAAGTGGAACTGGCCATGAAATCAGGTTTTACTCCCATCACGCTGGGAGAAAGCAGGTTGAGAACCGAAACGGCCGGAATTGTTGCCTGCCACACTATAGGGTTAATGAACAGATTGGAATAGCAAAATTTCAGTAATTTTTAATTTTTAATGAATTGATGGTCTCTGTGAAATACAACTTTCTGCTGAAACTTACCGGTATTGCCGCCTTCCTGGTCACAACCTCCTTTTCGGCTCCTTCGTTTCAGATCGCTCTGTTAAAATATTCCGGAGGTGGCGACTGGTATGCGAATCCCACTTCCCTGCCGAATCTTGTAAAATTTACCAACCACAATCTGTCCACCAATATAAATGAAGATATTGCTACAGTGGATGCCGGAAGCCCCGAAATAATGAACTATCCTTTCGTACACATGACCGGCCACGGGAATGTGGTCTTTTCTGACCAGGAAATCCAGAATCTCAGGAATTACCTGATAGGGGGAGGTTTTCTTCATATCGATGACAACTATGGACTTGACAAGTTCATTCGTCCTCAGTTGAAAAGGTTGTTTCCTGAACTTGAACTGATAGAACTCCCGTTTGATCATCCTGTTTATCATCAAAAATATACTTTCCGGTCGGGATTGCCAAAGATTCATGAACATGATGACAAACCCCCGCAGGGTTTCGGGCTTTTTTATGAAGGCCGGCTAGTGGTGTTCTACACGTATGAATGTGATCTTGGCGACGGATGGGAAGATGCAGCCGTTCATGGTGATTCTGAACCTACAAGGCTGAAGGCGCTGCAGATGGGGGCGAACATCCTGCAGTATGTTTTCACAACAAAATGACGTGAAAGGCGGGAGGTCAGTTCTGTCTGTCCACCCGTCCGCTTAGCGGCTTGTACACCTTACTTTCTTTTTCTATCTTTGAAGGCTATTTCCACTTACCTATGGGAAAACTTTACGATAAATTAGCCGAAGATGTCCGTTTTATCGAAGGACTGAAAGCGTGCCTCAATTGCGGTACCTGCACCGCAATTTGCCCTGCGGCTGAGTTCTACAATTATCAGCCCCGTCAGATTGTTGATATCCTGCAAACCCGCGACGACGCTCAAATCGAAGCATTGCTGAAAAGCGAAACCATCTGGTACTGCGGGGAATGTATGTCGTGCGTTACACGGTGCCCGAGGGGAAATGCTCCCGGACTACTGATTACGGCACTTCGATCGCTTTCGCAGGAATCGGGATGGTTTACCGAATCGGAAAAGGGAAGGCAGCAGCTTGCCATCAAACGTACTGTCGGCGAGTGGATCCTTAAATACGGTTATTGCCTCTATCCTTCGGAAATTTTACCGGAGATGCACCCGGAACAGGGACCAATATGGGAATGGGAACATCAAAACATGGATGAGGTTATGCACCGGCTTGGTGCAAACTATAAGAAAACAGGACCGGGTATCCTGCGGAAAATCCCGCAGGAGGATCTTGATGAGGTGCAGCGAATATTTGATGAAACCGGCGCATCGGAGCGTTTTAGCAAAATAGAGGAATTCTCGCGCCTGAAAGCCGACGAGATGGGCATCAGCTTCGGGGAGGGATTGGACAACGAGTATATCCGCCACATTTATACAACCAACGACAAGGATCATACAACAAAGTCATGAAGATCGAAGGAAAAAGAAGTATCTGGAAAGAGTATCAGAAAGAGATTGCTGACGACCGGTATTTTTATGTAAGGAGTTGTGTGCGTCAGAATTTTTTCCCCGGCTCCGAGAAGACCTTTCTTCGCATCATGAAAGATGTTTTGCATAAAGATGTTTTTGAAAATGCTTCTCATACCACTTGCTCCGGAATAGGCTACCACAGCGATGTTGTTCCGTTTGAGACGGCCATGACCATGGTGGCCCGCCAGTTTGCGATTATGACTGAGGCGGGTTATGAGAATTTCACCACGTCCTGCATCACCTCTTTCGGGTTGTATTCGGAAATTCTGGAAACATGGCACCATTTCCCTGAAGTGGAAGAGCGTGTACGGCAACACCTGATTAATGCTACCGGCCGGACTTTCAACAAACCTGCAAATCTTGCCCACGCCAGCGATGTGATCTTTAAATTCAGGAAAGAGATTGCTGCCGGCGGAATGTACCGCCTCATTAACAAACATACCGGGAAACCATTGCAGGTGGTTGAACACATCGGATGTCATTATTCAAAGATGTTTCCGGCCAAAGGAGTTGGTGGTGCTGAATACCCATACGTTCTGGCCGGCATGATTGAGGATTGGGGAGGGGATGTGATTGATTATCCCGAACGCCGTCATTGCTGCGGATTCGGCTTCAGGCAATATCTTATTCAGGCCAACCGCGGCTATTCACTTGCCTGTTCAAAAAAGAAATTTGATTCCATGGCGCCTTACAAACCCGATTTCATCCTTACCAACTGCCCCGGATGTCCTATGTTCCTCGACCGGTGGCAATATGCCCTCAGCGAAATGGAGGGCATTACCTACGGGGAAAATGGCCTGGGAATCCCTGTACTTACTTACGAAGAACTGGCCGGGATGATATTGGGCTATGATCCATGGGACCTGGGATTGCAGGTTCACCAGGTTCCGGTTGAACCATTGCTGGATAAAATTGGTATCCCGTACGATTCGAAGCGAAAATTCCTGACCATGGATGGCAAAATGATGGGGCAACCCAAGGCGCCTTCTCACCTCAAATTCTATCAGCATGAATAAAAAAGTGATCGTTGTGGGTGGTGGTGTTTCAGGGATGACTGCTGCAGGTGCCCTCTCTGAATTGGGAATGGAGGTTGTTTTGCTTGAAAAAGATGATCACACGGGAGGGCATGCCGGGAACTGGGATCGGCTATTTCCAAGCCGTCGCCCGGGAAAAGAGGTGATCGACTTCATCGAAAAAAGCATGAGTTCAACGGTTGAAATACGATGTGGAAGCCGGGTAACATCGATTGACCGTAACACAGAAGGTTTTACGGTAAATCTGCACAATGGCGACCCTTTAACGGCAGAAAGCGTAGTGATTGCAACCGGTTATGAACTTTTCGATGCCCGGAAAAAAGAAGAATACGGTTATGGAATATATGACAATGTAATCACCTCGGCTGAACTGGAGGCGATTTTCAAGGAGGGCAGGCAACTTGTTACGCATAACGGCAAAACGCCTCAAAGGGTCGGCCTCATCCATTGTGTCGGTTCACGCGACGAAAAGGTGGGCAATCTCTATTGCTCCAAGGTTTGCTGTGTAACCGGCGTCAAACAGGCCATCGAGATCAGGGAAATGCTTCCCGGATGTGAAGTGTTTTCATTTTATATGGATCTGCGGATGTACGACCGGAATTTCGAAGAATTGTACTATGAAGCCCAGCAGAAATGGGGCGTCAACTTTATCCGGGGCCGGCTTTCGGAATGTGCCGAAAATCCTGATCACTCACTGATACTGAAAACAGAGGACACCCTGACCGGAAGGCCATTAAAAATGACGGTCGACCTGGTGGTACTGCTTGTTGGTTTTGTACCAAGACCGGAAACCAGAATAATTTCCGACATGCTGAAACTGCAAACCGGTTCCGATGGCTTTTTGTCGCCTGTTGATGAGCATTTCAAAGACAACAGCACTTCGGTACCAGGGCTTTTTCTTGCCGGAGCAGTAAAAGGACCGGCCTGCATCGTAAATTCCATCGCAGATGCGAGGGCAACGGCGGTGCAGGTGAAAGCATATATAAATGGTGAAATGGTGAAATGGTGAAATAGTGAAATGGTGAAAAACTTCGGATATAAAATTTTGTCGGATGCATCGATTGACTTTGATCGGAACGACAAGCGCATCGCTGATTATCTGAAGGCGCATGAACCGTCGATGAACCTTTGCATCGGCTGCGGAAGCTGTACAGCCACGTGCTCTGCCGGTCACTTCGTCGATTTCAACATCCGCAGGATACATACTTTTATCCGAAGAGGCGAAACAAACCAGGTAAAGAGGGATATCCTGAAGTGCATGTTTTGCGGCAAATGCCAGTTGGTTTGTCCGCGGGGCGTTAACCTGCGCAATGTAATTTTAACAATCAACCGGGCAATTGAACAAACAGGATGATCAATTTTAACCTTTTTGTACTTCCTTTTTTTCTCGGGCTGATATACCTGGTAGCCAAGATTGGAAAAACCTGGTACCGGTGGATCAAAGCACTCCCTGCCATCGACAAGGTCAAATTCATTGCTGGCATCCGGCACCCGCAACTATTCCTGTCGGCGCTGAAGGAGGTTTTTCTGGAAGCGCTCATTCACCGTCGCATGTGGAAACGCAATCCGCTGCTTGGATATATGCACATGAGTTTCGCGCTTGGCTGGTTCCTGCTGATCGTTTGCGGCAACATCGAAAGCCGCTTTTACAGCGGAACGCATCTGAATGCCCCTTATTACCCGATTTTTCTCAAGTTCTTCATTCACGACAAATTAGTGCTGTTCTTTGAAGTCTTTTCTGTTCCAGGCTTTTTTCGTTTTCTCATGGACTTTCTGCTGCTGTTCGTTTTGAGCGGACTGGTGCTTGCCTTGATAAAAAGGCAAAAATCAAAATGGTTTGGACTGAAAAGGACAACGGAATTCCAACTGACCGATAGTATATCACTTGCCTGTCTTTGGCTTATATTCCCCATGAGACTGCTGGCCGAGAGTTATACGGCCGGATACTATGGCAGTGGCGGAGGGTTTATGACCCAGCCGCTTGGCAACCTACTGGTAGCTATAACACCTTTTCGATCCGACTATGCGGCCTATTCGATGTGGTGGGGATATTCGCTGTCGCTCGGGATATTTTTTATCACCCTCCCCTATTCCCGCTACATGCATATCCCAACCGAGGTATTGCTGATTTTTTTCCGTCATCTGGAGATACAACCAAAGAAATGGTATTCCAGTTTCTCAGATGTCGAAGTGCAGGCATGTTCACGCTGTGGCGTTTGCATCGATGTTTGCCAGCTCAACGATGCCGGTATCAACGATTCACAGGCCGTCTATTTCATCCGTGGCGTAAGGGATAAATATGTGCCGGAAGAAATTTCACGAAAATGCCTTCTTTGCGGCAGATGCCAGGAAGTATGTCCGGTTGGAATCAGCACCGACTCGCTCCGTCTGATCAAACGCCGGGAACTCGTCTCCGGACAAGCGTCCGATTTTTCCTACCTTACAACTCAAAGGACCGGGGCACCCTGTCAGGGTGAGGTGGTATATTTTGCCGGTTGCATGTCGCATCTCACTCCTGCCATCATTCGTGCGATGAAAGGAATCATGGAACAGGCCGGAATTTCCTATGTCCATCTGGATGAAAACGGGAGTGTTTGCTGCGGACGCCCGCTTATGATCGCCGGAAAGGATCGTCAGGCGCAAGGTCTGATCGATTTCAACAAGCGACTGATCGGTCTTACCCATGCAAAACTGCTGGTGACCTCCTGCCCTATCTGTTATCGTGTTTTCCGGGAAGAGTACAACCTTCCCATCCGGATTCAGCATCATTCCCAATTTATCCTTGAGTTGGTAAAAACAGGAAAAATTCCGTTGCAGGGTCATTTTAAAAACGTGGCCTATCATGATCCATGTGACCTCGGAAGAGGCTCCGGGGTATATACTGCCCCACGTGAACTGCTATCTAAAATTGCCGATCTTGTTCCGGTACCGCAGGATGCAAACAACGCCCTGTGTTGCGGAGGAAGCCTGGGAATTTTTGAGGCATCACAACAGCAACACAATGCAATGACCGCCGTAACATTGGATATGCTGATGAAAAATCAGCCTGAGATCCTGGCCACAGCTTGTCCGCTATGCAAGAAAACGTTGGAAAAACAATCACCTGTTGCGGTGAAGGATATTGCTGAACTGGTTTATGAATCCTTGCCTAAACCTGTTTACTTTGCCGCTTCCGGTCAATCTCATCCAGCAAAATCTTACGCAAACGAATTGATTTAGGAGTCACCTCCACATATTCATCTCCTTTGATATATTCCATCGACTCTTCCAGCGAAAATTTAGTGGCCGGATAGATCACGGCTTTGTCGTCGGAACCCGATGCCCGCACATTGGAGAGCTTTTTGGTCTTGTTTACGTTGATAACGATATCGTCGCTGCGTGTGCTCTCACCGATAACCTGTCCATTGTAAACATCTTCAAAGGGTTCGATGAAAAACTTGCCGCGATCCTGTAATTTATCAATGGCGTAGGTAATGGCCTGCCCTGTATACATGGAGATAAGCGAGCCATTGTTCCTGCCCGGGAGATCACCTTTCCAGGGTTGGTATGCTTTAAACCGGTGGGCCATCACGGCTTCCCCTTCGGTAGCCGTAAGAACGGGGTTCCGGAGGCCGATCAACCCGCGGGCCGGAATGTCAAACTCAAGGATTACCCTGTCACGCTTGTGCTCCATGTGGGTCATGTCGCCTTTACGGCGGCTCACCAATTCAATCACCTTCCCGGCAAAAGGTTCAGGGACCTGTACCTTCAGCAACTCAACAGGCTCACATTTGTGTCCGTCAATTTCTTTGGTCAGAATTTGCGGCTGCCCCAGTTGAAATTCATACCCTTCACGGCGCATCGTCTCCACAAGGATCGCAAGATGCAGAATACCTCTTCCAAAAACCTGAAAACGATCGGGCGAATCCATCTCCTCAACCCTCAGGGCCAGATTTTTTTCTGTCTCCTTGAAGAGCCGCTCACGGATATGGCGGGAAGTCACATAGGTGCCCTCTTTGCCTGCAAATGGTGAGTTGTTGATGGTAAAGAGCATGCTCATGGTCGGCTCGTCAACATTGATGGGCGACATTCCTTCCGGATTTTCAAAATCGGCAATGGTATCGCCAATATCGAAATTCTCGGGGCCGAGAATGGCGCAAATCTCACCGGCGCTCACCTCAAATTTTACTTTTTCTTTGCTGAGTCCTTCAAAAAGATACAACTCTTTGATGACTGATTTAACAACGGTCCGGTCATTTTTAACCAGTGAAATCGGCATGCCTGCCTTCACTGAACCCCGGGTGATCCGTCCCACCGCGATCCTTCCTACGTAGGAGGAATAATCGAGCGAACTGATCTGCATCTGCAGGGTTCCCGGTAATTGCAGGGGAGCAGGAATATGTTCAATGATCTGATCAAGCAGGTAACTCACATCCGTGGTTTCATTGCGCCAGTCGTCCGACATCCAGCCATGTTTTGAAGAGCCATATACGGTTGGGAAATTCAGTTGATCCTCACTGGCATCCAGGCTAAACATCAGGTCGAACATTGCTTCATGAACTTCGTCGGGGGAACAGTTTGGTTTATCAACTTTGTTGATCACCACAATGGGTTTCTTGCCTAATTCCAGTGCTTTTTGCAGCACAAAACGGGTTTGTGGCATGGGGCCTTCAAATGCATCAACTAAAATCAGCACACCATCGGCCATGTTGAGCACGCGTTCGACCTCGCCGCCAAAGTCACTGTGGCCGGGCGTATCAATGATGTTGATTTTAATTCCCTTGTATCTTACCGAAACGTTTTTTGACAAAATGGTAATCCCTCGTTCGCGCTCCAGGTCGTTTGAATCGAGGATCAAATCCCCGACATCCTGGTTGTCACGAAACATATGAACCTGGTGTAAAATGCGGTCAACCAGGGTTGTTTTACCATGGTCAACGTGGGCAATAATTGCGATATTTCTGATATCCTGCATGTTATTATGATAAATGGGCTGTTTGAAATGGTGTGCAAAGGTACGCTAAATATCAATGCGTTGAACATTGGGGTTATTGTCATGGCGCGCCATGCGTTGGTGGTAGAGCCATATCGCGATATGGCTCTACTACCCACGATTATCGTATATTTACACGATGAAAATAAACATCATCGGTGCGGGGGTTGCAGGTTTGTCGGCAGGGTGTTATTTGCAGATGAACGGTTTCGAAACAGAAATTTTCGAACGCCATTCCACATTTGGCGGGCTTTGCACAAGCTGGCATCGCAACGGGTATACCTTTGAAAGCGGCCTTCAATGGCTGCTCGGCTCCACCGCAAGCAACCCGTTCTATGAACTTTGGTCGGAACTGATCGATATGAATTCCATCAGGTTTATCAACCATGAAGTAAGAATGGATATCGAAGTAAAAAATACTGCAGATATCTTTGGCGAGAAGGTTTTTCATCTCTATACCAACCTGGATCGGCTGGAACGTTACCTGCTTGACATTGCTCCGGGCGATGCTGTACCTGTAAGGAAACTGATCCGGTCGATGCGAAAGATGCAAACCTTTGAAATTCCACCCAAAATCAAGGCAGTTCCACAACTCCTGCCATGGTATCAGAAGATTTCATACATTAAATATCTTCCCCTGCTTCTTTTTCTGAACAAAATCAAAGGGGAAACCAATGTTACTTTCGCTAAAAAAATCAAGAACCCCTTTCTGAAAGAGGCGCTGATGTTGCTTTTTGATGGTGAAGAACTGCCGCTGATGATCATAACCCTCCCATTGGCATTCAATGATATGAATGGAACCGGATACCCCGTAGGCGGCTCTATTGGCATCACCGGGAACCTTGAACGAACTTATCTTGAACTTGGAGGCAAAATTCGATATCAGGCCGAAGTCGAAAAAATCGTAGTTCAGGATAACCACGCGACAGGAATTTTGCTGAATACGGGAGAATTGATTCCTTCTGCAATCTGCATCTCTGCTGCTGACTGGAATTTCACATTATTCAAGGCATTGGAAGGAAAATATGTCAATAAAACCATTATGGAACTTCACAACCAGGAAAAACTGAAGGTCTATTATTCAGTATTCATGGTATCATTGGGTGTTGCCGGAACATTTGAACATCATCCTCATTTTCTGCGATTCCCGCTCAGCCAGAAGCTTGTATCTCCCGACGGTACGCAGTATGAACGAATGGAAATCCACATCAACAATTACGATCCGACCCTTGCCCCTGAAGGAAAAACAGTGATCTCCATCAGTTATTATACCCAAAATGCCGATTATTGGATTAACCTGCGCCAAACAGATCAGAGAAGTTACCAGGATGAAAAACAGACATTTTCCCAATTGATGATTGATCTTGCTGATGCCAGACTTGGCGGCCTGAAGGAAAAAATCGAAATGGTTGACATCGCTACCCCGGCAACATATCACCGGTATACCAATAACTGGAAAGGCAGTGTGCAGGGATGGCTTCCCGGAAAAAATATCATCGCACAATCACCGGTATCAAGCGAATTGCCGGGACTAAAAGACTTTTACTTCACAGGTCACTGGACAATTCCCGGCGGAGGATTGCCGGTTGCCATTAAATCGGCACGGGATGTTGCACAATTAATTTGTCACAATACCCGGATTCCTTTCAAAATTCTTCCTGTTTCCCCTGCCTTTTGACAAATCCGGATTCCGAAATCTGAATTCCGAAATAAACCGTATCTTTGCCGATTAATAAACAGTGTTTGAGGTTAATTAAATCCTATTAACATTTCCCGCCCGCACAATCAACAGGCATCGTACCAAAGGCAATGCCTATCCATCAGGTTTCACCTGGTTTGAGCACACCCCGGAAATCCCAAAAGCACATGATAAAACAACTACATGACAACATTTGAAGAATTGGGTATCAGCAAAGAAATCGTGCTGGCCCTTGTGGATCTTGGTTTTGAAGTTCCAATGCCTGTACAGGAAAAGGTAATCCCATTGCTGCTCGGTGAAAAAACCGATATTGTCGCCCTTGCACAAACAGGAACAGGGAAAACCGCAGCTTACGGACTGCCATTGATTCAGCAAACCGATCTTGACAACCACCTTCCCCAGGCGCTGATCCTTTGTCCTACCCGTGAACTATGTGTGCAGATCGCCGGCGATCTGAATGATTTTGCCAAATACATCGACGACCTGAAGATCCTTCCTGTGTATGGTGGCAGCAGCATGGAGGTTCAGATAAAAGCCCTGAAAAAGGGGGTTCAGATCGTTGTGGCAACGCCCGGACGATTGCTCGACCTCATGCGGCGGAGAGCCATTAAACTCGGCAGTGTGCAAACCGTTGTCCTTGACGAAGCGGATGAAATGCTCAACATGGGTTTCCTTGACAGCATAAACGACATCCTTGCAGAGGTTCCCGAAGAAAGGAACACACTCCTCTTTTCGGCCACCATGCCCAATGAAGTGGCCGTCATTGCTAAAAAGTACATGAAAAAACCGGTCGAGATCACCATCGGGAACCGCAATTCCGGCGCAGAGAATATCAAACATCTTTATTATACGGTCCATGCAAAAGACAAGTACACGGCGTTGAAACGCATTGTCGATTTCTATCCCTCCATCTATGGAATTGTATTCTGCCGCACCCGCATCGACACCCAGGAAATTGCCGATAAACTGATCGCCGACGGCTACAATGCCGAAGCGCTTCATGGTGACCTGTCGCAGGTTCAACGCGACAGTGTCATGCAGAAATTCCGGATCCGTCATGTTCAGTTGCTGGTGGCCACCGATGTTGCTGCCCGTGGACTCGATGTAAATGATCTCACGCATATCATCAATTATGCCCTGCCGGATGACCTTTCGGCATACACGCATCGCAGCGGGAGAACCGGGCGTGCCGGAAAAGCAGGCACTTCAATTGCCATCATTAACCTGAAAGAGAAACACCTGATCAGGCAGATCGAGCGACTGATCAACAAATCGTTCATTGCCGCAAAAGTTCCGGGGGGACGTGAAATCTGTGAAAAACAGCTTTTCAACCTGATCAATAAGATGGAAAATGTTGAAATTGAACATTCTGAAATCGATCCATTCCTGCCGGCAATTTACCGCAAGTTGGAATGGCTGGAAAAAGAGGATGTCATTAAACGTTTCGTGGCGCTTGAATTCAACCGTTTCCTCGAATACTACCGTAACGCCAAAGATATCAATGTGTATGAAGAAAAAGGCCGCGATTCTTCCCGCGACAAAGGTGGCCGCGATTCATTCCGTGATAAAGGCAGCCGGGGTGATTCCAGGAAAGAGGTAACCGCGTTTTCACGTCTCTCGATCAATGTAGGTAAGGCCGACGGACTTTATCCCAACACCCTCATTGAACTCATCAACGCCAACAGTCCGGGAAAAAGAATCCGCATCGGAGATATTACCCTTGGGAAAAATGACGGTGTTTTTGAAGTCGATACTGAATTTGCCAAATTCCTTTCACAATCGTTAAGCGAAGCCGAATTCAAGGGTTCTGCCCTCTCGGTCAAGGTGGCTGCTGGCCAGGCGCAAGTCAATGTTAATGAACAACGTTCATTCAAAGAGAAAGGGAAATTCAAGGGTGACCAGGATTTCAAAAAAGGAAAGGAATACAAAGGGAAAAGAGCGCCAATGGATGAGCGGAGTTTCTCAGGCAGACCAGACCGTTTTAATCCGAAGAAAAAGAAAAACAAAAAATAGTATTTTTGCGGCTTAAATAAAAAAACGATGATCAAACGCCTTATAGCAAAGCAAATGGTGAAGCGCACCAAAAGCCGCCAATATCCAGTCGATTACCTTGAACAAAAACATGTAGACCTTAACCAGCCATATCCCAACGACAGCTCCTACTTTTATGGCGGTGACAAAGATGGCAATGCATTCATCACCCGCATGGCATTCCGTGGACCGGATCGTTTACACGAATATTGGTTTGATTTTTTCCTGAAGGGGCATGGATATTTTGGATTAACTGCGGATCCGGGAGCAGAAGGCCCTGGTTTTCAGCAAGGCAATTTAAAATGGGAACCCATTGAAGTTGGCAAAATATGGCGGGTTACATACAACGGTATGGTTTCCGGCCGCGACGGCAAGCAGCACCCCTGCAATACAAATCTGGTTTTCACCGGAGATCATCCGGTATACGATTTTGCTAAAAGTTCTGATCAAAAGGCTATTGCTGATGCCATTGCCGCGGAAAAATGGACAAAGCAGTTTTTCTTCCATATGAAAGACACCCATCAGGTTCATTATGAGCAAACCGGCACCTTCAAGGGTACGATCATTCTTGATGGCAAGACCTTTAACATGAACATGATGGCCTCACGCGACCACTCTTTCGGTTCGCGGAATTGGCTGACATGGGACAGGCACTACTGGATCACCGGTGTATCGGATGCGGGAATTCACTGGACGGTGACCACCATCAAATGGCAGTTTCTTGGCCGTCTAACGGCCGGTTTTATCACCGCTGCCGATGGTACTACCGATGCCATTGTGGAGTGTACCGATCTCGAAACCATTTCAAAGAATCAGTTGTTGCCCGACCATGGCCATGTCGAAATAAAAACCCGCAGCGGAAAGACACACCACATGGAATTCTGGCGTCACGGTGAATTTCCGTATCTGCATGATGGCAAATACATGATGCGCGAAGGAATCGGCACCTATAAATTTGATGGCAACGATGGTGTAGGAATGGTGGAATTCGGATTTCATGCAGACAAATACAAAGTTTAACCCCGCCCTGGTTCATCACCCGAGCGGGTGGAGCCAGAGGCAGTGCAAACAAAAATGATAAAATTCCTTCACGAAATAACTACAAAAACTGCAGGCGGCAAGGCACTTGGACTGAGAACACTGAAGGAACTTGGAATGCGTGTACCCGATGCATTTGTGCTGATTTATCCTGACGTTACTCAACTTGACGATGAAAAACTGAAGAAACACCTTGCCGTGCTTGGCAATGGCCCAAAGGCAGTGCGTTCATCGGCCATGAGCGAAGACGGGCGTGCCGCCTCTTTTGCAGGACAGTTTGAGACCTATCTTGACCTTAATTCCTATGAAGAGATAAAATCAGCGATTATCAGTTGTATCACGGCAGCCGGCGCTGAAAGGGTAAAATCTTATTCGGGAAATCGACTGTCGGCTGCTGATCTGCGCATTTCCGTGATCCTCCAGAACATGGTTAATGCGAAGGTTGCCGGGGTTGTTTTTTCAGCAAACCCCGTAAACCACCGGCGTGACAAGGTACTTGTAAATGCGGTTGCCGGCAAAGGCGAAGATTTGGTCAATGGCATGAAGGATGCCCACCATTACGAAGTTTTCCGCAGCGGATCAAACATTGGTTTTGAAGTTGGGAAAAACGGCCGTCTGCTTGATGAAAATCACCTGAGACAAATTCTGGAAGGTACGCTGCAAGCTGAAAGCCATATCAATCATCCGGCCGATCTCGAATGGGCCATTGATCATGAAGGCACTTTGCATTGGCTTCAGTTGAGGCCGGTAACTACACTCGATGAAGTTCATTACAACGAACTCGATACCGTAAAAGGGATAAGCAATGACATCTGGACATTGGGTAACATCGGTGAAATGATGCCGGGTGTTGCAACTCCTTTAACCTATTCCATTACTGCCGAAGCAATAGATTACGGAATGACGCTGCTTGCCGACCACGCTGGTGCATTTAAACTCAAAAACCGAACTTCACCGCGCTACATCCAGATGTTCTATAACCGGTTGTTCATCAACATGAGCAATATGATGGACTATCCGAAAAACGTTTGGCAAAACACGGCTTCGGATGTACAATTTGCCCTCAGCGGAAAGGTTTTTCCCGGTATCAGTGCAAGACCGGAGGCTATGTTGCCAACACGGGTAATCAATTTCATCCGCCAGATCATCAATACAACCAGGGCCGGTAAACACCTCGATGCGCTTAAAAAACTTGAAGCCGGGTTCAGGATCGAAGCAGCAGGCGACATGCAGCAACTTTATGCAAACATTGAAAGAGCAAGACTTCCGCTTGGTATCGGATTCGGCCATCACCTGGGAACCTCTGCCCAGTCGGGAACACTCTATTCAGCAATGATGCGCATCATGACCAATGATAAGCGGTTTCCGAACTCTGGTGACCATCACACGGCCACCATGATGCTGCTGGATATTCCTGAAATTGAAAGTGCAGATGCAGTAAAATCACTCGAACGTTTTGCCACCCTGATCCGTAGTGAAAAAAGGTTTTCCACACGGTTTATCGCTGCTTCCCAAAGTGAAGCCCTGCGTTTGCTACATGAGGATGCTCCGCCGGAAATTACCAGGCAATTCATTGCTTTTATCGAACGCCACGGTCACCGTTGTGTACGTGAATCGGAACTCAGGGAAAAAACATGGGAGGAGAATCCGAAGCAACTTATCCAGACCCTGCAAACCCGCGTTCGCCTCGGTGAAATCACCCACACAACACACGACACTGCCAATGATATCAAAGAGGCTTTGAAGCAACTCTCTTTTATAAAACGCAGTATTATCCGGTACATGATCCCTACTGCACGCAAAGCAGTGTCACGAAGGGAAATTACCAAAGCCTATTCGATCAAAATGGTCAATACCATGCGCAAAGGCTACAGAATGCTGGCTAAACAAATGGTTGATGCCGGTTTGCTTGATGATATGGATCAAATCTACTTTCTCACCCATCAGGAGATCGGTTTGCTGCTGAATGACCACCATCCTGACTGGAAATTGAAAGCCCAAAAACGGCGGGATATCCTGCCGGAGTTGGATAAACTTATCTTTGATGAGGTGTGTTTTGGTATCCCCGAGCCATTGGAACAGGAGGTGAAAATTGAGATCAGTGAAGGGCAATTGAAGGGAACACCGGTAAGCAGTGGCGTGGTTCAGGGTCGTGCACGTATCATTCATTCCATTGACGATGCTGAACAGTTGCTGGAAGGCGAGATCATGGTGGCATCTTTTACCGATATCGGCTGGACCCCCTATTTCAGTATAATCGCCGGATTGATCACCGAAATCGGAAGCCCGCTATCTCATGGAGCCGTTGTGGCACGGGAATATGGAATACCGGCTGTGGTCGGAGCCAAAGGGGCAAAGAAATTCATCAGTGATGGCGACATTGTAAGTCTCGACGGCAACCGGGGTATTATCGAGAAGATCGGATAAAAGACACTGCTAGCAGATACATCAATTCAAAAATCACATTCCGAACAAGCGAAAATAGCTTGCCGCTATCAGGTCATCGAGCATTTTATAGAAACCTTTCAGTTCGTCTGCCGCAGGTGGGGTTTTTCGCCAGATCACCAACCTGGTTTTTACATCTGCAAAAATCTGTTCTTCAACCGGCGCAAGTTGCTGCATGATGCCGTTGCCCGCATGGTTATATAATGCCGGAAGGTTGAGATAATCATCTCCATGCCCGCGTTTGACCGGGAAACAACGGTCTTTTAATTTCAAAGCCTTATCACAAAGCGGCGCGTGGCCGCCTTTTTCACCCGCTAACATCGAAGGTAACCGGTGTTCCTCATTAATCCACACGGGATAAACCACAGAACACAATGGAAAACCAAGTACAGTCCACATGGTCGTCAGTGAAGGTGATTCGCCAGCCCTGATTCCCTGGATCACCACGGATGCAGCGGTCGAAAACCGTGGAATGAAATCGGTAAACCAAACAAATTTTTCCTTGTCTGCAGTTTGAACCTGTTTAAGGTCAGTCTCCGTCAGGGAATGAGTGAGACAGCGGGATGCATCACGGAAGATAAATTCAGGGGTAAGGTTATTTGTTGCAGAGGCCTGGTAAAACAATTTCTCGGCCGTCAGATAGCGGATATAACCCTGTCCCTCATCAGGTTGCCCCGTGAACGAATAATTGGTTCTGATAAGATAACCCATTGGAGCCGCAACAGGATCGTTCACACTGATTTTGTAATAGGTGTTGTTTGAGGTCTCAAAATAAGCTCCGTTGCCCATTGCATCAATCACCCCGAAATTTGTTTCCAGTCCGTATGGTTTCCGGAGTGTTTTCAACAAATTTTCAAAATCATCAACCGTAGCACACTGCTGCAACGCCTGCCGCATCACCTTCCCCTCATTTTCACCGGCCACAGTAGCCTCCTTTGAGTTAAGATTGTAAGATACAGAATTCATGATGGCAAAGCCGGCGGCATTCATGCCTGTCCATACTTCCGATCCTGTTGTATCTTTTGAATTGACCAGGCCTATATAAGCATACTTTCCGTCGGTAAAGTACATCAGCTTATTGTCGAGGTCGCCGGTATCGCGGTTTTTCCAAAGCAATGGGCGCCCGTCAGGGGTAAATTTCCCTGAAATAATGGCCGTGGTGCATGCCGGTAACAATTGAACTGCCGCCACAATTAAAAGGCAACTCAGGAAAATCAGTTTTTTCATAGGTTCAGAATCCGTTAAGTTTCATGGTTACTGTAGGAATTAACAGCAAAAAACCAAGCAAGACCAGGATCAGCATAAAAGGCAGGACCCATTTCAGCCATTTATCATAGGGAATACGGGCAACACCCAGCACGCCCATCAGCACGCCCGACGTAGGCGTGATCATGTTGGTAAACCCATCGCCAAACTGAAATGCCATCACAGTTGCCTGCCGTGAAACACCTATCAGGTCGGAAAACTGTGACATGATCGGCATGGTCAGCGCGGCCTTGGCCGATCCCGAAGGCATGATGAGGTTGATACCTGTCTGGATGACATACATGAGGCTGATTGTTGCATAGCTCCCCAGGTTGCTCATTGATCCTGCAACATAGTAAAGCAGGGTGTCGATAACTTGTCCGTTTTTCAAGATGATGATGATCCCTCCTGCAAGGCCAACGATAATCCCGGCCGACAGGATATCCCGTGCACCGTCCAAAAAGTGGCGGGTGAGGTCATTCAGTGTGTAGTTCATAGCAAGTCCGGAAGCTATGCCCATCACGAAAAAGAGCGTTGCAATTTCCATCACATACCATTCATATCCCATAACCCCTACAATCAGAAAAGCAATTGTGAAAAATAACAGGTTAAGGATAAAAAAATGAACCGATTTCCTGAGCATCAATAGACTGGTCACCAGGTAAAAAGCACTGAGGATGGGAATGATCGGTGTGGTGAAACGTGACAGTCCGATTTTCAATATGGTCATCGGATAGAAAATTGAAAACAGGATCAGTACAATCTGCAGGGCAATGAATACAAACCAGGCACTGCGTGGTGTATGATACTTAATGTCATCTTCCTGCAACCCGGTCTGTGCCCGCCAGTGGGCATCTTCTTCATAAACGATGGATGATTTTGGTTTTTTTCTCACCTTTTTAGCATACCACAGTACATATGCGATGCCAATTATGGTGATCACCACCCAGCAAAATAGCCGGTATTCAATCCCTGAGAAGAGCGGCAATTTTGACAGGCCCTGCGCGATACCAATGGTAAAGGGGTTGAGCAAAGCGCCGGCAAATCCAAGGTGGGCACCAACATAACACATACACACCCCGGTAATAGAATCATAGCCCATCCTGATGGCGAGGGGAATGAAAATAATTGTAAAGGCGATGGTTTCTTCACTCATGCCGAAAACTGCCCCGAAAATGCTGAATATCAGCATCAGCAAAACGATTATGATGTTGTCGACCCCCAGATATTTCAGCACCCGGTTGTTTCCTATCTTTCGGGTGTAACGCAGAAATGCGTAAATCCCGATGTCGATCGATTTCGTCTGGTTCATGATCCAGAAGGCCCCGCCGATCATCAAAATAAATACAATGATGTTGGATTTATCAACAAATCCGTCGAAAATTGCTGAAAAAATTTGCCAGGTTTGGGGCGTGTTTCCGATATAATGAAAATTATTGCTTTTAATAACTTCCCTGTCGATTCCGTTTACCTTGATGATTTCCCGTTCAAACGACCCGCCGGGAATTATCCATGTAAGTACCCCTGCAATGATGATAATAGCGAAAACAATGACATAGGTATGGGGGATGTTGATTTTTTTTGACATAACTGCAGATTAAATTAAATGCTTGGGCTCGCAAATCTACAAAAATTGTTTAAAAGTCATTTTGTTTGATCAAATCAGTCAGGTTGCAAAGCAATAATTATAGAACCTGGAATAAATTTATTTTCATTTTTTTATCAACATTCATTAAAATGTTTTATAATTGTAATATAAAAAAAACATAAAATTATCAGCCTATGAAAAAACTACTACTTTTTATCGCATTACTTACCATCAGCACCTTAGGCATTAGCCAAACCTATCTGCTTCAGGAGTTTTTTAACGATTCGATCAATTTTCCTCCTCCTTCATGGACCATGATCGATGCTGATGGAGATGGTTATAACTGGCGTGTCAACACATGGACCAACGACACTTCAGGTGTCATCGAGGTTTATGCTGTATCCGATTCGTGGTTAGGCGGAGGAGTTGGCGCGCTCACCCCCGAAAATTATCTGATCAGCCCGCAAATAGACCTTACTGGTTTGGCAGATTATTCAGTAAGCGTTCGTTATACAATACAGGCTGCTGATGATCCATATTATGAGGAGACATACAAAGTTGCCCTTTCTACAACAGGCAATCAGGTTGCCGACTTCACGAGAATACTCTTCATGGAAACTCTGACCATCAATGAGTATTATGTGTGGAAAGGACGAACAATTGATCTCACTCCATTTGTAGGCCAGAAAATTTATCTGACATGGTGTCATTTTGATTGCACCGACCAATACAAATTATTGCTCGACAGCATCGAGGTAAGCAAGAGTCCAATCCCCGGGATGATCGAACATTCGTCGCTGAACGTCATGGTTTATCCCAACCCTGCAACCAGTAATCTTGTTGTGACGGGAGATTTTAAGGATGCCCGTCTGGTTCTGTGTTCGGCAGACGGCAGGATCGTTTATACATCTGAAAACCAAAGTCAACAGGCTACTATCAATGTATCATCCTTCAACAGAGGAATGTACATTCTTCGCCTTGAAACATCCAAGGGTATCATTACCCGAAAAGTAACCTTAACTAATTAGTTGCAGCCATTGCAATAACCCGGAAATCCGGAAGATGCTCTTTTATGCAGGTCACTAATGATTTCCCTGCTTAAAAGAGCATCTTGCATTTGGCCTGTTACCCTGACCGGGATCCCTGAATCATTGAGGGGTGAGCAATTGCTGGTATTCAAAAACAGGGTAGCCTTTTTCTCCCTTTTCATTATAAAACCCGATGAAACGGAATTTATAAAAAGCGCCCGAAACCTGATGAATGATATAGGTCCTGTTTTTCCGGATGGTATAAGCACCTGTCGTCGTGCTTTCTAAAATTTTCCAATCATACCCAACCGCATCAAGTGATTTGGAGAAGTTTAACCCTGAAGCCACTTCTTGCGTGATTCGATAAAAATCATTTATTGAATCCACTGCTACTTCAACCTGGTCGGGGTTTAACAACACGCCTGTAACAAGGTAAGGATAGGGAGCCCCCTCATCGGTGAACAGCAAAGTTGTATATTGGGTAAATAACAAATCATATCCGGTTTTGGGAGGCTCATTGTGTACAACGGAACCTGTTACAAGACTGAACCAGAGATACCTGACAAGGGGATCTTTGGTTACCATCCCTGAAATGATTGCTCCTCCTTTGATTGGAGCGTACCGAAAATAATAACTGTTGTGTTTAAGGCTGTCGAATTTAACCTGGAAGATACCGAGTGCGTTTCCAAACTCATCCAATCCACGGTCGACGGCATAAAGGTGATTGTTTGAAACTGTGTCTTTCCCATTAACTGAAAACCACTGCCCAATGGCTATTGAATCAGGGTTGCCATCCGATTTGTCAAACATCCATTTCAAACCTTCAGTGCTGTATTGCTGACCCAATATAGCCGTACCCAAATCGGCAACCTTCATAAAATCACTGGTATTAAGGAGTATATGCCAACCTGTTGGGCTGCATTCAAAACCAAGGTCAAAGGAGGTCTTAATGTCGGAGCTTACAACTTCCCCCGAATCGAGCCTGAAGTAAACCTGGTTAAGATAGGTTTTTGTCATTTGAATGGTATCGATACTCACATTGCCCCTTGGATAAGGTGCAATCATTTCATCCTTTTTGAAACATGAATGAAATGTCAGGGTAATCAAAAACAATAAAACCAGTTTTCCTGTCCGCATCATTTATATTTATTGAACTGAAAAGAGATTTTGGCAAAAACCGTACGTCCATAGCCGATACTTACACTCCCATCGCCGCCACTGTGAACCCCGCCCCCTCCTCCTGTGGTTGGAATGGTTGTGGTGTTGAAAATGTTTTTAACACCGGCCGACAACCGGATCCTGCTGTCCCAGAAGCCTTTACTGGCTGTGATATCCATTATGTTGTAAGAATCTGTCCACCCCCATTTCAACTGTTTTTGATCCGGCACAAGTTGAGGTGTCGACCCGGTATACTTGTAATAAAGTGACAGGGTAATATCCTGTTTCATAAACCGGTAAGATGAGCTCAGCGTCACTTCAGGAGACCATTTGAAAGGATCATATCCTATTGCTGCATCCGGACTGCCTGTGATCCCTGTTTCACCAAAACCTGCCTGGATTTTAAAAGCAGGATATAACTGATAGGTACATCCGAACTGAAAACCGGCACTCTTGTATCTGCTGATATTTTCATAACGGTATTCCAGCGTATTACCGGTTTGGGCAAGCAGGATCACATTGTCAACCAGATTGTAAAACCCGTTCAAATCGATGGACCATGCTATTTTTCGCTGCTCCACTGCATAATTTAAGTTTATGCTGAAATTATGGGATTTCTCGGCCTGGAGGTCAGGATTGCCACGAACGTTGTGGTTTACATCCACAAATAACATGTAAAGTTCTTTGATGGCGGGGGCCCGAAAACCACGGGCATATGAAAAACGCAGGCTCAGCGGGCTAAGAATAGCCCATTTGGCACTCAAAGCATACACAACCGGTGCTTTGTATTTGGTATTGTAGATAAATCTGAAACCTGGCTGTATTGAAAGTGACGGCACCGGATCATATTTCATACTCAGAAAAGCAGCATAATCGCCAATCTCCTGCTTGTTTCCTGCAATCTTCTTACCTGTTCCGGTTTCGTAGCTGATATCAGCGCCAGCCTGATAATTGAACTTCTTGTCAGGATTACTCTTTGCAAAGGTACCACGGGCAATCAGGTTATTTATGGCTGCCGTATCACTCGCTTCGGGTATCACCGTGTTGGTCAGGGTTGTATAATCCAGAAATACAGCCTCGCTGATGCGGGTATATCCTGTCCAGGATGCCAAAGCATTGATAAAGTGATTTTTAGGTAACTTAATCACGGCGTCGATCTTTCCCGAATATCTTGTTGTGGTGTAATGGTTATCAAT
Source organism: uncultured Bacteroidales bacterium (assembly GCA_903925275.1). Classification (GTDB taxonomy): domain Bacteria; phylum Bacteroidota; class Bacteroidia; order Bacteroidales; family FEN-979; genus CAIVAT01. The sequence continues at coordinate 25,853 of CAIYES010000509.1, forward strand.
GGCCGTTTCATAGTATGGATAAATTAACAACCCTTTATCGAGCAATACTTCATTGAAATATTCACCGGTGGCTTTCAATTTGAGAATATTGGTTGAAAAGGTGTAATACCCATCCATGAAATACTGCCGGCGGGGTTTGAACCGCTGATCTGCTACATCCGTTGTGATTGCCTGTGAGTTTCCCGCAGAAAAATTCCGTCCTCCATCAATGGACATGCCATGTTTCTTGTGATTGAATGACAGACTGCCGTCAAAATTATAAACACCCGCTGATTCAACATACGCATCGACCGTAGCATTCAAAAGCGATGATTTATTTTCCTTGGTTATGATATTGATCACCCCGGCTAATGCATTGCTGCCGTATATCACAGACATTGGTCCTTCGATGATTTCAATGTGATCGACATTGAAAAGGTTGATCTGGTTCAGGTCGAAGTTGCCGTTCATACGGCCTATGAGCGGCACCCCGTCCTGTAAAAATTTAACATTTTCACCCGACATTCCCTGGATTCGCAAACTTGTCCCCAGCACACCATCCTGGGTAACCCGCATGGTCAACTGATCTTTCAGCAAATCAGCCATGTTTGTGGCGGCTTTCTGCTCGATCTGACGGGAATTGATAACATTGACTTTATAGATGGATTTATCGGCACGTTCGGGCGTATATTGTGCCGTAACAACCACCTCGTCCATATTCAAAACCTTGGGAAAAAGCTGTATTTCAGCAGACTCTCCAGGGTTGATCGTACCGCTGTAAGTCGCATAGCCCATATAACTCACAACGATTTTTGAAATTTCCTTTACCTCATTCGCAACAGTTCCTTCGATTGAGGTAAGACTGTATTTTGGTGAACCGGATTTCATTCCTTCGAAGCAAACATGCGCGAAAGAAACTGGTTCATGGCTTTTCTGATCAATGACTGTAATAAAAGCCTTTTGGCCGTAACCAACGGTTACGGCCAAAAGACTGAAAAGTCCGGATAAAAGGCAAAATAGGCCCTTAAT
>CAIYES010000510.1 GCA_903925275.1 uncultured Bacteroidales bacterium
CCGGCTTGCCTGGCTGCTTTCTGTTTTACCAATGTAGATGATCTCATCTTTTTGAGGATTACAATTCGCTATCGGAAAATCCTTTCCGGTAAAAAAGAAAGCATATATTCCTGGCTTATCGGAGAATTTCCGGATTTGTTTGTAAGGACAGGAATTATTTTTAAGGCTGGTGATGATCGCGTTCATATTTCTTATATGTTTTGTGCAAAGTAAATTGTATCAACCGTAATCTATTTATGGTTTATTGATATTTATTGATCATTTGTTCTAAAAGTTCTTTCATTCCCTTTCTCAGCCACAACGGTGACAGCACCTTTACCTTGTCCCTGTATCCCAGCAACAATGAGATAAAATCATAGGTAGGATGCACGGCAAAAGTGAAAACTACCATATCCTTTGTCTCTTTCAGCATTTTCTGGCTGGGGTGGATCGGCTGGGTAAGGAGGTACTGCGCCTGCTGTTTCGTAAATTCAATCTTCAGTAATGGCGGCTTCGACTGCGGCGCAATGATGCCGATGGTATGTTTGAAGTATGTTGTAGGATCGAAATTCGAAATTCGGTATTCAATATTCGATATTTCTTCCAATTTTTTAATCCTGTCAAGTCCGAAAGTTCTGATTTCGTTTTCATGCTCATCAAGTCCCACAAGGTACCAGCGGTTCTGGTATTCCTTGAGCAGGTATGGATGAACAACCCGGATAACAGGCTCGGTTTTGGAAAATGACTGGTGGCTGATGGAAAGAACATGTTTGTCCTTGATGGCCATGATGACCGGTTCGAGGAACCCCGAACCATCCATATAAACCGGAGTGTCGAATTGCACATACTCCTCAAACTCCTCCGAACTCAATATCCGTCTCACATCTACAAGGTCAAGGATACGGTCGATGGCCTCGGCATAACGCTTTACCATGTGAAAGCCGCGGTATTGCCGCAGAATCCTGGCAGCGAATTCAATGGCATCGATGTCCTCCTCCTCAACCTGGATGTTGGAGATTGAATACTCCGGATCTTCATAATAATAGCCGCATTTCTGCCTGTCGTAACGGATCGGTGCGTAATATCCTGGTTCAGGCTCATCCTTCATGGCTTTCAAATCCTTTTCAATCGTGGACCTTGAAATTTGCTGGTCAAGCCGTTGGCTGCACCGCTCAATGAGGTAGCCAATATCGGGATATGACCGCTGCCTGTTGCGGATGCATGCATCAATTACCTGGTAACGTGCAAAGGAATGCTTGTTGATTGGCATTGGCAGTATCGTCTGGTGATGGATCGTAGTGGTTTGTTATTTCCAAAGTTAGAAGCCTATCAAAAGTATTACTTTTTGTTAACGTAATAACATTACGGAGTGATTATTTTAATTTGCCGGCAGAAAACAGAAAGCTATATCATTAATTGATGTGCTGGGAAAACTAATTTTTTTTTCTGACCGGTTCAATTTGTTGAGCGGAATACAAAAATATTGATTGAGCAATCATGCCAGTGATGGATTTGGTCAGCAATCAGCCATGAAGTGGCGTAATATAATTAACCGTGGGTGAAGCCCACGGTTGTTGCAAATCACGCCCAACTTTAGCCCTGAAAGGGCGGCATATTGCTGCTAATGTGAAATATATCGCCCTTCCAGGGCTCAGGTTTGGATTGTAGCACGGTTTCCGTGGGCTTCACCCACGGTTAATAATATTACGCGCTTTCAGCGCTGGTTCTTTTTTAACCGGTCTTTTAGTAATTTCAGCCTTGTACTGGTATGATTGTGCTCAATCAGAAAAAAATATTTTCATTTTTTGAATCACCTTTTGCTAAAAAGCCGATTAAGTAAAAATACCAACATGCTATATATTGGATATTAAAGTATATAAAAAAGAAATCTGTATGAAAAATAAAGCACCATACCTCCATGAGATCGCCGGCAGTGAAGCGTTCCGGAAGAAATACGACTCAAGTTGCAGCAACCTCGACCCTGCAACCATTTTCATCTTTCATAATAGCGAGATCCCCTCGCATCGGGTTATCCGTCCTTTGATGCCCGGCGATAAAATCGTCGAAGAGATCATCCGTAAGTTCAGGATCACCAAGACCAATAGAGTGATTCAATGGTACTATGACCGCAGGGCCGTAAAATATATCATGCTGCAGGGGGTGCTTATGATTCGTAAAAACCTACTGGTTTATTTCGAGAACCTGAAGAATGATCCAACGGTTTCAATACTGTTTTCAGGAAGCACCAATGAATTGCTTTTGCAAAGAGTCAGCGATCATCTGCTATCAAGAGTCATTGTATCAGCATCCAGGAGCATTGGCGTGTTGGTGGCTGATCCCACGTCGGGATTATATATCAAAGAATTTGAGGTTACTTCTCCCGATATCGATATTTCGCTCGCTTACAACGATGATTTCAAGTCGGTTCATGATACAATTGTAGAAAAGCTTAACAAGGCAAGAGGCAAAGGGATTATTCTTCTTCACGGTTTACCGGGAACCGGAAAGACCACCTATATCCGCTATCTCGCCGGTGTGATGAGTAAAAAGATGATTTTCATTCCGCCGGAAATGGCACCGACAATAGCTTCGCCCGATTTCCTGGCATTGATGATCGACTATCCGAATTCGATCCTGATCATCGAGGATGCCGAGAATGTGGTCCGTGACCGAATGAATGAGGAGAATTTCAGTGTTTCCAACCTGCTCAATATTTCGGACGGTCTGTTAAGCGATTGTCTCAACCTGCAAATCATCTGCACCTTCAATACCGATATTTCCAGAATTGACAAAGCTTTGCTGCGGAAAGGCAGGATCATCGCCAAATATGAATTCAAACCGCTGAACATTCACAAGGCAGAAAAAATTGCCAAGATCCTCGGGTGTCCTGTCTCATTCGACCACGACATGACCCTTGCCGATGTGTACCATCATTTCGATGAAGATTTTTCACTCCCGGTGCAGAAAAGCATTGGATTCAAGGTTGCATAAAAAAATGTGGGTTCTTTTCCAGATGAGGTTAAAGATTTTTAATCCGGGTTATACCACGTTATTCACCCCCGGGAAGATCCGATAATGGATCAAGCGGAATTTCCGGGGGGGGGGTAAAGTAGCACAGCATAAAATTCATATTTCAGATTTCACATTTCAGATTTCACTTTGCACATTTCAGATTTCACATTTCAGATTTCACATTTCAGATTTCACATTTCAGATTTCACATTTGTGTCCATACATTTTATGGTTAATCAGTGTTGTGGCTTAAAAGTTAAGGGTGTCTTGGTAAGTTGAATGGGAGATGTGAAATCTGAAATCTGAAATCCGTGACCTTTTCCCCCCAGAAATTCCTCTTAATCCCCTTTAATCCTGTGTGTTCCTGATAGTCTTGGGTGGCGTATGAGACAATTCCGAGACATTTTTTTGCTACCATTCATGGTTGGCTGGGAACCTCTATCTCCTTTCTTAAAGCAGAAACCTGATCTCAGCCAACTCCTTCCCGATTTGTTGAACTCCTTTAAGAATTCGTTGCGTTTGTACCGGGGAGGGCTTTTTTATCCCATTAATGTACTGAGCCAGCAAACTTTGATTCATACCGATGCGCTCCGAAAATGCTTTCGCATTGATTACTTTGTAGAACGCGAAGAACTGAGCAATATCCAGTGTCACTTTCAGATCATCTTCACAAACATGTTGCCCTTTATCTTCAAAATACAGATTGAATGCTTCAATCATATTTGATTTAAGCTCAACCAAATCTTTCCCTGTGGTTGCAACAGGATAGTTTTGAGCATATGCTGAATACCCTGTATTTGTTCGCTCTACTATTATTTCTATCTTTTTCATAATACTCTGTTATTATTTCAACCCTGCATCTTTTAGAATTTTATTTTGCAGCCCTGCACCAACTTCACTTGCCCCATGATTCGGAACAACAATCTAACCATCCTTTTCAGGATGCCGCATGATCATATGACTCCCTGACTGTCGGAAAACGTACCAGCCATCCCGCATCAGCAGTCGTATCAATTCCTTGCATTTCACCAAACAAAAGTAATATATATATTACCTGTACCGTATTTTATTTGAACATTTTTTTTGTTAAAGGCGAATTATTTTAACTGCCATTGTTATTAATATTGATTGATCACAATTGTACCAGACAATCCTAATCATGTCTACTTTATATTATGTCTGATACGATGCTAAATAGACTATTTGTTACACATTTCAGATAAAATTTATCATTCTCCCATAATTTGGGATTATTTCTCATA
>CAIYES010000511.1 GCA_903925275.1 uncultured Bacteroidales bacterium
CTTATACAATTTATCCAATTGTGGATGATAATGGGGTTTTGTCATATCCAGATTGGACACAACCACCGAGTGGTTATTTTTTTAATGGAAATATAGATTATAATGGAAACATCAACTTCCAAATAGGGTTAAGGATTATCCACCATGGTGACACTATTGAATCTTCAAGGACTGTAAAAGGGGAAAAGAAGTAGGAATAGTATTCAGATATTTCTACCAAACCAACCTTCTGTGTCAATTAAGACAGATGTAGGTATCAAAGATTCTGGTACACATCCATCATCTCCTTTTCCCTGATTCCAAGGTAAATCTTGGTGGTCTTGATTGAGGTGTGGTTGAAGATTTCGTTCAACATTATCAATCCCTTTTTAGACTTTTCACTGTTTTCCCACACTAACTATGTCGCCCCGATGGGGCTCTGGAAATGGTTCGTTTTTCTTCTGCTACAAAGATATCACCCCAATGGGGTTCTAAGATTGCAGTGATTTATTAGTTTCTTTTTTACCAAGTCGATTTTAATTTCAAACGTAATCCCCCAGATTTTCCTCTTGATCGGAAGCACCTTATATTTAATTAAGCAATGGCCAAACAGTTTTTATTAACCACTTAGAATCCATTACCATAAAAACCCGAACAGTATCAAAGGGATCCCTTTTTGTACTCCGGGTTGAGTCAGGATCACTTTTTCTCTGCCTTCGACACCTTTAAACTGTGCTGCACCTTTCCCTGCCCCGCCTATTTCGAATATCAGTTTTTTCTCCCCGTGAAAAACAATGTAATCGGGTAGTTTTTGTCCCCGGAGACTTTTCAAGTAATTCACAGTCAGTCCAGTTCCAAGGACATGATGAATGAAAAATTCTTCACGCATCGTCCCGGTCAGTCGGTCCGCGTCAATTCCCTGCGCCAGGATATTCCGCAAAACCGGCGTGAAAAGGATTTTAGGTTCCGGCAGCACATTGGCGCCATATGGTAACACGAGATTTAGCAATGATGCCGATTGCAACAAGGCAATATATTGCTGCGCTTTGTATTTGGTAATTCCGAGGTTTCGGGAAACGGACGAATAACTGCATCCCTCAATGCCTGCCCTGGCAAGAAAAAGCAGTACCGATCTGATTTGCAGGATGTCTTCCTGTGATAGTTTCGCAGACGACAGGAGATCCTTCTGCAAAATCTTTTCAATAATTGCCGTAACAACCGATGGCAATGGCGATTCAAGGCAGGCGGGCATAGCGCGGAGACTTGAATACTCCCTGAATTCCGGTTCATAGGAATATACCTGCCGGTATATATCTTGGGAATGCCCCAGGATTTCATCGAGAGATACCACTGGAAAATCTGCTGACTTGCCAAACATCAGGTACTCGCGGAACGAAAAGAGGGGCAGGTGTTGCATGGTCAGCCTCCTCGACAAGTCATACCGGCCTTCCATGAGTTCCAGAGATGAAGAGGATGTAAAGAGAACCCGGATGTCGGTGAAATCGGTTATTTTTTTCAAGTGCCCTTGCCATTCCAGGATCGCATGGATTTCATCGATGATCAGATACCGAACACCCAGGGTGCTTTTCAGTAACTCTGCCAGCTCAAAAAGGTCCGTTCGTGGAGGTAACGTGTCGGCGCTTATATAAAAGGCATGATCCAGTTCAATGGATAACTGGCGCAACAGAACGGTCTTTCCTGTGCCTCGCAAACCGGATATGCCTGCCATTTGCCGGGTTTGGGTGAGGAGATATTCTAACCGGTTAAACAGAAACCTCTTCAGGGGATATTTTTTCCCATCCTCCCTTGCCATCTGGTCAAAGCGGATAAGATTTTCAATGATATCTTGCTGAATAGCCATGATCATTTTTCGACAAAGATATACGTTTTGAAAATTTATTTTCCAAAATGTAATACATTTTGTCAAAAATATTTTCAAAATGACATGCCTGAATCAATGGATGATCAAAGTGATGCACGACTACAAATGACAAGTGACGAGTGACAAATGACAAATTAACAACTTCGCTATTCGTCACTTGTCATTTGTCACTTGTCATTTGTCATTTGTTCAAGGCTTGCTAGAGTC
>CAIYES010000512.1 GCA_903925275.1 uncultured Bacteroidales bacterium
GATCATCCCTGGTTCATTGGCGTTCAGTTTCATCCCGAATATCAGAGGACAGTTGCCCGTCCTCACCCGCTTTTTGTAAGTTTTGTTAAAGCTGCAAAGGAATTCGCCGACAGGTAATGACATTTTTGTACCTTTGCACGCATTTTTCCACTACCCGCTATGAATAAAAACACCATCCTTGGCATTGTCCTTCTCATGGGGCTTTTTTTTGCTTACAGCTATCTGAATAGTCCTTCACCGGAGCAGTTATTGCAGCAAAAACGAAAATCCGATTCAATTTTTCTTGCTGACCAGGAACGCCGCGACGCCGAAATCAAAACGATTGCCCGCGATCGTGCCATGCAGATCGCTACGCAAAAAGAGAAGGCACTTGCCTCAGGTACAAAGCTAGATTCAGCTAATCTGTTGCGCCTTTCGCTGAAAGATGAATATGGGGTTTTCTCGAATGCCACCGTTGGAAAAGATACATCTTTTGCCATTGAAAATGATCTGTTTAAACTTAAAATCGCTTCACTGGGTGGAAAAATATCTTTTGTTGAACTTAAAAATTATCTCACTTGGGATAAACGTCCACTTGTACTGATGGATAAGGATTCCCTGCATTTTGGTTTGTCATTTTTTTCCAATAACAGGGTTATCAACACAGACAGACTATACTTTCAGCCCTTCTGGCCCGATGCAAAAAATTCAGGTCAGCCTCAACTTAAAGTTACCGGCAACGATTCAGTGCGGTTTGGAATGCGCCTGTTTATCGCTGCCACTGATACAACATTCGATCCCTCCAGGTTCATCGAGTACATTTACACTGTGAAAGGGAACGAATACATGCTCCGGTATACAGTCAAGTTCGTCAACATGGCCGAAGTGCTGGATCCATCCACCAAATATCTTGTGCTTAACTGGAAGGATAACCTGAAACGACAGGAAAAAAGCCTCAACATGGAGCGGATCAGTTCAGGTCTGTTTTTTAAGTATGCAGAGGATAAGGTCGATAACCTGTCAGAAGCAAAGGATGACGAGAAAATCCTGAAGAATGAACGGATTAAATGGTTTTCTTTCAAACAACAGTTCTTCACAAGTACAATAATTTCCGATGAATTTTTCAGTGAACCACGATTAAGCACGGTAACTCTTATCGGCGGTAACCATTACCTGAAAACGATGGCCGCTGAAGTCGGGATTCCATTTATCCCCAAGGAAGGCAAAGCGATCTCCATGTCGATGTATTTTGGCCCAAATAAATATTACGGGTTAAAACATTATCAGCAGGATCTCGAAAAGCAAATCCCGCTGGGGTGGGCAAGTTGGTTTCCATTCCTGGCATGGATCAACATTTATGCTGTTATCCCGGTATTCACATTTTTCGGCAACTTTGGTTGGAACTACGGTATCATCATATTGATTCTCACCATCTTGTTAAAAGTAGTCCTGTTCCCTATTGCATTCAAGACTTACAAATCATCGGCAAAAATGAGGGTGCTGAAGCCCGAAATCGATGAGCTTGCCAAAAAATTCCCCAAAAAGGAAGATGCGATGAAAAAGCAATCGGCTACCATGGAGCTTTACAAGAAAGCCGGTGTAAATCCAATGGCCGGATGTATTCCATTGTTGTTACAAATGCCTATTCTGATTGCGATGTACCGTTTTTTTCCATCGTCAATCGAACTCCGCCAGCAGCCATTTTTGTGGGCAACAGACCTTTCATCATACGACTCCATCTGGACATTCCCAAATGGTTTCACTATTCCGTATTATGGCGACCATATCAGTTTATTTGCATTGTTAATGACCATCTCCAGTGTGATCTATACCAAGATCAACGATCAGATGATGGGGTCGCAGCAAACACAGATGCCCGGGATGAAAACCATGATGTATATGATGCCGGTAATGTTCCTCTTTTGGTTAAATGACTATTCCTCAGGATTAAGTTATTACTACCTTCTAGCCAATTTGCTCACTTTCGCCCAGATCTACATCATCCGTTCAACCATCGATGAAAAAAAGCTTCATTTACAGATCGAAGCCAACAAGAAAAAAACGATAAAGAAATCGGGATTTCAAAAAAGGCTCGAAGATATGGCCAAGAAACGCGGTTACCCTGTGAAAAAATAGGGTTATGGACCCTGTCAGGGTTGATGACCCCGTCAGGGTGATCGTTCAGGAATTGGCGAAGTGATTTGAATTAAAGATAGGAATGCATTCAGCCCCTCCTTCTTTTTTTCATCAAAATCGTATGAAATATTATGCTCAAGATAGGAAAGGCAATCATTACAGCCGGGCAGCTTATCTCTGAAATATTCAATGCACTCACGTTTATGACTGATGCCGAAAGCAATGGCACGTGTAAATTGTGAAAGAACATCGTCCGGCAATTTTTCGCGGGAAACCCAGGCAGCAAAGACAAATGGAAGCCCTGTGAAACTGATCCAGGCCTTTGCAAGATCATAAACATAGGGAAAATGTTGCCGTATTTCAAAGGTTTTGTCGCCAATGGCAACCAGTGACTCTATAGCTTGTCCTGTTGCCGCCTGGCCTGCTTTCAGGTTTTGCCATTGTGGGCTGATGTGCCAGTGATGCCTGGCCAGAACTTTTACCAGCTCAACCGATGTACGTGAGTCGAAATCGAGGTGGATCCGTGTTATCTGGTTCAGCGGAACCTTCGAAAGCAATAACACTGTTTTTACTTCTCCAACAGCGCCAATGCAAAAATCGGAGATGTAATGAAAACGGTTGATTTCGGGCAATGCAGCCACCGGCACCAGGGAAATATCCGCAACGCCGTTTTTTAGATTTTCGGCACACAGCGAAGGAACTTCCAGCGACAGACTGAAATTTGTCAACAACCCTGACTCTTTTATTCCATAAACGAAAGGGAAGGTGTTCAGGTAAGATACGGCAGAAATTCTGAGTTGGTTCATTGAAGCGTTTATTGCACAAAAATAGGAGATTTGGAGCCTCACTCTCCGATATATGCAAATTTCTTTATCTTTGCCCCCGGAAAAAACCATTCTGAATTGAAAAAAGCGTTCTCCTTTATCATACTCTTTTTTTTCCTGTTCAATACAATGGGATTTTATCTCCTGTTTGAGTTGAATAAATTCCTGGCAAAAAGGGAAATGCAGTCGGTTATTCAAATGCATCCGGTCAACCTCACTATTTTGAATATTACCAATGCCGACCGGAACCCTGACTTCCGCCGTATTGATAAACGGGAAATTAAGTACAAAGGCAAACTTTACGATGTTGTTCGCGAAATCTCCAACGGACGTACAAAAGTGTTTTACTGCCTGCATGACTCAAAGGAAGAGAATGTTTTTGCCGGTTTGAAAAAGGCTCATTATCATAAACTTTATCTGGCATTGTGGGAACATCTGATCAATATTGCATTTCCTGAATCGGCAGTCAGCGTCAATCATACTTCTTTCTCTGAATTGACTTATCCGCATATCACCATCTCCTTGAAATCGTCTCTGCTTCCTACCTGGAGCCCACCCCCTGAATATTCCTGATAAACCCTCAGAGGATCATTCCGAATTGGTAACAAAATCCCATCGGGGCGACATGGTTGTTGAACCTGTGGAACCATAGCTGTTGCGTTTATCCATAATTTAAATGAATAATCTATGGCGATATTCGCGTAAGAGCTGAACATTTTCAGCCCTTAAGGTTACTATTTCGCAGCTACGCTGCTCTGAGACTTAATCCCAGTTATTATACTACAAAGATTTGGCAGCTACGCTGCCGATTGGGGAGCAAGTGTATATCTCCCTCCAGATTTTCCTCTTGATCACTGTTCATTCATAAATAATTATGGCTTCTTGAGGAAGTTTTTATCAATCAATCAATCAATCAATCAATCAATCAATCAATCAGTTAATCAATCAATTTTTAATCCTTACTCGAATGAACCTGAAAATATATATATCAATATTTTTTGTATTTGTGACCTTTGCCATGCAAGGTCAGAAGGTGAAAGTCCTTGATAAATCTGATCTGCAGCCAATCAGCCAGGTTAGTATTTCCAATTCCGGTAAGACCAAAATGGTCATTACCAATAC
>CAIYES010000513.1 GCA_903925275.1 uncultured Bacteroidales bacterium
AATGGTGAAATGGTGAAATGGTGAAATGGTGAAAAAGATTACGAAGTTACGGTTAAATTCTATTTTAAAAACCCGGGGAAAAGGGCTTATTTTGCACTCTGTTTATTTATCCTTTTCCACTATGAAAAATCCTTTTATTCCTGCCCTCTTCTGCATGATGATGTTGTCACAGTTTGCTGTTGCACAATCAAAAGAATCCGGTGTAAATTCTACAGAAACAAAACCCCCGATGTTTGGGATCAACTTTTCGGGATTCGTCAATACCGATATTTTCTATGACACCCGTCAAACGGTAATGGCGCGGGATGGTGACTGGCTGTTTTACCCGGAAAATGTAAAAAAAGACGCAGATGGCAAGGACATCAATGCAAAAGGAACCTTCGACATTCTGAGCATCCTGACCAGGGTTTCGGGAAATATCACCGGCCCTGAAATTTTCAAGGCAAAAACCTCCGGGTTGATTGAAGGAGAATTTTACGGGAATGTTCCCGCCAACATCAACACATTCAGGTTACGTCACGCCTATGTTAAACTGAGCTGGACAAAAACTGAGTTATTGTTTGGTCAATACTGGCACCCGATGTTTGTGACCACCTGTTATCCTGAAACGATCTCACTCAACACCGGTGCTCCGTTCCTGGTTTTCTCGCGGAATCCCCAGATCCGGGTAACCCGGCTACTGGGAAATTTCAAATTGATACTTGCAGCCATCAGCCAGGTGGATGCAACCAGTACCGGCCCCGAAGGACCAAGCACCAGATATCTGCGTCAATCGGTGTTACCTGAACTGAATTTCCAGTTGCAATTCAGCATTAAAAATGAAAAGAAGAAAACCGAATTCCTCATCGGGGCAAGTGTCGATTTCCTGATGCTGACTCCCCGTATCAGTACCGAAGTTATAAATAGGGCAGCTTATGACACCGTAATCAACAACCTTGTCGTTCACCACGATGCGGTAGTATCAATTTACAAAACCAATGAAAAAGCCACCTCAATCATCGCAAATTTTTTCACAAAACTGCAATTGCCAAAAGTGACCATCAAGGCTGGAGGAGTTTACGGAGGCAATTGTTATGCCCTGAACATGATTGGCGGATATGCCGTGAAAAGTATGGTTGACCCTGCAAAAGGGAGTGTTGATTATACCAGTATCCGCACTGCTTCGGTTTGGGCCGATTTTAAAACCAACGGAGCCAAATGGTCACCCGGAATCTATGGCGGGTTCAGCAAAAATCTTGGCGCTGCATCCGAATTCATCGGTCCGATCTATTCCCGCGGATCAAACATCGATTACCTCTACAGGATAGCTCCCCGCTTGTCACTTACGGTGAAAAAGCTAAAATTCGCCACCGAACTGGACTATACCGTTGCTGCCTATGGCACAACAAATAAAAAGGGGTATGTATCCAACTCAAAAGAGGTCGGCAACCTGCGGATACTGTTCAGCGTTTTCTATTATTTCTGATCATTGGGAAACAGGCTGTCTCACAAAACAGGGTGTTGCCGGATCAAAAGGAGTTTCTGGGGAAAAAGGGGATTTCAGATTTCGGATATCAGATATCAGATTTCGGATTTCAGATTTCAGATTTCGGATTTTACAGACACAAAAATGTGAAATATGAAATATGAAATATGAAATATGAAATATGAAATATGAAATATGAAATATGAAATATGAAATGTGTGACCCCCCGGAAATGCCGCTTGATCCGTTTCTACTTGGCACCCTGGTAGGTTGCCGGATTCAGCGCCCCCGGTGTCCACATCGTGAGAAAACGGGCCACTTTGGTGGTATCATAGCCTTTCACATTCGGGTCGGGATGTTCGAATGCATCTGAATCCTGTGTGTTCAACCGATTCCCGTTTTTATCAAGGATTACAAAGACCGGATAACCGAACCGGTTGGGATAACCGAATTCGCGAAAGAGGTTGTTATCCCTTTTTTGCTTTTCATGGGGAACATTCAACAGCAGGTAAACGTAGTTCTCCTTCATCAGCGAATCGAGTTTGGGGGTGCCGTTCACCATTGCATGGAACCGCATACACCACGAACACCAGTTGCCACCAAACTGAATCAGCACATGTTTGTTCTCCTTTTTAGCCAGGTCTGTAGCCTTCTTCAGATCGGCGCGGGCATCCTGGTTTTCGTTGTAGGGTCTGGGCGGGGTTTGGGCAGAGACAAGTGACAAGTGACAAATGACAAGTGACAAGTGACAAATGACGATGCTCATTAAGATTTTCGATGTAATTATGTGTTTCATCATAAGGATATTTGGGTTGCTAAGATAGAGAAAAACCGGTTATTGCTTAACCATCCGCTGCTTTTTTGAAAAGGCTTTTTTGATATAATGGTAATCGATATAATAGAGCACCTTCACCGAAAAGCTGTTGTCTTGCGGTGTGTTCAGGGTGTGGCGGAGGTCGGTGAAATAATTGTGGATAAGTTGATCGTCCAACGTGTTGATAGCATTCTTCCACACGATGCTCATCTCGCTTCCGGGGGCAAAATACCAAACAAACTGGAGGTCGATGGTAAAAGCATTGAAGTTGATGTTCTGATCTTGTATAAAAACGGTCGATTTGAGGCTTCCATCTCCGTCGAGGGTATAGAATGAAAGGTACTTTGCCTGCGACCAGTAGTGCCTGGCACGCAGCGACAGCGATGTTTTTGTGTTGAAAATATACCGTGCATTCAGGATGTTGGAGATGGTGGTGATGTCGCGGCGACCGAAAATGATGGATGGGTTCATCAGCGAATCATACCGGGTTGTGACCCACCCCCGGCTGTTCATATCCATTTCAAACTGCATGTCAAGCGTTACCGAGAACCGGTCGCTGAAGCGAATACGCGGAGTAAAACCAACGTAAACTTTGAAATTGTTGTTCTCCGGGCTGTTCATAAACCCGAAATTGTGATGATACCTGAAGGTCTTCCGGTCGTTGGAGGCCAACCGCCATTCTCCGGAATAATTCAATGGCATCATATAAACCTTGCCCCATACCCTGGGTTCGTAATAGTCGTGGTAGCCAAGTGGCTGAATAGATGCGAAAAGTGCATTGATCCAATATTTCACAAAGGTGATTGAATTATTCATACTGCACTCGAGCGTTTTAAAATTGTAGGGCTTGTACAAGGTGATATAGATCGTCTGAAAGTCTGTTTGCGAATTGATGATCTTCCCTTTCGGATCAAAATCATACCAGGAAAGTGTGATCCGGTTGTACGTTTCATTGTTATAAAGCAGAAATCCCATGTCGTTCGGGTCGTAGGTGTTGCCGGTTTCCTGCCTGAGTACCTGGTATTGGAATTTACCGCTCGGCTTCGACAGCGCTACGGTATACTGATGTCCGAACTCCGGGCTGTTTCCCGTGTTGTACTTTTGGCTCAGGTTGAACCGGCCGAATACCTGGAAGGTGCTTTTCCGGTTCTTGATACTTGTTTCGGCACCCGTAACATTAGCCGAGTAGCGGTTTTCCGGTGTAAAGTAGTTGGTATTGATCAGGGTAACGTATGAGTTGTTCTTCAGGTTCTGGTCAACCACAAGTACATTGTAATTGGTAAAGGGTTGTGTCATAATCCTGCGCGATATTCCGGTGATGGTATCCTGCAGGCTGGCCCATGTATTGGTCGTCATGCCGTTGAAAAAGCCGATGCCGAGTCCTTTTGCGTTTCTTCCCGAAATTTTGGTGGCATTGATGATCCTGGTTTGGTCGGGGTTTTTCATCACTTTTTCGTTTTGCCTGAGGCTGTCGTAAGGTGCATTATAGTTTTTAGGCGTGCTTCCCACCCTGCGGGTATAGAAAATATCGCATTTGTTAAAGAGTTCGGTAGCTTCGGTGAAGAACTGCCGCTTTTCATCATACCGGATTTCGAAGGGGGTGAGGTTGAGTACCTGGTCGTCCGATTGTACCTGCCCGAAATCGGGTATCAGCATCATGTCGAGGGTATAACTTTCATTGATCCCATACCGGAGGTCGAGTCCCCCACGCAAAAACCATGACCAGTTTTTATTCTCCGGGCTCTTTTCAAGATACCCTGAAATATATGGTGAAAACGAGAGCCTCACGGGTGGGGTGATCTGCCGGATCCCTGTAAGGGTGCCATAGTAGCGGAAGATGTCCTGAGATTTGTTGTCGACCCATGACCATGTGGAATATTCGTGGTATCGGTGGATGTTCCTCCACATGTTGATTCCCCATATCTGGTTCTCGATTTTCGGGAAACGTAACGCGGAATAAGGGATTTTAACTTCTGTGATCCATGCAGAGTCGGTAATCTGCGTGGCATTTTCCCACACCGCGTCCCAGGTAATATCGGTTCCGATAGCCGAATATTTGCAATCGTTCTGGAGGTTTGCCGGGCTCACCTTGAACTCATACATGTTAAGTCCGTCGTTATAAGGCAGGATATCGAAGGATATATAATCGGTGTTGAGCGACTCCAACTGGTCACGGCGGCCGAGTTCCTTGCAAATGCTGTCGGGATGAGGATCATACATTACGGCAAGGATATAAAGCGCCACGTCGTCGTAAGCAAACCTGATTTCGGTGCGCAATGGCGGCAGGGTGCCATTCCTTGGTGAATATTCCACGAAATCGCCTGCGACTGGTGCGGTTTTCCAGATGGCTTCATCGGGATGGCCATCGATTTTCGGGGGTACTGAAATCCTGACCGCTTCTATGGTCTTTTTTGCAAGTTGCATTGAATCCAGTCTGAGAGCCTGGTTTTGTCCATTGGTAAATAAGCCGGGGAGGAAAAAGTAAATGAATGTAAAAAACACCAACAGGCGTGCTGATTTTCGTTCCATGGATCACATCTTGGTGACCGGTCAAAGTAAAACCGAAGATACATCAAATATAGACTATGGAAAATGGGTAAACAATATTATTAGATAAACCGAGGGAAACAATCGGTAATCGGCAATTCTGGCTGTTTTATCTTTGAGTCCACTCCGAAAAGTAGTTAACGTGAATCTACCCACCCCCGGCCCCATAGCCTTTTCGGAGTGGGCTCAACAGTCTAATCCAGTCCGGTAAGAATAATTTCATCCCTGTTCTCCCGGTTAATCTTAACCGGGATATTTACACCTGGCTTATATTGTGGCACCAACCGTATCGGAATAAAGTACTGGATTTTCAGGGCATAATGCTCGCCGGATTCTGACAGTATTTCTAATTCCAGGATAACACCTTGTTTTTCAACTCCTCCCACTTTGATTTTCGACCCTGTATGGCTGATGCTCTTTATATTGGCTGTGCCATCCTCCCCGGTTGAAGCAATATTATCAATCTGCGGTTTTCGCATGGTGAAACTTCTGACAACGATAATCAATGTAATCAAAGCAGGCAAAACACATAAGAAAACAAAGATCCCGATAAATACTTCCTCACCGGCAATATCAATAATGTACACCTGTAAATCAGTAACTGCTAAAATAACGATTGTTGCTGCCCATAAAATTGCTGAAAATACAACAAAGAAGCTCCGCTTCCTGAATTTGCTGTTAATGCTAGTGCCCACCTGCTGATGATTTTAATATTTAATAGTCCCCGTCGCAGATATTCCGCTATTCTGCTGATGCCATCACCTTGATTTTGTATAGTAGTTGTTTCTCCAGGCAATATTTCCTGTTTTTTTATCTATCCCCAACAGCATATTCTTAAAAACAAGGATCAGGTATTTATTCTCTATTCCCGCTTTCAGTAACTGCTTATCAAAAAAACTGATTTTTTCTGTTTGATTTATCTCTTTTTGCCAAACAATTTTTGCTGTGTAAAAGTCAATGTACAAGGCCGTAATGACCCAATTAAAGGCATGGGGACTCAAATTACTGTGCGAAAGGATAAAAATAGTATTTGAATCCATCAGACCGGGAACCGGAACATTGAGATTATCAGTTTCTTTTATCAAAATCTTATCGGTACGATCCGATAAAATACCCGGTTCAATAAAACTGATATCCTTCATTTCTTCCGTAACCTGTCTTGTATTTTTCTCCCGGATCAGCGTTTCTCTTGGACTTCCCCTGAAAGATACCTGCAATGAATCGTTAATGAACAAACTCTTCAGTAGAAGATCGTTATCATGCCAATAATAATTGGTCGCGGCCTTTTTATCGGTTCTTACAGTCTTTAAACTGACGGGATCCAAGAGATAACAATAACCATCGTTGGCAGTTATAAACATAAATGTGCCTGAAGTATCTGTTGAAAAATCATCTGCTTTTTCGGATAACCCCGACTTAATATCGGGGTTGCATGTAATGATCTCTTTTGAGGTTACCATCATATCCAGCGAAACCGGATTCCGTGCATGAAGACCGAACTTTGGATCAGCTGAGAAAAACCAGGCTTTTCCCCCGGCCGATCCGATATAATTTGTTATCCCTTTTAGTTTTACGGTATTTATTTTTGCTCCGTTTTCCGGATTTACCGCATTGAGATATCGTTTTGTATATCCCTGGTTGAACTGGATACCCCTCCCCCGTTTCGTGCTGGTAATGTAGAAAACGGATTCGATGGTGTAAAACACTTTTTCCCCGGATGCAGGACCCGCATAAAACCCTGCATCATCCAGGACTGGCGGTTGTTTGCAGGATACAAGGAAAAAGGTGGCAAAAATTAAAATAAATAGCGTTCGCATGGCTTCAGATTTTTATTGGCCCCCGCAGGGTTCTGTTATTCCATTTACGACAAGAAAGCTAGAAACAATTCCTCTTTAGTTACGGTATGGATTTTTTATCGTACCGCTTGTAAAAGCCTTACAGGAGTTGGCAGCGCAGAGAGAATGAAGCGATCCGCAAGCGGCTTGATGCGCTCGAAAAACGGTAAACCTTAATATGGCAGGATCTTCTTTCCCCGTGACTCTTCAAGCACTTCAGCCATGGCCAGATATATTGCAGAAGCACCACAAAGGATGCCTTCATAACCGGCAATGGTTCCGATGAGCGGTGATTCGGCCCAATCACGGATGGCGAGCAAAAAGAAAAGGATCCACAGTGAAAGAAAAACAAACTGGAGCACCCTGTTCTTTCCGAAGGTCCCCAGCCACATGAAGAAGGTGAAAACGCCCCACATGAAGAGGTACCATCCCATGTAAGCTTCTCCGGTCTTGATCCCCTTGCCGGTGCTGATCTCAGGCAGGAGCCAGAGGGCAACCAGCGTCAGCCAGAACATGCCATAGGAGGTAAAGGCTACAAGTCCGAATGTGTTTCCCTTTTTAAATTCCATGATTCCGGCAATCACCTGGGCGATGCCGCCATAAAATATTCCCATGGCAAGTACCATGGCGCTCACCGGGAAGAAACCGGCATTGTGAATGTTCAATAAAACCGTTGTCATCCCAAAGCCCATCAGTCCGAGAGGAGCTGGGTTTGCTAATTTGTTTTCCATAAAAGTATATGTGTGATTAAAAAGATTGGTAAACGGGTAAACAGGTGAGCTGGTGAGCTGGTGAGCTAATTAAAGTTCCGTTTTACCCGTTCACCCGTTTACCCGTTCACCCGTTTACCTGTTCACCCGTTTACCTGTTCACCCGTTTACCCGTTTACCCGTTTACCTGTTCACCCGTTCACCCGTTTACCCGTTCACCCGTTCACCCGTTCACCCGTTCACCAGTTCACCAGTTCACCCGTTCACCCGTTCACCAATTTTTACATTCCATACCTTTCAATAATCTCCTGCTTGCTCTTGCCGAGGATCTCATATTTCTTTCCTACCTTTTTAAAGGCTTCGAGCGCCTTCTCAAGATGATGAATCTCGTGGCCTGCCGAAATCTGGGTGCGGATGCGGGCTTGCCCCTGCGGAACCACCGGAAAGAAGAAACCAATGGCATAAATACCCTCGTCATATAAATCACGGGATACATCCTGCGCCAGTTTGGCATTGAAAAGCATCACCGGTACAATGGGTGTGTCGCCTGCCTTGATGATCAATCCTGCTTCGATCAATCCTTTGCGCCAGAAGGCGGTATTGCTTTCGAGTTTGTCGCGACGGTCGGTCGAGGCTGAAAGGATCTCGAGAACCTTGATAACACCGGCAACCACAGGAGGGGCAATGGTATTGGAGAAGAGGTATGGACGAGCTTTCTGACGGCACATTTCCACCAATTCCTTACGTCCGGAAACACAACCGCCGGATGCTCCGCCTAAACCCTTGCCAAAAGTGGTAGTGAGGATGTCGATTTTGCCCATCACCCCATATTGTTCATGTGTTCCGCGACCGGTTTTTCCGATGAATCCGCTGGAGTGGGAATCATCAACAAACAGAAGCGCTTCGTATTTTTCACAGAGTTCAACCATTTTATCAAGCCTGGCTGTATCGCCATCCATGGAGAAAACACCATCGGTGATCACACATTTCAGACGTTTGTCGTTGTGAAGCTGCAGTTTCTCCTCCAGATGTTCCATATCGGAATGTTTGAAGGTGTCGTGCATGGCGCTGCATAAACGGATCCCATCGATGATGGAAGCATGCACCAGCCGGTCAGAGATCATCACATCATCCTTTGTCAGAACAGCTTCGAATACACCTGCATTGGCATCCATGCAGGATGGGAAAAGTATGGTGTCTTCGGTTCCCAGAAATTTGGTGACCATCTGCTCGAGGGTACGGTGGATATCCTGTGTTCCGCAAATGAAACGAACAGAGGACATACCGTAGCCATGTGTATCAAGTCCCTCATGGGCTGCCTTCACCACTTCGGGATGGCTCGACATCCCCAAGTAGTTATTCGCACAAATGTTGATAACCTTCTTCAGCGGAGCGCCTGCGGGGAATTCCACTTCGATGTCGGCAGCCTGCGCTGAATGGATATAACGTTCCTGCTTGAACAAACCGGCATTTTTCAGTCCGGTAAGTACTTCCGTATAAATTCCGCGTGTTTTGTCAGTATAAGCCATTTTTACCTCCTTTTATTTGACATATTCTCGTACCAATGCACAAATCTTGTTCACCGAGTCAAAGGCTTCCGGGGTTGCCTTATCATCAGGAATAGAGATGTTGTATTTGTTCTCCAGGAATCGTTTCAGCGAAACCATTGAAAAACTGTCAACAATACCGCCTGAAATCAGCGGGGAATCGTAGGTTAATTCGGTGTCATCCTCAACGTATTCCTTGATCACGTAAGCTTTGATAATTTCTTGCATTTCGTCCATGGTGGGGTTCTCCTATATTTTAAGGGTTAATTATTAAATAGTGAATTGGTGAAATAGTGAAATGGTGAAATAATAAAACGGTTGGCGCAATTTGGGGACAAGCGTTTTCATTCGAAGTTTAATGTTCGTTATTTGATATCCGATATTCATTTTTTTAATCATTCTCAAGGGTTGATGTATCCCCGATCTCTTCGCCCCACTCCTTCGCGTGAAGGATACGGCGCATAATCTTGCCGCTGCGGGTTTTCGGAAGGGTATCTATGAATTCTATTTCCTGCGGCATGGCTAATGGTGACAGTTTTTTTCGTACAAAGTTCATGATATCGAGGTCGAGATCTTTGCTGCCGACAAACCCCGGTTTCAGGGTTACGAATGCTTTTACCACTTCCATGTTAACGAAATCAGGCTTGGCTACCACAGCCGATTCGGCTACAGCCGGATGCTCGAGCAGTGCCGATTCAACTTCGAACGGGCTGACCAAATGGCCGCCGGTATTTATCACATCATCGTCGCGGCCCACAAACCAGAAATAGCCTTCGTTGTCGATGCTGGAACGGTCGCCGGGCAGGTACCAGCCATTCTGAAATTTCTTTTTATACGTCTCCTCATTACGCCAGTAAGTGCGCATCATCGAAGGCCAGCCTGGTTTGATGGCAATCAAACCGATTTTTCCGGTTTCGCCGAAAGGCGTAAATGTTTCTGCATCGATAACTGTTGCCGTAATTCCCGGGAATGGTTTGCCCATCGAACCAGGTTTGATTTTCATCCCTGGAAAGTTGGTGATCATAATCGAACCGGTTTCGGTTTGCCAGTAGGTATCAAGAAATGGTTTTCCAAATACCTTTTCCGACCAGATTACCGCTTCACTGTTGAGTGGTTCACCCACGGAGGCAAGGTGCCGGAGGGTCGACAGGTCATATTTTTTTATTACTTCATCGCCAGCTTTCATCAGCGAACGGATGGCGGTTGGCGCCGAATACCACATGCTGATTTTGTGTTTTTCGATAAACCGGTACCAGTTATCAGCAGAAAAGCCGGCATCCAGCACACATTGTGTTACCCCGTTGCTAAAGGCGCCTATAATTCCATAAGAGGTGCCGGTAACCCATCCCGGATCGGCCGTGCACCAGTAAATATCGGAATCCAGCAAATCGAGCACCCATTTGGAGGTGAGGTATTGTGAGATCAGCGAATAATGAACGTGTTTCACACCCTTTGGCTGGCCGGTGGTTCCCGATGTGTAGTGAAGTACTGAAGGGGATTCCGCGTAAGTAGGATGGATTACAAACTTTTCAACTTTTTCAGCCTTTTCCAGATCAAATGCCACTTCGCGGTCGAGAAGCGGTTTGGCCGGATCGGCATCAACTATAATCAGGTGCTTGAGGTACGGCATCTTGTCCATGATCTTCCGAACTTTGGGCGCATGTTTTTTCTGGGTGATAATGGCAGTAGTTTGCGCATTGTCGAGGCGGACAAAAAGCGACTCATCCCCAAAAGCCGAAAATAGCGGTTGGGCAATGCCTCCCATCTTAAGAATCCCCAGAAATCCTATATACAGTTCCGGGATCTTATCCATGAATAAACATACCCGGTCTTCGGGCTGTATGCCCAAACCCCTTAGGAAGTGGCCTACTGCATTGCTGTTGAGCCTTAAATCATTGTAACTGTAACGTTTTTCAATACCGGTCGATCCTTCCCAGATCAAGGCAGGTTTATTGCCATAGCCTTTCTCACAAATCCGGTCGGAACAATACCAGCCAATGTTGATGATGTTGCCTGGTTCGTAATCCAGCTCTTTCTCGGCAATGCTCCAGTCAAAGTTTTTTATTCGTTCGTCATAAGATCCAATGTTCGACATAGGCCATGGGTTTTAGGGTTGAGGAAAAAAGGTGAATCGTAGAGACAAGGCATGCCTTGTCTCTTCTAAATGGTGAAATAGTGAAATAGTGAAAGGTGAAATAGTGAAATAGTGAAATGGTGAAATGGTGAAGTATTGAAATGGTGAAACGGTGAAATGGTTGGTTAAGCATGGGGGGAGGCAGTTTCACTTTCGAGTATTACAATAGCGGTGGCCAGTTCTTTAAGATGCGATAAAGATACATGTATTTTTGAGATTGACAAACTAGTAAGTAATTCTTTTGCCTTGCCATGCACCCGGATAAATGGTTTCCCCAATTCGTCGTGATAGACTTCAATATCGGCGAAACGGATGCCAAAGCGCCAGCCGGTACCAATGGCCTTCAGAAAGGCCTCCTTGGACGAAAACCGGGCGGCATAATTTTCGAATTTATGCTTTTTTGTTTCGCAATAGGCTATTTCGTCGGGGGTGAAGATCTTGTCGCGAAAGCCAATGTCGCGTTCCATCACTGTGCGGATGCGTTCAACCTCGATGATATCTGTTCCTATCCCGTAGATCATAATGGCCCGCAAATTACAATTTCTTTGTGATTCAGCCGAAAAAAAACCTGGCATCCCCGGTGGCAATATTCAAAGGGCAACACACACCAGCGGCGCCAGGAATGAAGTCATCTGTACCATGGCGGCCGATCTGGCAGGAAATGTATATATGGTGGGTCGGCGTTCAGACTAAGGCCTGAACGCTTTTTTTATGGTCGTAAAGTACCTGCGTAAAATTAAAAAGATGAACCTTATGAAGATCACGATTATGACACAACTGAAATTCTTTGATTTTTTTAAGAATAAATGTAAAGGTTGGTCAATTTTGTTTAAAGTTAGGCATTATGACAATTGCTATCTTTGTTCGATAAATAGATCGAAACTAATGTTAGTACAAAGCAATCTTAAGTTGATATTCAGGGCTATATTTAGGAGTCTTTTCTTTCTTTTCTTTCTTTTCTTTCTTTTCTTTCTTTTCGCACTTTCATCTGAATCCTATGCTGCAAAAAAGGTTAAAACAATTGCCGTCTTTTTTTCCATGGATGCCAATTTGCCGGCATACGCGAATCTGCTGGAGGGGATCCGGAATTCATTGTCTGAAGAAACTGCAGAGCCCTATAATTTATTGACTGAATACCTTGACATTGGCAGATCGAAAGATGAAGAACATGCCAGGCACCTCGTAGAATTGTATAATGAAAAGTTTCAAAACAATAAGCCGGACCTGTTGATTACGGTTGGACCTTTCACCTATTCTCTATTGACAAAATTCGGACTTGAAGCCCTTAAAAACACACCATCCATCAACCTCGAATCCGACCCTTTGGTTATAAATACTCCAACTCCTTTACCGAACCCAAATGGCATTTTTATCAATGTAAAGTTCAGGATCAGTGAGACGCTGAAACATGCATTTGAACTCTTCCCGAAGTATAGGGAGGTATATGTGATCACCGGCAATTCCAATACAGATTTTTACTTCACCGGATTGTTGAAAAAGAACGCAGCTGAATTTAAATCGACGCATCACTTCACCTTTATCAACGGAATTACACTGGATTCCATGTTGTTGGTTGTAGGAAAGATTCCTTCGAAGAGCATTGTAATCATCCCGCTGTACCTGGCTGATAAAAATAATGTTCCATATTCAACGCCTGAAGCAATCCGGATCATCTCAGAAAACTGCAACGCACCCGTCTTTCCCATTTTTGACAGTTTCCTCAAAACCAATGGAGGCATCGG
>CAIYES010000514.1 GCA_903925275.1 uncultured Bacteroidales bacterium
GGCTCACAATGGGCAAATATTATTTGTGATTTACCCTCAATACTTTTTAGTGTTATTTCAGGAGGTCAATTTAATCCAACTATTACTGCTTATCACTAGCGTTGCGTTATAGTTACAACAATATCAACTGATTACAATCTTGTTCTTTGACATCTTGAATATTTTCGTTTAAAAAGAGATTTTTTAATGGTGTTCTATCAAATGCTGAAAGGCTTATCAGTTGCAGGATTTCATACAATTTCTGTGGTAATTTGAGCTTCTTTTTTGTAATAACTACAAGCACATAAGTTGCAATTGCGATCCAAACCTGCGTTCTTACTGCGTTTTCACTGTGTCCCCAAAATGTTTGAATTTTGAGATGCTGCTTGATCCATTTGAAAAATATCTCAATACCCCAGCGATTCCTATATAAAGCGGCAATTGTGAGAGCAGATAATTTGAAATTATTTGTAAGAAAAATAAGGGTGTTCCCAGTTTTAGCATCAAAATACCGTATTCTTCTCAACCGTTCTGGATACTTTTTTGATGTCACAGCACCAGTAAGGACAATGGTTTGATCACAAATTACCCCTGTCTCTTTCTTTGTTATTTTTCGTTTAATCACCCGATACTTCATATTATCTTTTGCTGTCACCACAAAGTTTGTTCTTTCAACTGCAAGCCGCCTCAGTCGTGCAAAATCGATATATGCCTTATCCATTACCAAATAGCTGCCAGCAGGAAAGGAAATGTAATCCAATGTATTTACCTCGTGAACTGAGCCATCTGTGATGAAAATGTACTCTGGTATTGCGGTTTTCAAATCAAGCAGTGTGTGTAGCTTTATGGCTGCTTTTGCTTTGCGAAACTTGGCCCACCAAAAGACATCCAGGCACAGATCAATGACAGTGGCATCAAGAGCATAAACTTTGCCTTTCAGTTTTAGATCCAACAGATTGTCGTCCTTGCACAAAACTCGTGCATTATCGATTAGTTTAAGCGCAAAATCACGGAATATGCGCCAATCTCTGTTTTCATTGGCTCTTGCAATGGTTGATTTGTCAAATGCTCGACCAATACCTAAATGATAGAGTTTGTCCTTATGGAGTCGCAGACAAAGTGCTGTATCAGAGAGGCTTTCTCTATGTGTAAGTTGGCCAAAAGCCATACATAGAAACTGTTTCCAGCAGGTTAGTCCTTTATTATTGTAATCGCCATTGTATCGTTTAACACACCCTTTAAAGACGTCATCAGATGCAAATTGGATCAATTGGGTAAACACCATCTTTCCCTTGTTCATGCTGAATATTTTGCACAAAGGAAACCAAAATCAAATTCAAATCACCGCCGTCATAAAACCTTAGCAAACGAAGATACATCAAGACTTTCAAAGAACATTTAACAATTTATACGCAACGCTACTGACCCTGGATCATGAAATTAAAAGCTATCCTTTCGGTCGTACTTTTTATGTTTTGCGTCAGCTTGCTTCATTCTCAAACTGCCTTTTACAATTATATTAGAGCGGACTCAATTTTTATATCCAATATCACCAATGAATCACAGCTTAATAATCTGTCCAATGATAAGTTACAAACTACTTATACCTATTTGGATGGGATTGGAAGACCGCTGCAATCGCTGATTGTTGGCAAGAGTCCTTCATTACGAGATATCGTCCAGATTCATATGTATGATCCTAGAGGGAATGAAAAAATCAAATACTTACCCTTTACAAAATCTGGCAATGGTGGATCGTATATCTCTGATGCTATTTCAGAAATTACAAATTTCTATAAATCACCTCCTGCAAATAGTCAAGCAACAAACTATCCATTTGGACAAACTATTTTCGAAAACAGTCCATTGAACAGGATTTTAGTACAAAGCAGTCCGGGAGAAAGTTGGAGTCTAAATACTATACATACCACATCAAATGAATACAGACCAAATGTAACTTCAGAAGCTCATCATTGGGTTTCAAGCACAAGCGGAACTCCTTCTATTGATGATGATTATCCTGTTGGTGGACTCTTCGCCACTATGCATACTGATGAAAATGGCCATCACATGTTTACTTATGAAGATTTTCAGAAGAAAATAGTCCAGAAGCGTTATGTTGTTTCCTCAGGTTCAGGAGGTGCTTCAACCGAAGGAGCGTCGGGGCTGGGAGGTCTTGGTACTGGATCGGATAATAACACGGTATCTTATGTTTATAATGATTTCGAATTA
>CAIYES010000515.1 GCA_903925275.1 uncultured Bacteroidales bacterium
TCCCGTACGGGACGAAATAATGCATATATCCCTGTTATTCTACAAACATAAAATCCCTAAAGGGATTTAAAAACAAATTTAAACAGACTCTTAAGCATAGTGATTAACGATAGTCCAGCCCTACTCACCATAGCTCTGAAAGAGCTTAATCTGAATAACCATGGTATTGCCCATGATAGTAATGACGATTACCAAATCAGCCCTGAAGGGGTTGAATCTCATCATTTGTATCGAATTATTCAACCCCTTCGTGGCTGTGGTTTTTCACCATGCTTAACCGAGGGTTTCACCCACGGTTATTGATGTTTAGCCACTTTCGTGGCAACTCTTTACTCATTTAGAATGTACTAATTTATCCCGTTTTTATGTATAGAAGTTACCTGCTGACTTTAGCTGACCTCAACTACCGTCTCCCAGCGTAGTGAGAAGGGGTGAGGTGACTGTCTGAACGTAAAAACAATATTAATAAAATTCCGGATCGGATCGATTGAATTATTATCTAAATTAGCATTATCATTGGCATGAAATAGTGCTTCAGGATTATTCAAACTAAACTTTAACCCATGAAAACATTCTTCTATGGCCTGTTTTCCGAAACAAGCCAGATTGCCCAGCGGCTGATTCCCGGTAAGAAATCTGACGATGTCCGGGGGCCGGTTTTTTATGATGGATATCTTTCGGCTATCAGAGGCAACAAAAAATTATTCACACATTGTCGCATCTATAATTCAGATGAGATTGAACGCCGCTTATCCTTTAAGCCTGAAAATACGGCCGATCTGATTTTTGAATTATATGAAAAGGAAGGGTTGGCAGGTTTCAGGCAGTTGAACGGCAAGTTTACGGTTGTTATAATGGAGCCTGGCCGGACAACCATCGTGCGCGACCGTAACGGAGAAGGGCGCATGATCTATTTCACAAAAGATTTCTTTACAGATTCTTACCATGGGTTACAAGATTTTAAAGATTTCCAGGCCAGCCCTGATCTGACAGGGATAACAACATTTCTCAAGATCGGTTACATTCCTGCGCCAGGCACATCGCTTGAAGGTGTCAGCAAAATTCCGGCAGGGGAGGTCCTGATTGAATCAGCAGATGGTTTCAGATTTGAAAAACTATTTGGTTATGATGAAATTTTACATGCAGAACGTAAGGAAATTGCCTTAAAGGATGCGATTGACCAGTACAGTGATTTGTTGAAGAAATCACTGAAACGGAGGATCGGCGGGTCGGAAACAGTGGGTGCGCTGCTTAGTGGCGGGTACGATTCGGGCGGCAACATTGCCATGATTCGCGAAGTTCATCAGGGCACTATTAAAACCTATTCCATCGGGTTCAAGGATAATCCGGCATCAGAGCTGCCTTATGCAAAGATGATGGCCGACAAGTTTGGCGCCGAACACCATGAGTATATCATGGATGGAACCGAAATCGAGTTTCTGCCCGACATTATTGACTACATGGGCGATCCATTCTCCGAATCCGGTTTTATGCTCAACCATTCGGCCATGAAAATGGTGAGTGGTGAAAATCTGCCGGTAACCATTGGCGGCGATGGCAACGATCAGTATTTCGGCGCAGGTATCAGGGAAACTGCCCTGCATTATAAGATGCAGCGAACCGGACTTAAACCATTTTCTGTTTTGTTTGATAAACTGAGCGATAACAGTTTGTTTGATCATGACAATCTTTCTTTCAGGATTCATTTCCAGAACCAGAAGATTTTAAAGGTGATGGAACCCGAAACGTTTGGATTCCACGATTACCAGTTGAACAGGATGTTCAACATGAAAAATATTCCCAACCATCCTTACCTGGACGATATTCCCAGCCGTTTTCACAGCTACGAAGAGCTTTTTCTGCAACGCAACTATTATCTTCACCTGAGGCATTCGGTAAATGAAGTGATTATTTTCAAGGCTTCAAGGCTTTCTGAAACTTTTGGGGTTAACCTGGCATTTTCGTACATCGATCTGGATCTGTACAATTTCCTCCAGCACCTTCCAATCAACCTGAGGGCCAAAGGAACGGTTAAAGAATCGATGAAGGGAAAAGGCATGACAAAATACATTCATAAACTGCTGGTAAAGCCCATGTTGCCTGATGCGGTAACAAACCGCCCGAAGCAGGGAGGATTTTCTCCGCTTGAGATTTTCTTCAACAATCCGCAGCGACGCGAAAAAATCTACCAATATATCAGGAATTCTGCGTTCGCAAAATCACTGAAGAGCGCCGACTACCTGAACCAGTTCTTCAGCCAGTACGAAGCCCTTGCAACCGGAAAGAGTTACTGGTTCTGGTACAAGCAGGTGAAATCAAATCAAATGCTTAACCTGCTGATTATCACACTGTGGTGGGATAAGGTCATTGCCGGGAAAAAAACCGGGAAATTATCAGATTATTTATCCCGGTAAAACGAAAATGATTAATCACAATCACCCCAGTGAAATCAAGAAACCTACTGTTGCAGTTAACGACCCCTCCCCTGGCCCTCCCCTTGCATGGGAGGGAGCCCCTTTACCAGGCAATCATGAAAGTTATTTTTGGTGAAATATTGGTTTTAATACTTTCTTCAACGAAATCGTTTGAATTTTTAAACAAAACTACTCCCTCCCCTCCAAGGGGAGGGCAAGGGGAGGGGTCATTGTTGGTTAAAATCGAATCAAATAAAACCTACGGGTGCGATTCCGATTAATCGCAAAACGAAACATTAAAAATCATATTGATATGATTGATAAACAATGTTTTTATGAATTTTTGGATTTTGATAAAGAAATTATCCTTGAGATCATTGATTTGGCCGCTACAGAAATTCCGGAATGCATCGAAGCAATTGCAAAGAACATGGAAGATACTGATTTTGATCGTTTGTCGCGGAATGCCTGCAAAATAAAAGGAATCTTAGGCATTTTTTTTGATCCGGTTTCAACTGGGCTTGCCCGCCAATTGTGGGATTATGTGGGATGGAGAAAACCGGAGATGGATAACCGGACCATGGACGATAAAATCCCGCAAATGTTCTCAGAACTGAAAACTTCTACCGAATTACTCCTGGATGAATTGATTTTGATAAAACAGGAACTTATTTCCGGCTGACTTTAACAAACCTGCCTGAATGCGATTGAGTGCCAATGCGGAGCATGAAGAGGTAAATGCCATCGGGAAGGTCAGCAACATTGATATTTTTTGTATAGCTTCCTGTTCCAGCGATTCGCCAGTTGATGGTATCGATGATGGTTCCCTGAAGGTTATACATATCGAAAATGATCTTTGATGGCGCTGTAACCTGGAACCGGATCGAAAACGAATCGCTTACGGGGTTTGGATAGAGTACAATTTTATTTGCCGACGGGGGCTGCTTATCGGAAATATCTAGGAATGCAGGGTTAAACTCGTGTGCACCGATATCAAAACCGCTGCCATAAGGTCTGATATGGTGGTAAAAATCAAACGTAACCCCTTTATTCTCAACATAACCGGCATCGATCAGCGGCGATCCGGGCTGAAGGGTAAAGTTTGTGGCCGAAAAACCTGTGCTATCCGAAGTCCTGGCGAAGTAATTATTTTTCAGGTATACCTCTGACGAGGCATTCGTAAGCATCACATACGAATCCTTCCCTTTAAAACTGGTATTTCCATGTTCGTAATAGTCAAAATTTCCGGGATTGATGATAACATTCGAAGCTAAAAGGTTATTCCGGCTGAGTACACTTGAAAACCGTATTCCGTCTGATTTAGGGTTGATGATGTCGTTGAACAGGATATAAAATGATGAGTCAGGGATTACAGAGACATCGGTTACAAAGATGCCGAATTTCAATTCGAGGGAATCATAGGGCTTGTAAGATTTCCCGGCATTTACAATAATGTTGTTGAATATCCTGTATCCTCCCAATCCATGACTTTCGATGCCGATACCTTTGCCGTCGGATATATAATTGTTGTAGCAATCGCATTTTGATCCGCCGCCAAGCATCATACCAGCCATCTGGCCATAGTGTTCGTCCTGGCTGTCATGCAGTATCAGGTTGTCGTAAACCTGGCAATTGTTTGAGGCCGAACTTACCTGGATGCCATCCCATCCGGGAGATTCGACGATGTTGTTATAAACTCTCACGCCATCAAGCAAACTCGGCAGGAGAAGTGTATCTTTCCCGTTGCAATTCACAACCTGGCCAAAATATTTTGTGCTGCCTATGTACATTCCTTCATTTCCGGAGTTTGAAATATAACAATCATGTACAACGGTGTTGTATTGGGTGAATTTTTCCCGGGTGGAATTATAAAGACAACTCGGATCGGTTTTTGCGACAATAGCGCCATAAAGGACATTTTTTACCGAAAGATGATCCAGCTCGAAATCGGAACTTAACTTCCCGACACCGATTCCTGCTCCCCGCGAAACCCTGTTGATCTGAATTCCATAAAAAGTCGCCTCCGAACCTGTGCCCGTTATCCGGAAATACCTGCAATTCTCCACGGAGATTCCAAAATAGTGGTCGGTATCAATAATGACGGCCCCGGTGCTGTTCATAAAGGTTATCGGATTCCCGGGATCGCCCTGGAAGTTGCGGATTAACAAGTAATCCTTTCTTCCGCCTGTAAGAAAGATGGTATCCCCCGGAAGAACAGTATTAAAGGGCGCATTGGCTGCATCGATCACTGTTGTAAGTGAATCGACAATGAAATGACCTCTTTGGGCAAAACAGGTATCGGGAAATGAAATCCAGGACAATAACAGAAATGGAAGGATGAACTTCTTGCCCGAAAAGATAAGGTTTTTCATTTCCCTCGTTTTGCCCGCTCCCAGTTTACCGATTGTGTACGTTTGAGATATCGTTTAAATCCAAGGAAAACTGAGAGGTTCATGATGAAAAAATAGTAAGGTACAAACAGCAACTTTACCCTGATCGACCTGTTTTCCAGGTACCAGCCAACCAGCGCTGCGATGTAAAATGCCACCTGCAACCAGAAAATAATGCTGTACAAGCCGAAATTAAAAATTCCTTCCTGCAAGGCAAGTATCAAACCGGCAACCAGCATCAGCAATAACGAAAGCGGAGCCAGGGTCCATCGCAACACACGGTGTGAAATGTACTGAAAGGATAACGTGCCATATCTAAAAATATTGAGCAGCGATCGCAAACGGATCACCGACTGGATGCCGCCAGCCGAAATGCGGATCTTTCGTTTAAGCTCCTCTTTAACGTTTGCGGAGGCTGTTTCGATGGCATAAGCTTCCGGATCGTACTGAATGGTATAACCCTTTTGTGCCACCCGGAGCGAAATGATAAAGTCATCGAGAAGGGTGTCGCGTTCTACTTCCTGGTACAATTCAGTGCGGATTGCGAACAGTTCGCCGGCAGCTCCCACGACCGAATAGAGTTCAGCATCCCATTTTTTAAGGGTGGATTCGTATTTCCAGTAAAGCCCTTCACCAGCGCCGGCTGCAGAGTCCTTTTCTTTGCTGAAGATGCGTTTTTCCCCCGAAACACAACCAACTTTCGGATCACTGAAAAGTCGCACGATCCGGCGAATTGATTCTCGTCCAAGCATGGTGTTGGCATCGCAAAATACCACGACCGGAGTTTTTACAAATTGCATCCCACGGTTCATGGCGCCAATCTTGCCGCTGCGTTGGGGAAGGTGATAAACCTCAATGCCCTGATATTGTTTCAGCACATCCGGTGTACCGTCGTCGGAACCATCGGTTACCCATACCATGTGAAGCTTTTCCCTGGGATAATCGAGTTCAAGCGAATTCTTCACCTTCTCAGCCACAAAATCCTTTTCGTTGTATGCGGCAATGAACAAGGTAACTTCAGGTTCATAACCGGTTTGGAATTCAGTTTTGCTCCGGCCTGCCATCCGTTTGATTTTTATCAGGATGAACAGTAAAATCCCATAACCGATGTATGCATAGAAAACAATGAAAAGAAGGATCCAGAAGGTGATTTTTAAGGCGGTCATGGGCGTTTCAGTTAGATGAGTGCATATTGATTTTTGTTGCAAAAATGTTGAATTCATCCACAATACCAAATTCAAAGGCGGCACTTTTACCCAGCGCTCGTTTTATGGGATCCTGTCCTGTATGTTTATCTTCGAGAACAAAAGTAATGTTCGGATAGTTCCTGATAAACCCTGCAGCGCCATTGATCGCTTCTGTTTCCATGCCTTCAATATCGAGTTTGAAAAGGATACGGTCATTTATGCTCAGGTTTAGCTCAGGCAGGAGGGAATCGAAAGTCCTGATCTCTCCTTGACAATTCGCCTGGCCGGGATCGGTTGATTTACAGGAAGCGCCCGTGTTTACCGGGTTAAAGATAAAATCTGTCTTTTTGTTCTCTTCACCCAGTCCGCATTGAAATGCGGTAATTTTACCAGCCAGGTGATTCAGCTCAAGATTTTTGGCAAGTACCTTGAAATTATTTTCCATCGGTTCAAATGCAATACACCGCAGGCCGAAACGCGAAAGCAGAATGGAATAATCACCCACACAGGCTCCTCCGTCGATGAAAACCGTGTACTCTTTGGTGTGATCAAGGAGGAATTTTTTTACACCCCATTCGTATCCATAGTTGGCAAACTGAAAATCATTGGTATTTTTCCGGCAGAAAAATTTTCCGATGGAAGTTTGAATAATCCTGTCTTTTTTATGAGAAGTTTTATTCACAAGGTACCTGATGGATGCAATGATCGAAAGGATATCTCCGTGCTTCAGGTATTCGAAAAAATAGCGCAAATAGATTTTGAGTTTTTTCATGATAATTACAGTAAAGAACAGGAATGAAGCAGAGAACAGAGGAGTTTCCTAACTATTTGGACACGGGTTTTTCCCATTGTTTCGTTTCAAAATTGAATTGTTTTAAAATCCTGGCCGGGTTCCCGGCAACAACGGAATAGGAGGGAACATCCCTGGTGACCACACTCCCTGAGGCAATGATGCAGTGGGTTCCTATCCTGAGTCCCTGAATGATGACTGAATTTCCGCCAATCCACACATCATCCTCCACGATGGTAATGCTTGGGGTAACACCCTGGTCTTTGATAGGACGGGTAACATCTTCAAAATTGTGCGTCAGTCCGGTAATCTGGGCGCCGCTTCCGATTGTAACAAGGTTTCCCAGTTTAACCGGCCCAACCAGTTTTACGCGCGAAGTTATTCCGCAGCGATCGCCAATGATGATGTCGCCCATTCCATTGTTAATAATGGTATAATCCTCAATAATTGTACGGTAGCCGATCGAGAATTTTTTTGACGGGAAAATATCGAGTCGGGCTTTCCTTTTGATTATTGATCCTTTTCCTCTTTTAATAATGAAAGGATAAACAAAAATTCTCACCCAGAGACGTGGACGGGTTGCGTATGGGTGGACCATCAGATAATGAAGGATTTTTTTTAATTTCGGGCTGCTTTCTAACATAATTGACAAATTTAAAAGTTAAAACTATTTTTAGATCCGGATCAGGGAAGGAATAAAATCACTTTTTTGTCGCCATTTCCAATGCATTCCATATCTCTTTAAGGTTATTCTCCCAGGAATGTGTCAAAGCAAAAGCCCGGCGTTCTTCTGCCAGTTCTTTAGAATTGGTATCGAGGGCTTTTTGGATCAATTTCAGATAGTCGTCATTCGACTCGGCAAGGAATGTGTACGCTTTAAAATATTCCATCGCCTTTGTAAGCGTAGCCACGACGGGTTTTCCCATCGCCAGGTACTCATCTATTTTTCTGGGGTAGTTCCCTATGGTCGTATTATTCATAACCTGGGGGTTTATGCAGACATCAAATCCGGAGATGTATTCCGGCAGCATGTCGGGAGGTTTTGATCCCAGAAAATGGATATTCTCAAAAGAGTGTAAATCTGAAGCGAGGAATGTAGCATCTTCAGGTCCAACCAACACAATCTGCCAATCAGGTTTTGATTGTGCCAAAAAGGAAATAAGTCCGAGATCTAACCGCTTTTTGGTAAGCGCTCCGACATACCCGATGACAGGTTTTTTTATTGCCTTTACCTCTTCAGGCGCAATGATCTCACGGGCTTTGAAATCAAACAGTGAAGTGTCGCAACCCTGGCCAACCATATAACTGTGCTTATTATAAGGTTTTGCATAGTCGGAATAGTAAACTGAATTTGTTACAACGACATCTACCTTTTTAATCAGCAACTCTTCCATCCGTTTACCATGCGTGTGCCAGTAAGGGCTGGGGCTGTTGATAAGGTTATCGCGGATGTAATAAATGTTATATTTAAAGTTCATGTATTGATCCAGGTAGTTGCCGAGGAACATGGAGCTATCATTAAACAACAGATAATCTTTAAATCCAAGTTTGGCGATCGCTATATTTACTGCTTTTGCAAACCGCTTCGAGTTCATCCGGTTGAAAAAGTCAAAAACAGGTTTAAGAGTGACTTTATTAACGGGTTCAACAATCATTTTAGGGTTCAATTCCCACAGGTTATCCGTTATTTGTGCAATGGGGTCCTTCTTCCCATTGAGTACATTGATCCGATCCTTGTTGGCTGGAACGTTTTTGCCTTTGATGGCTGTAATCCTGTCGAGCGGGTGATTGACATAGAGGACCCTGTTATGTTTCGCCATCTCCTGGGCAATGTTCTTGCAATTGCTGCCAATTTCGATGTTCCATGGCTGGATCCCGATTACCACGATATCCTGGTTCTGTATCATAATGTTTACCTTTTTAGTGTATACCTGAATAAATTTCCATTACTTTTTCAGCCATGGACTTCCATGAAAATTTGGCGGCCTGAATGACACCTTTTGCCATAAGCTGTTTTCTAAGTTCATTATCGGTTGAAAGTTTAATCATAGCATCCGTAATTTCTTTTGGATTATATGGGTTGATGAGCAGTGCAGCATCTCCTGAAACTTCAGGCATCGAGGATGTGTTTGAGGTGATCACCGGCACACCGCACGCCATGGCTTCCAGCATAGGAATGCCGAAGCTTTCACGCAGCGACGGATAAAGAAAAACCGAGCACTGGCTGTATATGGCCGGTAAATCGGTATTTACCACATAGCCGGTGAGTACAATCCGGTCTGCTAATGTTTGATCGCCGATCTCCCCGAGTATTTTCTCCAGTTCAACACGGTCGTAATCAAGCATGACTAAACGTGTATCTCCTCCATGCTGTTTAAGAAAATCGGAATAGGCTTTCAGGGTTCCCCTTGTATTTTTTTTTGGGTCGGTGTTACCAAGGAAGAAAAAGAAATGGTCGGGAAGATGATATTTCTCCTTTACCCGTTGCAATGTTGAACCATCGGTTACTGGTTTGAAATGTTCGCTCACCCCGTTATAAACGGCTTCAAGCCTTGAATCTCCCTTCATTCCAAAGAATTCACCGATCCGGTCTTTCTCAAAATGAGATACTGTAATGATTTTCCTGCTTTTCCGAACGACCTTTGGCACGATCATCCTCCGGTAGGCATTTCCAAACTTTTGGTAGGTGGTTCCGCTGCCGCTGAGAATCTGTCCATAACTGCTTTCCATGTAGATAATGTCGTGCAGCGTTACCACCAGCGGGATGGAAGTATTTACAGGTGCGGTATTGCTGGTACAATGCAGGATCTGGCAACCGGCATCTTTAGCTGCTTTGGGCAAGGAAATTTGCTCCCACAAAGGATAAAACCCTCCTTCGAGCCTGACAATCTGAAAACGGCTGGTCTCTTTCAAACAAGTGTCGTCTTCATCAGGTTTGATAAAAATGACATATTCGTTTTTCTGATCAATTTTTTGAAGGTTGCGGATCAATTCCAGCGCAACCATATCCATACCGTGTTTTTTGCTGCGAAAAAGTCGTTGCCCTTCGATCCCGATTCTCATAGGTTGGTTATTAATGCATTGGTCGTTTCACTTGTTAATGTTTTTGCCGGAAGTGTGTTTTGTATGAATGAATTGTTTGTTTGCTCCCTTTATTTTTAGCAGGGAACCCAGCATAAGAAGCATTCCCTGAGGCAGGCTCAATAAGGCTTTCAACGTTTTTAAGTTATAAAATGATCCTGGGATTGAACAAAAAAATGCGATCAGGCAGGATGTTCCCAGGGAAATCCATAAAATATTGTACCACAGATCATTTCTGAAGATGAAGTTCAGGACAATGAAGGAGATTCCGAAGAGAAATACACTTCCGAGCAGGAGAATTCTGGGGGGCTGAATAAACTGAATGGCCTTATCAAAATAGTCAATATTTCCTTTTGTTATCAAGTCTTTCAGTGCTGAAAGAAAATCCCGGCGGAAATAAATTAACTGGGCTGAAAGCCAGCGTCGCCGTTGATTGCTGAATACCTCAGCCTTCTGAACTTTTTCATCAAATACCACAGCATCGTCAAGATAAGCGATCGTGTGGCGCTCTTTCAGCAATTTCAGTTCAATTTCCTTATCAAAGCCCCCGATTGCCGTTACCGTCGACATAAGTTCTTTGAAAAACGGATAGCTGAATGCCATCCCCGAACCAATGATGGCCGATGAAAGGCCAACCACACGGTGACCTTTGCGGAAGATATGATTGTTGATCTCTTCACTCACTGCATCGAGGACAGCAAGGGAAGTATCCATATTTTTTGCCTTCCGGTGTCCTTGCAGCGCATAGTATCCTTTTTCAAAAGTTGCATTGACTTTGCTTAAAAAATCGGGCGCCATGAGGTTGTCTGCATCAAGCACCACGGCAATGTCGTAATCAGGAGGCAGTTGCTCCATCGCTTTATTCAGCGCTTTTGATTTGGTACTCTTGTCGAATTTAACTTCGATCACCTTGACTGGCAAGGTTTTCAGTGCTAAAATCGTCTCCGCCTGAAACGAATCGGCAATGATAATCACATCGTAATAATCTTTCGGGTAATCCTGAAGCAATCCCTCTTTTGCAACTTCAACAATCACTTCATCCTCTTTATATCCGGGAATGAGGACAGCTATTTTTCTCAAACCGGGCTTGAAAGGATAGGGGGGCTGGCGGTAAAATAAACCGGCAACAGCATAAACAAAGATATACAGGGTAGCCAGTGCCAATGGAATGAAAACGACTAATTGGATCGCATTAAATACAATGACGAAGGGTTGGTTCATTGTTTACAGGATTATCGAACGTTTAACATTACATAGTGGGTTGTTCATGAATTTGCTTTGAAAATAAATGTTTCAGATGCCACAACACAGCCCTGTGATATGCATGAAAATGACCGGGATATCCGCGTATCAGAAAGCTGATTGCGTTTTTCGGAATCGAGATAAATAACTGGTAAAGAAGGGCAATGAAAAACTGTATGCCATGAATGTTTCTCCGCAGATAGAGTAAACGTGATCTGTTCATATAATAGATCTTCAATGAGCTAACCTTGCCGGTTGAGATCGATTCCTTGTGTAGTATCGTTGAATTGTGAATATACCATAGTTGATATCCTGCTTCCTTAATCCGCGTAGCCCAGTCATGCTCTTCATAATAAAGAAAATAACATTCTGACATCAGTCCCACTTTGTGAATAACCTCCATTGGAACCATCATGCAGGCGCCATGCACGAAATCTGTTTGATAATCAGAGTCAAACTGACCAAGATCAGTTGCGCCGAACCCGATCCCCCGGTTACGGATGGTATAGGGGTTAAAAGCCGAGATACCGGCAAACTGAATGGTGTCGGGGCTGTGGAAAAATTTAATCTTAGGGCTGATGGCGCCAACCAGGGTGTTCGATTCAAATTTTGCCACCAAAGGTTCAAGAAATCCCGGATCAACCTCTGTGTCGTTGTTCAGAAACAGAACGTATTTTCCATTTGACTGCCTGATTCCCAGGTTGTTTCCGCCGGCAAAACCAAGATTTTCTTTGCTTTGTATGAATCTGATCTCCGGGAAATTTTGTTTGATTATTGCCGGATCATCATTTGGCGAGGCATTATCAATCACAATGATCTCAATATTACGGTAGGTTATTTTCCGCAGGGAGGTGAGAA
This sequence comes from uncultured Bacteroidales bacterium, assembly GCA_903925275.1. Classification (GTDB taxonomy): domain Bacteria; phylum Bacteroidota; class Bacteroidia; order Bacteroidales; family FEN-979; genus CAIVAT01. The sequence goes on from CAIYES010000515.1 coordinate 11,963, forward strand.
GCTCACAGGTAACTTCGGGGTGGTCATAATTGATGGAAATGATCGAAACAAGCGGATAATCCATGGTTCAGAAATTAATTACCGGTTAAATTTTAACGATGTACCATGATAATGAATTGAAAATTAATAAATTAGTCCCATTCAAAATTCCCTGAAAGAACAATCATTACAAATATAATAATTTATAACAACCTGAAATACTATTACACCCCGATTTTATATATTTGTTTGCATGTGTTGCACATTTAGTTATATCATTAAAAAAAATCACTTACTTTGTAAAGGTTATTGATGCAAATCGATTTATTCAGTGAACTTAAAACCCTGAAATATGAAAATCAGAAATCCAAAATCAAGAAGTGATTTAAAGATCGGTAAAAACGATAATGTCCTGGAAGTTGGCGGTGGTCATAATCCTCATCCGCGTTCAAATGTGATTGTCGACAAGTTCATCGATTCCAATTATCACCGTTCGGGTGATATCAAGGTCCGAAGAAACCAAAAGTTCATGCAGGCCGATGGCGAGAATCTGCCATTTAAAGATAAAGAATTTGATTATGTTATTTCAAATCAGGTACTTGAACATGTCGACAACCCGGCAAAATTCCTTGATGAACATATGCGTGTTGCCAGGCGGGGATACCTTGAAGCACCATGCCTTTTTGGCGAGTACCTGTTTCCGAAAGAATCACACAGATGGCTGATTCTGGAAATTGATCGAAAAATTGTAATGGTTGAAAAAAAGAAGGTTTTCCGTCATGCAGAATTCGATATCAGCGATGTTTTCCTTCATTATCTGCCCGGTATTTCCATCTCCTATAAAATGTTGAAACGTAATAACCCCAGGCTTTTTAATGTTGCCATCGAGTGGGATGATAAATTTGAATACATTGTAGAACCAACCGATCCGGAGATCCTCAAATATTTTACGCAATATTGGGACAGCGAGATGATCAAAAAGCTAATACCCGCACGTTCAAAAGCAAGTGAGTTGATCGTTACGCTTCAGGCATTTTCCGGCGTTTTTGTCGATTTCTTTGTAAATTCATTATCAAAGAAAAAATAGCATTTTCTCTACTGTACTGAATGTTAAACTTCTGGCTCTTTTGCAGGCTGCATCTGGTTGTCCAGAAAAGGTGCATTGAGCATAAGCGCCATGGAGGTGTATATCAGCATTCCAGTAGGCATTGTACCCAGTGCTGCATTGCCATACGAAGCTATCATGATCCCCGCCATTCCTGAAGTAAGTGCCGTCATCCTCATTTTTAGTACCGGATCCCTTATCTTTATCATGATCAGGTAGGAGGATCTTATCAAGGTGTAAAATAATATGAAAAGATGCAACACAAGACCAACAACTCCCTGTTCAGCCCAGATAAGAACATACCAGCTATCGGTAGCAACCTGCGATAAAAATGCATTAGGAAGATATTTCTGGGCTTTCACGCCGGCATGGCCAATTCCGCCCCCGAAAGGCCTGGAAGCAAGGTATGCACTCAACTTTTTTTGATTGGCTAATCGTACCTGAAGAGAAGGATCGTTTGGATCAAATGCCGACCGCATTCGCCTGATCTGCTGATTATCCTGCCCAATCATCGTATATTTGAAAAAGATATATACCACCGCCAGCAAAACGAATCCTGATATCATCACATACCAGTTTTTGCGTAAAACGAAATAGAGTAAAAAACCGCCTAAAGGGACACTGATAGCTCCTCTGGTTCCGGAAATTAACATGCCATAAAATCCCAGTATAGCAACAACAAGAAAAAACATTTTTTTTTGCCAGATCTTCTCGGATAATGCAACGATGGTGAATACCACTGCCGTATATCCCTGGTTTGACCCGAATTGCGCAGCATCACTTAAAAAAGAGAAAACACGAAGTTTCCCGAAGATGATATGCGTTACGGCACCACCAGCGTCGAGCCAGGCCTTTTCCCAGGGATCTACCCCTATGGTCAGTTGCATAATTCCTTTCATGGTTGCCAACACGGCAAATCCTCCCCAGACATAAAAAAAAATGTCGATTTTGCGCATATTGTCGATAAACATTAACACAAGCGGCACTATCAGCATCATATAGAGGGAAATACCCCGCATTCCGGCCAACCACGCCTGCCGGTCTCTGACTTCCGGATTGACAAACTGAAAAAGTGCATATCCTAACCAGATGGCGGAGAGTACGGTGATATCTCTTTTCGCAGGTGTCCAGTCGACTTTTTCCTTGAATTTTTTAAA
>CAIYES010000516.1 GCA_903925275.1 uncultured Bacteroidales bacterium
GCATGAAACATTTTTGGTTGATCTTCATGTTAATTTTCAAAATATAAAGCCCGGAAGCCAGCCAGGAAATATCAAAAGATGAAATGGATGGATTATTCCAAACTGCGACCGGTTTGCCATTCAGTGACAACAAACAGATACTGGCAATATCTGGCAGCTTTCTTTCATTAACAGAAAAGTGTCCGGTTACAGGGTTTTCAGGGATTCTTAAGTCATCCGGTAACTCATCATCACCTATGCCATGAGGATATGAAGAATACCGGGCCAGATTGGATAATGATGAAGTTCCACCCGTTCTGATACTGCAAGTGACATTCAACATGGCTTCAACCAGGTAGTTAACCTCACCCGAGGGTGCATTCAGATCTGTGTACTGGGTGCTTGATCCGGATACGGAGGCAATAAGTTCGGGATTACCCGCGGCAGCCTTCCTGTATAAGTTGTAGGTTAATACGTCGGCTCCCTGGTAGGGCTCCCAGATCAAGTTAATGGTGGATCCGATGCCCTGGTTGATGGACAGGTGCACGGGTTTGTGCACATTTCCCAATTCTGATTCAAACGAGCATTTGTCAAGAATTTTCAGGGCATATCGTTCCGCACTGACTGTTGCATTCGACTGTTGATCAATATATTCACCAGGCAGGGAAGCTGAATACCCTCCCAGCCTGATAAACTGGCCTGAAACGGAACCTTCTTTATACAGGTAAAGTGAATCTACCGTTGATAACTCGGGTTTATTCCAGATAATCCTGTTGTGGGATGTGGCCGAATCAACCGTTACCATGCACAGATCAGGCCAATACCAATCCCTGAAGACTTCAACCAGGGTTGAGTCCGTGCAGAAGGAGCCATCCGAAAGCTGGGCGGTTACCTTATAGACAGTTGTGTGAAGGGGGGTTGCCACCGGTGAGGGGACATTGGTCGCATTCAGTCCTGTGGATGGTGACCAACTATAAGAAACCGGGGCATGGTATGACAGGATTAACCCGGTAGTGCCTACCGCAAATATTGACTCGTTATCAGGACACGTAATGTCATGAAGTGTCCTGGGGAAGACGCTGGCAAAATCCTCCGGCACAAAACTGCTAACGGTGAATTTGTAAATGTCACTGAAATTACAGAGAAAAACAGTAGAATCATCCTGATTGGCAATACAGACATCTGCCGGCCAGCAGACAGGTTCCCAGCTGGTCCCACCATCAATCGTCCTGAATGTGTTATAACTCCCGGAAACATAGCCCACATTTTCATTGGCAAATGCAATACTTGTAAACATATTGTATCCTGCTTCAACAACTGAATTCACCCAGCTGTTCCCGCCGTCAGCGGTGGTGAGGAAAATATTTATATTATTCACGTAATCATAGTCCCCGGCGATAAAGCCTTTTACATGGTTCACAAATACAATATCATTCAACCGGGCTGAAGTCCCTGAAGAGATAGCGTTCCATGTATTGCCATCTATGGTTTTCAGGATGAGTCCTTGCGCCCCGATGGCAAATCCTGTTGTTGCACTGATAAACCTGACCCTGGTGAAATGCATTGCCGGGTCATCGAAAATCACAGTCCAGGTGACGCCTCCATCCGTCGTTTTGGCAATTTTTCCGCCGGCCGATACCATAAACCCGGTTTGTTGAGAAGTGAAAGCAACAGATTTCCAGTTCTGATCAGGAAGAAAAGTCGTAAGTTCCCAATTCTGACCGCTATCCGTTGTCCTGAGAAAAGTGCCATTTTCCCCGGCAATAAAACCGTGGGATGCATCATAGAACCAGACCTGGTTCAGCGTATTGGTGGTTGGGCTACTGACAAAAACGGGTTCCAGGGTCGTAGGTATCTGCACGGAATCACCACAAAAGACTGCCAGGGTATCGTGAATTTTGACAACACATTGAGCAGTTAAACAGGAAAATGAGGATAGGATCAGGATGAATGCAAGGGCTGTTCGTTTCATAAGACGTTTTATGTTATTTCAACAATATTGATCCGATATTTTTCTATTATCAAAATTCATCAATTATACATGCACAGGATTTTGACTGCAAATTACAAAAAAAATTATTTCTGTATCTTCACAGCTAAAAATACTCCCTGTCAGAGATTAACCGGCTTAAGTTGGTCAGATACTCACTATAATCCAAGAAATAATTTAACTCAAATCTTGATCTTCCTGGCAGTTCTTAATCTTGAAATGCTCATTCGTGAACTGCTGGCTTTCAGGAATTCAATGCGGCTTGGTATAATTGGCGATCCCGCTATCAAAAAAAAGTGAAATGGTGAAATGGTGAAATGGTGAAAACTGTTTTGCCATTTTGCATTTTGCCATTTGAGTAAGCCGGCAGGGAGTTAAAATTTTCATTGCGCTTAGTGATGTTGAAAATGAATGGTATACGATTGTACTTGCAGATAATGATCCGTCGTTCACAATCCACATTTTTTCATTTGCCATGGGTTGACTAAAAAATAATTTTGGTATTAATTAAGATTGTTATATTTTTAACAGCAGAAAAAACACATTGAGCAACTAAAAATTCCTTACTATGAAACGACAACACTTACTCAGGAACATTTCAGTGATCGTTTTAACTTCGGTATTTTTTTTGGCGGCTGCAGGAAATGCGATGATTCAAATTACAGCATTATTGGTTCAAAGGTTATGACCACATTGGACAGGACCCTGATACCCGTGCCGGTACCCACTTTTCCATCTGTTGGTATCCATGATGTTTCAAAATTTGACCAGTATGGGTATGGCCAGTTCACTTACGGGCCGGGCCTCCCCTGCCAGAAACGGCTGGATCTTATGCCGGCAGGATATAACGGAGAATCGGTAAAACCTGCGGCCAACCTTCTCCATTTTTTCACCCTTACGGATAATCATATAACGAATAAAGAATCTCCCTGCCAAACCATTTTCTATGCAACCCTGATCGGAGGGGGAGGCATCGGATGCTATTCGCCCTTGATTCTCTACACTACGCATGATTTCGATGCGGCCATACAAACTATTAATAACCTTGACAATGAGAGACAATTCGACCTGGGTCTTGCGCTCGGGGATATTGCCAACAATACACAGAAAAACGAACTGGACTGGTTTATTAAAATTATGGACGGGGGGACCATTAACCCCTCCTCAGGTGAGCAAAAACCAGTTGATGATCATTGCAGCTCATGTTCCCATTCATGTCGTCAAGCCTCCTGATTCGTTTTCCTGGATCTCGGTGAGCGGCTGCTACGACAATGAAGATAGTCTTGTCAATCAGCTGCAAAAATTCCCGAACCTGATCCTTTGGGTATCCGGTCATCGTCATCTGAATAATGTTACTGCAATCCCTTCGAAAAACCCTGAAAAGCCTGAATACGGATTCTGGGAGGTTGAAACCAAGTCAACCAGAGAATTCCCGGAGCAATTCCGCACATTCGACATTGTGCGCAACCAGGATAATACCATCTCGATTATCACCACCAATGTAGACGTAGACATGACAAACCATCCCCTGGCTGCAATTGGTCGCAAGTACGCGATCGCATCAAATCAAATTTATGGCATGGCACCAGTTCCCCTTGAAACCGGTTCGGTATCCTACAATGCTGAGATGATCAAAATGCTGACACCAATTATGAAGGAAAAAATAAAGAATTGCGGGAAACCGTTTAAGAAATAATATCAAAAAGCTATTTCTGCTAAATATTAAGATTATTAACGCATCACCACTATTCATACAATGTTAACCTAAATCCACTGTCGTGAGAACAAAAACTAAATCCCTGACTGGCTCATTGATCATCATGAGTTTTCTATTTTTATTAAACACAGGCTGCAAGAAGAAGGAGGACAGTAACTATA
>CAIYES010000517.1 GCA_903925275.1 uncultured Bacteroidales bacterium
GGCACTTCACAACATTGCGCTTTTTAAATCATATGGAATAAAGAAAATAATCACAATCTGTCCCCATTGTTACAACATTTTTAAAAATGAATATCCTGATCTTGGAGCAGATTTTCAGGCAATCAATTACCTTCAGTTCCTGGAACAGTGTATGTCTGATGGAAAACTTAAAATTGATCCACTTTCATTATCAAGTGTTTGCATCACTTACCATGATCCTTGCTACCTGGGGCGTTCCAATGGTATTTACGCTGAAGCCCGTACCATCCTGAATAGCATTACGGCTGATTTGGTGGAAATGAAAAGAAATAGAAGCTTTGCATTTTGTTGTGGAGCTGGTGGTGCCCAGATGTTTAAAGAAGCAGAAAAGGGAAACAAGGAAGTTTATCTTGAACGTACTGAAGAAGCACTGCAGACAGATGCAAAAATTATTGCCACTGCCTGTCCCTTTTGCATGACAATGCTTACCGACGGGATTAAATACAAAAACAGGGAAGAAGAAATTAAAAATTATGATATCGCCGAATTAATTGTACAGTCACTTAATCTTTAAGAAATAATAAAACAATAGAAATGGAGAACAAAAAAGTACTTAAAAGTGGAGAATTCCTCGTTGATGAGATTAATGCAAAGGATATTTTTATTCCTGAAGAATTCAATGAAGAACAGAAAATGATTGCACAAACAATTCAGGATTTTCTCGATACTGAAGTTTATCCGAACATAGATAAAATTGATTCACCGGATATCAATCTGATGAAAAGTATCCTGAAGAAAGCAGGCGAATTGGGCTTAATGGGAATTGCAATTCCTGAAGAATATGGAGGATTCGGACAATCATTCATTACACAAATGCTTGCTGCTGAAGTGGTTGGTGCAGGAAATTCGTTCTCCGTCGCTTTTATGGCTCATACTGGTATTGGAACTTTGCCGATTATGTATTATGGCAACGAGGATCAACGCCAGCGATATGTGACACAACTTGCCACAGGTGAATTGATAGGAGCATATTGTTTAACCGAACCCGGTGCCGGAAGTGATGCCAATTCCGGAAAATCAAGCGCTGTTTTATCTGACGATGGAAAATACTACATTTTAAATGGTCAGAAAATGTGGATCACCAATGCAGGATTTGCTGATACCCAGGTGGTTTTTGCAAAAATTGACAGAGACAGGGTACTGAGTGCTTTTATTGTCGAACGCAATTTCCCGGGTGTTGTTGTCAACCCGGATGAGCATAAAATGGGGATCAAAGGATCATCAACAGCCCAAATCTTTTATAACGACGTTAAAGTTCCTGTTGAAAACCTTATCGGAAACCGTGGTGAAGGATTCAGAATTGCCTTAAGCATTCTGCACATGGGACGCATTAAACTTGGTGCAAATGTATTGGGCGCCTCAAAAAAGGCCATTTGTGATTCTGTAAAATATGCAAATGAGCGGAAGCAATTTGGTGTATTTATTTCATCATTTGGGTCAATCAAGCATAAACTGGCCGAGCAGGTTATCAGGTCTTTTGCCCTGGAATCAGCCGTATACCGGTTAAGTAAAGACATTGAGGACCTTATTGAAACTAATAAGGCTTCAGGTATGGACAAAGGCAAAGCATCAATGGAAGGCATTAGCCACTATGCCGTTGAAGCAGCCATACTAAAAGTATATGGTTCTGAAGTGCTTGATTTTATTGTTGATGAAGCTGTTCAGATACATGGTGGTATGGGGTATTCGGCCGAAATGGCTGTTGAAAGAGGTTATCGCGATTCAAGGATCAACAGGATATTTGAAGGTACCAATGAGATCAACAGACTGCTTGTTGTAGATACTACTATGAAAAGAGCCATGAAGGGCGATTTCGACCTTTTTGGCCAAGCAGAGGCACTGGTTGCAAACCTTGAAGGACTTACCGGTAACCATAAAGATGGGGAATCATATTTTGAAGAAAAACTAAGAAATATTAAAAACTTTAAGAATCTGATTCTCATTCTTATACATGGAGTTTCGAAATATTTTGACAAGAAATTAATCATGGAGCAAGAGGTATTGAACAATCTTACAGACATGATTATTCCAACCTACGTGGCCGAGGCAATGGCACTCAGGATTCAGAAAATGGAATTTCTCAATGGAGTTGATTCTTCAAACATTTACCGCAAAATGTTGGATGTGTTTGTTTATGACGCCGCCGATAAGATCAGAAAGCCTGCCCTGGACGCAATTAACTCTTTTACTGATTCAACCACATCTTCGAAATATAAGAATGCTGTTGAAACCCTGACAAATGTTGCTGGTATCAATGTGAAAGAGGCAAGGAGAGCGATTGCTGAAAAATTAATCGAAGATAATTGTTACAAATTTTAGTAATTTCGCAAGAATAAAAATAAATTGACGATCCTGACTTCAAATATTTCAGCAATTCTTCTTGCAGGTTCTGCAAAAGATAATTTCCTGTTTGATCCGAATATTTTTACCCTGGTTTTTTCGGTGGTATCTATTTTCCTTTTTGCCCTGTTATTTGTATTTTTAAGGAAAAGGGTAGTCCAAATGATACGTTTGCGGTATATTGCACTGGTTTATGGCCGTTACAGCTTTGAGTTTCTGACTTTTTTTAAAGAAAATAACATCAGGAGTCCTTACAACGGATGCATAAAGGATGAGATTACAATGCACCTCATGGTATTTTTCAGGAAGATCAAAAATTCGCAGGAGTTCCAAACCAATACTACCATTGATTATGGACAAATTCCCTTTATGACAAATTCCAAAAATCTATTTAAGATTAAAGGGAAACCAGATTGCATGAAGGTTGTAGCGTTTAATGATTTGAAATTTATGGTAATTGGGTATGGAGAAACACTTCAAGGTCTGAGGATGAAATCAATGTTCTTCTTTCTGAATGATCGTTTTATTATGGGTGAATTTTTATTCTCAGATCTTTTGCGTTTAAAACCGGCCAATATGGCCGGAACATTTTCTTCAAAGTATCTGAATGGGGCTCCAATTGATAAAGAGGTCTTTTATATTAAGGATTCAACAGGTAATATGCTGAATTATGAAAATAATGGATTCTCAATATCAATTAAATATCTTTTCAGTGGGGATGAAACAACAAATAAAATCCTTACAGAATTATTTTTGGCAGGAGATACCCAGTCTGAAATCAATGTGAATGCGTTTAGAAATGAAGAACTATTGGACAGGTTCTGATTTTTCGACAACTGTTACATTTACAACAACTTCTTCTTTTACAGCATCATAATCGACTGTAATCACATCATTTTCAGATAATTTAGTTTTAATTATTTCCTCGGCAAGAGTATCTTCCACATATTTCTGTATTGCACGTTTCAGCGGACGTGCACCAAATTGAGCATCCCATCCTTTTTCGGCAATATAATCTTTTGCAGCAGAAGTAATGACTATTTGATAGCCAAGATCCTTCGTTCTCTTAAACAAGAGTTGAAGTTCGATATCAATAATTTTGTGAATATCCTCCCGCTCAAGTGAGTCAAAGATAACTACGTCGTCAATTCTGTTGATGAATTCCGGAGCAAATGCTTTTTTAAGTGCATTTTCAATGACACCTCTTGCATATTCGCTGCTGGCAGCCTGTTTTGCAGAGGTTGCAAAGCCTACACCCTGGCCAAAATCCTTCAGTTGTCGGGAACCAATGTTTGAGGTCATGATTACAATGGTATTTTTAAAATCCACCCTTCGTCCGAAACTATCAGTCAGCATCCCATCGTCAAGAACCTGAAGTAGTAAATGAAAAACATCAGGATGTGCTTTCTCAATTTCGTCTAAAAGCACGATAGAGTATGGGCGACGACGAATTTTTTCTGTAAGTTGTCCCCCTTCTTCATAACCGACATAACCCGGAGGAGCGCCAATAAGGCGCGAAACTGCAAATTTTTCCATGTATTCACTCATGTCGATTCGAACAAGCGCATCCTCAGTATCGAACAGATATTTTGATAAAACTTTTGCAAGATGTGTTTTGCCCACTCCGGTAGGACCAAGGAAAATAAAAGTTCCGATTGGCTTGTTCGGATCCTTAAGTCCGGCCCGGTTGCGACGAATCGCTTTGACCACTTTTTTAATAGCCTCGTTTTGTCCGATGACCGAATGTTCCAGTTCAGTCTCCATATTGATAAGTCGGTCGCTTTCATTTTTTGCAATTCTCTGAACAGGAATACCTGTCATCATGGCAACAACTTCTGCAACATTTTCCTCTGAAACCGTTTGGCGGTTCAATTTGGCATTCTCTTCCCACTTTTTTTTCTCTCTTTCAAGGCTGTCCTGAAGCTTACGTTCAGTATCACGCAGGTCAGCAGCTTCTTCAAATTTCTGGCTGTTGATTGCAGACATTTTCCTTTTTCGTGTCTCTTCGATTTGATTTTCAACATTCACAATTTCTTCCGGAACATTGATATTTGAAATATGAACGCGGGCTCCTGCCTCATCAAGGGCATCTATAGCCTTATCAGGCAGATAACGGTCGGTGATGTATCGGTTTGTGAGCATTACACATGCTTTGATTGCGTCATCGGTATATTTTACCAGGTGATGGTCTTCATATTTTTCTTTGATGTTGTGCAGAATTTCGATTGTTTCCTCCGGGGAAGTGGGATCGACCAATACTTTTTGAAAGCGACGTTCAAGCGCTCCATCCTTTTCAATATACTGGCGGTACTCATCCAGGGTGGTTGCTCCGATACACTGGATGTCACCACGGGACAATGCTGGTTTAAACATGTTCGAAGCATCCAGTGAACCGGACGCATTACCGGCTCCGACGATCGTATGAATTTCATCAATAAACACGATGATGTTTGGATTCTTCTCGAGTTCATTCAAAACTGCTTTCATACGTTCTTCGAACTGACCGCGGTATTTTGTTCCTGCAACAAGCGATGCGAGGTCGAGTGAAACCAAACGTTTGTTGAACAATGCACGTGAAACTTTCCGTTGAACAATCCGCAGTGCCAGGCCTTCAGCAATTGCCGATTTTCCGACACCAGGTTCTCCGATTAAAATCGGGTTGTTTTTTTTGCGACGACTTAATATTTGCGCAATACGTTGCAACTCCTTATCCCTGCCAACGATGGGGTCGAGGCGACCCTCTTCGGCAGCCTTGGTGATGTCGCGGCCAAAATTATCGAGAACCGGCGTCTTTGATTTTGAATCCTGAGGTTTCTTTGGGTTTCCGCTGAAACTTTTCCCGGTTTCTTCAGGATCCTCATCCTCATCGTCCTTTGGAATGATATCCTGGGGATCAAAGCGAGGTTCCTCAGTTCCACTCGTTAAAATTGCTTTGAGTTCATCCTTCACGGTATCATAATTCACGGCGTAAATTAAAAAAGTCTTTGTTACCAGATTGTTCTCATCTTTAAGGATTGCCAATAAAAGATGTTCTGTGCCAATCATTTCGCTATTGAAAAGTTTTGCTTCCAGATAAGTGATCTTTAAGGCACGCTCCGCCTGTTTGATTAACGGAAGATTGTCGCCACCTGAAAGTTTCTCCTTGTGACTGGCGACAGCAAGTTCAACCTTTTTCTTTATCTCGGCAATATCAACGCCAAGATTCCGTAAAATCCGGATGGCCAGGCCTTCTCCTTCACGGATTATTCCCAGCAACAAGTGTTCTAAACCTATATAATCATTGCCTAAGCGCTGAGCCTCTTCACGGCTGTATATCAAAACGTCTTTGACACGTTGTGAAAATTTTGCTTCCATAATATATTCATTTACATTATAAGGTTAAGCTTATGACAAAAATCGAACCATACTTGTAAACGGTAAAATTGTCAAGCCCCCCAAAAGTACGATCGAAATTAAACAATTATTGCGAAAGAACCTTAATTTATTAACAGTCTCATGTTAGTAAGAGAATAAAATAAATAAGGTTTTTCCCATGGTTTACATCCGGATTTTTGTTACCTTCGTAACATCTAAATGTATATTTTATCTACCTGAAAATTAAACAAATAACTAATGGTGCGAGACGAAATGGAATCGGGAGAAAAGATAGTTCAGGTCAATATTGAAAATCAGATGAAGACTGCCTACATTGATTATTCAATGTCGGTGATCGTACAAAGAGCGCTGCCCGATGTCAGGGATGGATTAAAACCGGTACACAGACGGGTGCTTTTTGGGATGTATGAATTGGGAGTTCTAGCCAACAGAGCATACAAAAAATCGGCAAGGATAGTAGGGGAGGTGCTCGGGAAATATCATCCTCACGGTGATACTTCCGTTTATGACGCGATGGTAAGAATGGCACAGGATTGGAGTTTGCGCTACCCTTTGGTCGATGGTCAGGGGAACTTTGGTTCTATGGATGGTGACAATCCTGCAGCCATGCGTTACACGGAGGCTCGATTGCAAAAGATTGCTGAAGAGATGGTTGCGGATATTGAAAAAGATACCGTTGATTATCAATTGAATTTCGATGATACACTGAAGGAACCGACTGTGATGCCATCACGTATCCCGAACCTATTAATTAATGGTGCATCCGGGATTGCTGTCGGAATGGCTACCAATATGGCTCCACATAATCTGGTTGAAGTCGTTGACGGGATCATTGCCTATATTGACAACAGAAGCATTACAATCCCTGAATTAATGCAATTTATCAAAGCCCCTGATTTTCCTACCGGTGGTACAATATATGGATATGATGGTGTAAAAGATGCTTTTGAGACAGGAAGAGGAAGAATTGTCATGCGCGGTGAGATTAAAATTGAACAGGATGCACATGGAAAAGACATGATTATTGTCAATTCTGTTCCATATCAGGTCAACAAAGCTGAAATGATCAAGAAAACCGCCGACCTGGTCAATGATAAAAAGCTTGATGGAATATCAGACATCCGTGACGAATCGGACCGTAATGGAGTTCGCATAGTGTATGAACTTAAACGCGATGCGATAACCAATGTGGTAATGAACAAGTTGTTTCAAATGACCGCATTGCAGACCTCCTTCAATGTGAACAACATTGCACTTGTAAGAGGACGGCCCATGATGCTGACGCTGAAAGACATGATCGTTCATTATGTGGAACATCGTCATGAAGTTGTGATTCGCCGCACAAAATTTGAACTGGCTGAAGCATTGAAAAGGGCGCATATCCTTGAAGGTTTACTCATTGCCCTTGATAATATTGATGCCGTGATTACCTTGATCCGGGGTTCGCAAACTCCTGATGAGGCAAGGATCGGATTGATGAGTAGTTTTGCGTTAAGCGAAATTCAGGCAAAGGCCATTCTTGAAATGCGGCTGCAGCGGTTAACAGGGCTGGAGCGTGATAAAATCAAAGCAGAGTATGAAGAATTGATGAAGCTGATTGATTATCTGAAGGGTATTCTTGCAGATGAATCACTGAGGATGAGCATTATTAAGGATGAATTGCGGGAAATAAAGGAAAAATACGGTGATGAGCGTAAATCCCAGATTGTTTTTGCTGCATCCGATTTCAGGATAGAAGACACAATTGCCGATGAAAATGTTGTCATCACGATTTCGCACATGGGGTATATCAAGCGGACTGCACTGACAGAATACCGTGTTCAAAACAGGGGAGGACGTGGGGTTAAAGGGTCAGAAATCCGCGATGAAGATTTTCTTGAACATCTTTTTGTCGCTACAAATCATAATTACCTCCTTTTCTTTACTGAAAAAGGTAAGTGTTTCTGGCTCAGAGTTTATGAGATCCCTGAGGGAGGAAAAATTTCAAAGGGCAGGGCAATCCAGAACCTTATCAATATTGAACCTGATGATAAGGTCAGGGCATTTATCAATGTTAAAAATTTAAAAGATGAAGAATACATCTCCTCAAACTTTATCATTTTAGCTACAAGGAAAGGCACAATTAAGAAAACTTCGTTAGAAGCTTATTCACGTCCGCGGCTGAATGGCATCAATGCGATCACCATAAACGAAGGCGATCAGTTGCTAGAAGCCAAACTGACACAAGGTACAGACGAGGTAGTATTGGCCCTGAGATCGGGCAGGGCGATCCGGTTTAACGAAAAAACCGTTCGTCCGATGGGACGCAATGCTGCAGGCGTACGCGGGATTTCGATTCCGGGTGCAGATGATGAAGTTGTCGGGATGATCTGTATCCCGGTTGATAAAAAAAGTGAGGTACTTGTTGTTTCTGAAAATGGTTATGGAAAACGTTCAAACCTCGATGATTACAGGATTACGAACAGAGGTGGGAAAGGTGTAAAAACGTTAAATATTACTGATAAAACAGGGCCGGTTATTGCCGTCAAGGATGTTACCGATAGTGACGATCTGATGATCATCAACCGTTCGGGAGTCATAATCCGGATGGCTGTGGCCAATCTCAGGGTTATGGGGAGAGCAACACAAGGGGTACGATTGATAAAAATTGATGATGGGGATTCAATTGCAGCTGTTGCTAAGGTAGATGTCGAAGTTGCTCCGGAAAACGGTGATGAAGCGATTTCCGAAAACACGGAAAGTGGCGGAGAAAATATCTACGATCAACAGGAAGAGCCCATTGTGAATAATAAAACAGATGATCCTGAAACTGAAAATTAATTTATACCTGGAAAGCATTAAATCAGTTGGTATTTTTTAACTTTGCCAGCTAAAAATCAACTTAATAGTATCATTTTAACAACCAAATCGATGAAAAAAGTTGCCTTATTCCTGGTATTGGTAAGTTCCATTACCATTGCTTTTGGACAGAAAAATGTTCGTCAGTCTGCTTCTAATTACCTAAAAGATGGGAAGTTAGATAAGTCGTTGGAAGCCATCAATCAATGTATTTTGGATCCTAGTACAGCACAGGATGTAAAAGCATGGTATATCAGGGGTAATGTATACCTGGAGATTGCGTTGACAACTGATGAAAAATATAAGAACCTTGATCCCAATCCATTACCAAAAGCGCTGGAATCTTATAAAAAAGCACTCGAATTAGATCCTAAAAAAGAATATTCTAAAAAGGAATATTATGTTGATATTCTGGGGAAATTAGATAAACCATATAAAACCTTTTTTGATTCAGCCGCTGCTCAGTATAATAGAAAACTTTTCAAACAGGCAATGTCAAACTTTGGCAAATCTGTAGAACTGCTTGCAATTGTTGATATCACCGATACGCTGAATCTGTTAAATGCAGCTTTATGTGCTCGTTTAGCGAATGAAAACGAAGAAGCAAAAGGGTTTTATTTCAAATTAATTAAAGCAAATTATAAATTACCTGATGTATATAGCTCTTTGTCAGATATTTACATTAAAGAAAAAGACTCTGCCAATGCATTAAAAATTGTCAGGGAAGGACAAAAAGTCAACCCAAATAATCTTGTTTTGACATTAGCGGAATCAAATGTTTATATCTTTTTTAACGATGTCCCCAAAGCATTGTCAACCTTAACTATTGCTTCCCAGAAAGATAGCACGAACCATTTCGTATTTGGAGCCCTTGGGTCAAATTATCAAAAAATATTTGAAGATACGCTACTACCAATCAAATTAAGGAATGAATCATTTGTTAAGGCTGAAATAGCATATAAAAAGGCTATTGCACTGA